>JAAUPI010000142.1 GCA_012035135.1 Microcoleus sp. CSU_2_2
TTATAATTGGTATGGTGCGTCGCTATGAGATCTCCCAATAGCAACGAGAGTTGTTCGTAGCGACGCACCCTACATTTACTACATTTACGAGATTATAAAAGGGGTAAGTAACCCGGATTTGGTATAAGTAGTTGCGCTTGGGCGCTCCGAGTGAATCACCGCAATCAAGTAAAAAAACTCGGTACGTATTTGCATTTCAGCGCTAAAGCGCAACTACAAACCTCTTGCTCAATCGGTAAGCAAACTCGGAGAAGTGATCACAAAGACATCCCTAGTTCCCACCCCTTCTGATTCCGGTTTGATCGGTGTAGTAAAGTGGAAAAACTCGTGATCGTTCACCAACACTAATTCCCCCGGATGCAGCACTTTATTAAAAACAGGCTTCTCTTTTTTAGCTAAGTACAAATGCGTTTCTCCGCCGACAATATTAGTTCGATCGACCGAGAAAATCCCGATAAAATCAGTGCCGTCTCGGTGAATTCCTTCCGGTGCGGGATTGCCGAAATTGTGCGGCGAACAACTCGTCCTGATTTGATGCACTCCGATTTCAGCTTCCGGGTGAATTTTGCATGAATCGAAGAAAGCAAAAATCAGTTGTTTGAAGTTATCGAGCGCAATTAGCCGATCGTCCAATTCGGCAAATTCGCGCCTGATATCTCCCACCACCGGATTGTATTCTTTACTTTGAAACAAGTAGCCATGAGGCAATTTAACTAACTCATTCCCATTGACGATAAACCGCGACAATCTTCTCGATCGATACTTTCCTCTAATATAAGGATCGATCGGCATATCGTCAAAAAACTTCTTGAACCCTTCCAGCTTAATCGAGTTTACCTTTTTAAAAGTAAACATGAAAGCATAATCCAAATCGATGGATTCTACTACCGTTTTCATAGATTATTCTCCATGAAGCCTTGCTCCCCTCTTAAGTTTTGCCTTGAGGAGGTGTATATTTCTAGTCTAACTCAAGTTTTTTGTAGGTGTCGTCAAAAACAATACAGAAATTGCAAAGATCTCGTAAAGATGGCTACTAATTCCGCACCGTTTTGACCAAGGACTGGCAAGCCCGCAGGAAAACAGCAACATCCACCCCGAGTGCCACGTACTGAACGCCAGCATCAATCCACTGCTTGGCAGTTTCAGGGTTTTCGGCAAAAGTACCGGCGGCTTTTCCTGCACTGCGGATGGTTTGCACGGCTTCTTGCATCATGTCGATGACTCGCGCATCGCGGACTTGACCCGGAATGCCGATAGACTGTGAAAGATCGTAAGGACCTAAAAAAATCACGTCAATATGCGGCACTCTGACAATTTCTGCGAGGTTGTCGATGCCGCCTTTACCTTCGACGTGAATCACCACTAAGGATTCTTCGTTGAGTTTGTCTGTGATGTTGTTTCCCGCAGCAGTGTAACGTCCGGCCCGTGTGGCGAAGGAAAGACCTCGCGTACCGATAGGATTGTATTTAGCGTTTTTGACAGCGGTTTCGGCATCTATTTTGGTTTCGATTTGAGGTACTTGAACGCCGGCACTACCGATGTCGAGGGCTCGTTGAATTTGTGGGCCGTCATTTTTGCGGACGCGGACGACGGGTGCAATTCCCGTGCAGTCGGCGGCGCGACACAAATCTTCGGCCGCCAGCGGGTGCAAGGGACCGTGTTCCATGTCGATGACGGCGAAGTCGAATCCAGCATGACCGCAGATTTCCATAAATGCGGGATAGGCACAGTTCATAAATAAACCAAGAACTGTTTCGCCTTGTTTGATTTTTTGTTTTAGTTGGTTTTGACGCATTGGTATAATAGTTGATAAATTGCGATTATTTTGAGTTGATTGGTTAATTGTAATTCAGATTTTTTGGGGGGTTTTAACCGCAGATTAACGCGGATTAACGCGGATGTTAAATGCAGAGTTAATCTAATCTACGAGTTCCTCGCGGAAAAGGTTGAATAAAAATTTGGTAGTCATTTTTGCTTCTATTTTAAAGGGAATGAGACACAAAAGCCAGCCGAAAATAAACATTCCTAGTATCGGTAAAAATATTGGCCCTACCGATCGATCGACCAACCAAGCTAATAAAGCTAATATCCAAAAACTACCAGTTATCGACAGCCAATAGATCGTAAATATGAGCACAACTTTATATAAACTCATTTTAATTGCTATGGAACAACCAAATGATTCGGGATGGATCTCCCCTTCAATCACTGGTAAAAATGAATTGCGACCGCGGATGATGCGACTAATTTTGAAGGTGTTGCCCGAAATTGTTCCTTCATAAGGTTTATTGGGTCGCCGGAATAGTAAGTTCATTCTGAACATTTTTGGCGGCTCGACCGCTTCATCTAATCTTTCCAGAACTTCCGATAATTTTAAAGTTGTTGGAATTGTCAATCGCTCAAAAGGTAGTAATGATTTAGAGAATTTAATGATGTCGATCATTGAGTTAAGCCTGCTGTTTTATCGTTATCTGTAATCAGACCCCATGCACCGAAAAAACTTTCCCTGACCGCAGTGTTAACTACCAGTATATTGCAAAATAAACATTTGGACGCTATAAGTGTCTTTACTTATGTCAAAATTTAACCAACAATCTCCGATGAAACTTCCACAGTATCTATTCTCGCTCAAAGGTCGATCGATCGCCAGCGTCGCCCTGGGTTTAATTACTCTGATCTCAGCTATTAATCCGGCATTTTCCGCGCCTCCACGCAATCTTGACAAGGAAGAAACTTGCGATATTCTCGTAGCAGGTGGCGGACTTGCAGGTGCTGCTACGGCTTACGAAGGTTTACTGGCGGGCCGTACAGTTTGTATCACCGAAATTACTGACTGGGTAGGCGGCCAAATTTCCGCCCAAGGAACCTCTGCACTGGATGAAAGAGATACTCAGCGATCGCTCTTATTTTACCCCCGTGGCTACTTAGAATTGCGGCGGCGAATCAAGGAACGTTACGGCAGGTTAAATCCGGGCGGTTGTTGGGTTAGCTATTCCTGTTTCATGCCCTATGACGGCCACAAAATTCTGTTTGAAATGTTGCAGGATGCCGCCAGCAGAGGTAAAGGTACGCTCAAATGGTTTCCCAATACTGTTATTAAAGAACTAGGAATTACTCCGGCTGTGGCGGGGAATAGTGTTAGCGGACAGCAAATTAAAAGTGCGATCGCGATTCAGCATAAACCAGCCACAAACACCCCGCCTATCAACAATGAACCCCTTTCTCAAACTATCGAAGATGCCTATCGCTACGAAAATTCGCCGCGATTTAACAAAACTATTATTCGCTTTATTCCTCAACCACCAAACCAGTCTAATCGCCAGCCAAGACCTGTGGATTGGTATGTTGTAGATGCTACTGAAACCGGGGAATTAATCGCACTTGCCGATGTTCCCTACCGCCTCGGAATTGACCCCCGATCGCCTCTAGAACCCTCTTCTGGAAGCCCCACAGGTGACGCATATTGCACTCAAGGTTTTACCTACACCTTTGCAATGGAAGCAACTAAAGAACCGCAACAGCACCAAGTTCCTTCTTTTTATCAACAATATGCTCCTTACTACAGTTACGAATTGCAGAGATTAGCCAGCTTTCCCTTGGTTTTCAGCTACCGCCAAATTAGGAGCATGAGACCTGATGAAACGCGCCCTTCTGATCCGAAAAAATTCCCGATTTATCCTGGGGATATTTCTATGCAAAATTGGACTTGGGGGAATGACTACCGCCCCGGAACTTCCCAGGATAATTTAATTTACACTCGCGAGCAATTGCAAACAGCAAGTCAACTGCAACCTGGTGGATGGATGGGCGGTTTGCGAACAGAAACTTTGCGTCGCGGAGAGGAACACGCTAAGGGATATTTCTACTGGTTGGTAACAGGTACTACTGATTCTCAGCTCGGAAATGGGGTCAAAAAACCTTATCCAAATAATCGTTGGTTGAGCGGCTTGGATTCGCCGATGGGGACGGTTCACGGACTTTCTAAATATCCTTATATGCGGGAAGGAAGGCGGATTATTGGTCGCCCGAGTTTCAACGATCCTCAAGGCTTTACAATCTGGGAAGTTGATATGTCTCGCACTGATTTTAAGGCTGATTTTTATCGCCAGAATTTGTCGGAGAAAGAGTACCGGAATTTGTGGTTGGCGGTGGGTGGTTTGAATGCGCCGGCTTTGGGGGTGGGAAGTCAATCTGTTGAAGATACAAAATCGCGATCGCGTGCTAGGATTTATCCAGATAGTGTTGGTATCGGTCACTATGCGATCGACTTTCACCCTTGCATGACCAACAGTCCCCCAGAAGCACCAGGAAATACCGAACGAGAAGGCACTCGTAAAGGTCAAGGCCAAGCTTATCCGTTCCAAATTCCGCTGCGGGCAATGATTCCTCAGAAAATTGACAATATGTTAGTAGCTGGTAAAAGTATTGCTGTCAGCCACACGGCGGCGGCGGCTTATCGAGTGCATTCTTTTGAATGGTCTGCCGGTGTGGCTGCGGGAGTTACTGCTGCTTTTTCCCTAGAAAATGGGATTATACCTTATGAATTGGTGGACGAATTGCCGTCTCGCGAACCGAATTTAGAGGTGTTGCAGTTGCGGTTGCAGCAAAATGCCAATCCGATCGCATTTCCGGGTACTTCTGTATTTAATAGTTCGTGGCAAAACTGGAAATAATCTTAGGGCAGTTCTTCCTATTGCGTAATTTCCAATAGACATCTCCCATAATTCTTGTGGAACAGGCATTTGGGCCTGTTCAAAACCTGATTTTTGCCAGATGTCTAATACTCGCCGCCGCAGTACCACCGCAGGATAAAAAAGCTAGAATGGCAACAAAGCAGCCTCAAAATACGTCTGCGGATTTAGGGGCTTTTTCCGTTTATCCTACACGCGTATCTGTCATGTTAACAACTTTTTGGGTGACTTGCCGGCGTATCTGCGGCCGCGGGATTTATCTGTTTCTGTCGCTGATTGTAGCTGCGGGTATCTGGGCGATTTCCCCACAACCGATGCAAGCATTTTCTTTGCCAGAACTGATTTTTCGGGGTATTCAAGTTATTCAATTGTCGAATTTGTCCGATCGCCAAGAGGTGACTATTGGCAGGCAAATTAATCAGCAGTTGGTGGGCAGAGAGTTTAAAATTTACAACGATCGCGCTGCTACATTATATATCAACCGCATCGGTCAGCGACTGGCCGAGGAGAGCGATCGCCCGAATATTCCTTATACTTTTCAAGTTGTTGACGACGATAATATTAATGCTTTTGCAACAATGGGCGGTTTTGTTTATATCAATAAAGGTTTGATGGCGGCGGCGGATAATGAGGCTCAATTAGCAAGCGTTATGAGTCACGAAATCGCTCACATTAGTGCTCGCCATGCTATTAAACAAATGCGTCAAATGGCGATTGCCTCTGGTGTTGCTTCCGTTGCTGGAGTCGATCGATCTCAGGCAGTACAGATTGGGGTAGAATTGGCTTTGCGCCGTCCCCACAGTCGCCAAGCTGAATACGAAGCGGATCGATTGGGATTGCAAACTATGGGACGATCGGGCTACGCTCAATCTGGGATGGTTGATTTTATGAAAAAATTACTCAACAGACCTTCTCCTCCTAGTATTTTGAACACTCATCCGGCTACAGCCGATCGAATTGCTGCGATTTCTCAGGAAATTGACCCCGATCTTGCTAGCGGTGAAGGCTTGAATAATGCTGCTTACAAACAGGAAATCCGCAGGCTTTTAGGTTCGTAGTAACTGATACCAAATCATCGATCGCACATGATATAAGGTGCGTCGCTATTAGATTGTCGATTTTTGTGGAGGATTTTCGACGGCGACGCACCCTACAACTTATGGGAATGCCAATCACAAACCTAAATCCACTGCAATTCTATGGGCGCAAGCAAAACCCGAAAACGCCACCGCATTTAAACCTTGTCCCGGAAACGTACTGTCACCCACACAATACAAACCAGGAATCGAAGTTCGATTAAACGGCATTCCTAACAAACCCATTAACTTATGTCTAGGAATCGGCCCGTAAGTTCCATCTTCGCGCCCCAAAAACCGACGATGAGAACGCGCCGTGCCAACTTCCATATAATCCAAACCTGCATCTAAACCGGGGAAAATCTTCTCTAGTCGATCGATAATTCTCCCTCCCGCCTCTTCTTTTTTATCCTCATATTCCTGCTGCGAAAGCCCTTCCCACTCTTCCATCCAACTCGACGTAAAAGCATGAACGATGTGATATCCCTCCGGTGCTAAACTTGGGTCGAGCATGGTCGGAATAGACACCAAAATAGTTCCCTCCGGGGCTTCCATTTTGTCCCAGTTTTCTAACAAAATGTGGTGGCACGCCGTCCCCGCAGGCATTACGTTTGCCTCCACTCCCAAATGCAAACTCAAGAAACTCGGTGATTTCTGATAGCGTTCTTGCCATTTTTTCTCGCTAGCGGGCATCTCTGTTGCGGGCAGCAATTTCTCAAAAGTATCCCAACGCGTCGCATTAGAAACTATCCGCTTTGCCCGATAAACTTCGCCCGTTGCTAATTCCACTCCCACCGCGCGGCCGTTTTCTGTAAGAATTTTTGTCACCTTAGCTTTGTACTGAATTTGACCGCCCGCTTTTTCTAATCCTTCTACTAATTTTTGGGCGATTTGACCGACTCCGCCTTTGGGATAATTAATGCCGCCGTAATGCCTGTCAGAAAATACCATTCCGGCATTGATCATCGGCGTCAAGTCTGCGGGTACTACTGACCAGTAGTAGCATTCCATATCAATAAATTTCAGCAAAATAGGGTCTTTTATGTAGCGCCGCGCAATGTCGCCTGTATTTTGAGGTAGATATTTTACCAGCCCCAAACAAGCAAAAGGATTCTGGAAAAAGACTCGCATCAGATATCGCGGTTCTTCCAGCGACAGCAATTCCATTGCGTTGAGGCAGTTGAAGACTTTCCAGCATTCACCGTAAAATTTGGTAATTCCTTCTGCTTCTTGGGGAAATCTGTCAATTAATTCTTGCAAGTATTTATCATAAAGCTGGGGAACCTCAAGTTCCAGACCGCCCGGTAAGTGATAGTGAAGCTGTATGGGATCGGGAATGGTTTCTAGACTGACATTGACGGCTTCGAGGGCGCGCGTGAGGAGGTTGGTGGTGCCACGCTGTCCGAACCCAAAAATCATGGAGGCCCCGACATCAAATCTGTAGCCTTCTCGATCGAAATATCCAGCGCTACCTCCCGGAATCAGGTAGCTTTCAAGGACGAGAACTTTGGCTTTCTTGGCGGCTAGCTGGGTTGCAGTGACGAGTCCGCCAATGCCGGAACCGATGACGATCGCATCAAACTCTCGGGCACTCGGGCGGGGGGTGTCAGCAAATAACTGGGATTGGGTGGGAGCAGGCATTTGGTTGAAAATCTTAATATTTCTACAATTTTACAGGCGATCGCTCCAGAAGAGGGAAGAAGGAAGAAGAGGAGAGTGAGAGAGGGGAAGAAGAGGAGAGCGGGAGAGGGAAAGAGCGGGAGAGCGAGAGAGGGAAGAAGGGGAGGGGGCTACTGATGCCCTATGTCCTATGCCCAATTACCAATTCCCCGTGCGCCTTTCAAAAAAAAATGCGGGAACAGTCTACCATTGCCGACTGCCCCCGTCTGCCGATCCTTTGAGAGGAGAACACTGAAAATCAATATAACCTTATTGCTAATTTATGTCAATACTATTAGCAGATTTTTCAATAAGGTGACGGAAATTAAGTGGTGCATGGGTTCTAGTGGAATGCTTGTATACGCTTCAGGTATGTGGTAAGTTCACAAAACAAGCGATCGACCGTTAGCGTTAGCGAAGCGATCCGAAGGAAAGTCCTCGAAGAGGATCGATCGCACAGCCTCAAATCTTTTAAACCTAGCAACTCCCCAATTTTCTAAATGCCCCTGCAACTGCGCGTCTACGTTCCGCCTCACCCGTTAATCAGGCACTGGCTGGCTGTCGCCCGCGATGTCAGCACACCATCAGTTTTGTTTCGTTCGGCGATGACAGAACTCGGACGCTGGTTGGCTTACGAAGCAATTCGAGATTGGCTCCCGACAGTAGAAACAACGGTGCAAACGCCTTTGAGCGAATGTCCGGCGACGTTTATTAACCCGGAATCTCCGTTAGTCGTGGTGCCGATTTTGCGGGCTGGGCTGGCGCTACTGGAGGGGATTCAGACGGTAGTCCCACTAGCATCGGTTTACCACCTCGGCATGGCTAGGAATGAGGAGACGCTGGAACCGAGTTGTTATTTAAACAAATTGCCGGCGCAGTTTAACCCGGAAACGCGGGTAATAATTAGCGAGCCGATGTTGGCGACTGGCGGGACGATTGTGGCAACAATGAATGAATTGACTGCGAGGGGAATTGAGCCGAACTTGATTCGGATTATATCTGTAGTTACCGCTCCTCCGGCTTTGAAGAGGCTGAGTGCGGAATATCCAAGCTTGAATATCTACACGGCAACGATCGATGAGATAGTGAACGAACAGGGTTTTATCGTGCCTGGGTTGGGAGATGCGGGCGATCGAACTTACGGCACTTAACCCAAGAGCCGCAAACAGTTTGATTCGGGTAAAATCAATTGTCAACTGTCAACAGTTCGGCAAGCTCACTGCAAGCTGTCAACTGTCAACTGTCAACTGTCAACTGCTATAAATAGCGTTTAGCCAGATTACCTGTGAAACTTGATTCTGTGTCCCCAACCTTGTCTAATTCTGAGTCAACCACCCCCAATTCCGATTTACCGCAACCAGTACAACTAGAAGTAAAAGACGTTTGTGACAGTTTTCCGGATCTAACTTCTGCAGAACCAGAGCGAGTTTCAATTAGTTCTAATCCAGATGTTTGCAAACAAAAAAAGGGACCGATCCAGAAGTATTGGGCAGTTTTTGCTTCAACTTTTGTCACTATTTTTTTGGCAGAAATTGGAGACAAAACGCAGCTCACGATTTTACTGATGACGGCTGAATCTCACAATCCTGGGATGGTTTTTGCCGGTGCGGGGTTGGCTTTGGTGGCTACTAGTTTGCTGGGAGTATTGCTGGGAAGGTGGCTAGCAAGTCGGATTGCTCCGAAAACTTTGGAGAGAGCCGCCGGAGTGATTTTGCTAGGAATTTCGGCGATATTGTTATGGGAAATTCTCGGTTAATTGTAATCGTTTCTTCGAGATCGATCGGCGGTTGACATTGATACAGGGTGTAGTCGATCGAAGAATTCCGATGCTAACGGATTTACTATCGTCCCTATTTTTCTCCTATTAATCGCTCCACTTCCGATATTGGTAAATTTACCATTTGTGCAACTTGCACTACATTCATACCTGAATTTAACAGTTGAGAAATGACCGCACGCAAGCTTAACTCGATCGCCAGCCTTGCTTGTTGTTGGGCCAACCGCGCTTGTTCGGATTGTTGAAAAGCTGCTTCGGCTGCCAACCGCGCTTGTTCGGATTGTTGAAGTGCTGCTTCGGCTGCCAGTCGCCCTTGTTGTTGGGCCAATCGACCCTGTTGTTCTTCCCTATGAGTCTTGAGAAACTCTCCTGTCTCAGGATTTCTAAACCTCAATACTCCTGAAATTAGGTGCAATTCCAATTCCAATACTTGGCTGTATAGCCACAGCGTATCGAAGGAGATATTGTTAACGAAAATCGGCTCGTATTCGCCATTTACCAAGCGTGTTCCCTGTAAAATTGGATTGAGATAATCCCCGGATGGATCGTACTGAAAGTATTCTATCACTCCCAGTTTTTTGTAAATCTCTGGTTTGATTAGTTGGTCTTTATCCTGCGTTGTTTCCGATGTTACTTCTAGGACAAACTGCGGGGTGATTCCGTTTTCTTTCCAGACTTTATAGGTTTTTATTTCCTTGTTTGATACTCCAAATACTACGTAGACATCTGGTGCCACAACTGCCTGATTATTTCTTTCTTCGTAATAGACGAAAGAATTTGCTGATACGTAGACATCCGATCGCCCTTCAAAGTACAGCTTCAGAGCTTCCACGCCATAAGTCATGTAATCGCGTGTGATATCGCTTTCCGCCATCGGTTCTCCGTCGCTGCTGGGATATTCTATTTCTTCTTCGATTTGAGTGAAAACTGTCACGGTTTAATTCTCCTCAATTCTTGCTGTTTTTATTTTAGCAGGCGATCGCTCATTCGTTTTCTGCGAACGGTTTTCCATCGCTGCTGGGATATGCTCTTTCTTCTTTTTCTCCTATTAATCGCTGCACCTCCGATATTGGTAAATTCATCATTTCTCCAACTTGTACTAAAGTCATTCCCGAATTTAACATTTGAGCAACGACCGATCGCAATGCTGACTCGGCTGCCAGTCTCGCTTGTTGTTCTGCCAGTCTCGCTTGTTGTTCTGCCAGTCTCGCTTGTTCGGATTCTTGAAAAGCTGACTCGGCTATCAACCGCCCTTCTTGCTCTTCCCTATGAGTTTTGAGAAACTCTCCTGTTTGAGGATTTCTGAACCTCATTTCTCCCGAAATTACGTGCAATTCCAGTCCCAATACTTCGCTGTACACCCACAACGTATCGAAGCTGATATTATTTACTTCAATTGGCTCGTACTGGTTGTTAACTAAACGAACTCCTTGCAGTATTGGATTGAGATAATCCCCGGACGGATCGTACTGAAAGTATTCTATTACTCCCAGTTTTTTGTAAATATCGGGTTTTATTTCTTGGTCTTTATCTTGAGTTGTTTCCGATGTTATTTCTAGGACGAACTGCGGAGTTATGCCGTTTTCTTGCCAGACTTTATAATTATCTCTTTGCCTTTTTGCTACTCCAAACACTACATACACATCTGGTGCTACAACAGCCTGATTATTTCCTTCTTCGTAATATATGAAAGAATTTGCTGATACGTACACATCCGATCGCCCTTGAAAGTACAGCTTCAGAGCTTCCACGCCGTAAGTCATGTAGTCGCGGGTGATATCGCTTTCCGCCATCGGTTCTCCGTCGCTGCTGGGATATTCTATTTCTTCTTTGATTTGAGTGATAACTGTCACGGTTTAAGTCTCCTCAATTCTCGCTGATTTTATTTTAGCAGATGAGATTGACTAAGCATAAAAAAATGGCGTTTGTCCTTGACAAACGCCATTTTTGAGACTTATCAATTAGACTTACAAACGCGGCGTCTTATCTTGTTTAAAAGCCGCTAACCAATCGCGAATTTGCTCTGACGCAATGTCGCGCCCGCCCAAGCCAAAAGCTAGGGCAATTCCAACTGCGATCGCCCCAAGCAGCAGCCCGAAAGCCAAATTCACAATATCACTGCCAATGCCCATCTGTTGAAGCGCTAGCGCCCCAACAAAAGCAATCACCGCGATCCGAGCCGTTTGGCCCAAAAGTCGGGCTTGGCGAGTTCCAGAACTGGCAATCAAATTAAACGCCAGATTCGCCAAATACAGACCGATCGCAAATACGATCAAACCCGACAGCACCCGTCCTGCAATCACGACAATACCGCTGACAATCGCCGTCAGCGCCGGAATCCGCAGCACGTCAGTAGCCGCCACCACAGCAAACAGGATGATGCCCACTTGCACCACAATTCCCACAAACTCAGAAGGAGTGCGCTCTGGGAGTTCCGGTTCCGGCTGAAGTATCGTTGCTTCGGGATCGATCGGGTGTATCGGCGGTGGCATTACCCTCACAGGCTGCTTCGGCTGCATTCCCAACCAAGAAAAGACATTGTTAAAGCCAATTCCGGTCAGGATATTAGTAACCAAATCGCCGATCCAGCGCCCCAAAATATAAGCAACCACCAGAATCAATGCTGCGGTGAAAATTTTGGGAACCGCGCTCAAAATGTCGTTGAGCATCGCGATTGCCGGCTGCGAAATCGCCTGAATATCTAAAGCATTGAGAGCTGCGATTGCCGTGGGAATCAAAATCAAAACATACACAACCGTGCCGATAATCCACGATAGTGATTGCCCGCCCGCAGTCCGCGAAATGCCAAACCTAGCGCCCAAACTGTCCGTCCCAGCAGCAGCCAGCAGGTTAGTGACAATCCGTCGCACCACCATAGCCAGCAGCCAGCCGACAAACCCGATCAGCACAGCTTCCAAAATTTTCGGAATTGCCGCCAGAATTTGGTTGAGCAAATTGTTCACTGGTAGCAGAGCCTGCTGCATTTCCAGCGAGTCGAGAATCAGTGGCAAAAACAGTAGAAAAATGAACCAGTAAAGCGCATTCGCTAGAGTATCGCTCAGCAGCAAAGGGCGCTCGGTGGGTGCAGTTCCCACCTGTTCGTTCAAGCGCTCGTCAACGCTAAAAGTCCGCATCGCCCGCGATACCGCCAATTTAGCGACAGTTGCCAACACCCAAGCAATTCCCAACCAAATTAGCGCGCCGCCTAACTTCGGCAAGAAACCAGTAATTTGATTGAGAAAAGTATTGAGTGGTTGCGAGACAGCCGTTAGATTTAGCTGGTTGAAAAAGGCTACCAGGAAAAAGATAAAAATAATCCAGAACACCGCTGTGGAAATCCACTTTTCCACTTGCGGAGCCTCTTCTCCATCTGGGCGGCCAGTAATCCAAGCAGCGAGACGATTGTCGATCGTAGTCTTCTTGAGCAGTCCCCCGATTAAAGAGGAGACGAGCGCTGCTACTATCAATCCAATTAGCAGAATACCTACTGCCCAGATTAGATTTCCAATGTTTGAGCCCTGAAATAGATTGTTAATTCCGCGTTCGGCCTCAGCCAGCGGATTCGGCGCGGGCTGGGCCTGTGCCAACATTCGATCGGACAGAGCCGCTATTCGGGCCCATGTCGGTTGAGTGATTTCTTGCCAAGTTTCATTCATTTTTTTCTCAGGTTAACATCTGATTTGACAAGGAAAATAGGAAACTATAAGAATACGCTTCTAGCTTGCAGGTTTCCATGTCAATTCGTCAAGTTTTCGAGCAATCAATTGAAATTCGTGCTGCTGCTACCTTGGTGGAGCGCTGTATCAGCGATCGCACTTTGATGCACAAGTGGCTAAATCCGATGCTGCGCTGCGATCCCGAGGGTGAATGGGATACTGCTGTCGGGAGTCGCAGTCTATTTATCATAAAAATTCCTATTTTGCAACCCACTTTAGAGAGCATGGTGGTGGAGCGAGAACCTGGTCTAATTGTGTGGGGGTTTGACGGATTTTTTAAAGGGCGCGATCGTTGGGAATGCCAGCCCCAAAGCCAAGGGACGCTCTTAGTTAACCGCTTTGAATTTGAGATTCCCAACCCTTTAATTCGATTTGGTTTCAATCGGTTTGCAGCGCCTTGGACGCAGAAAGATATGAAAGACCAACTCCGCCGCCTCAAACGGGTAGCGGAGCAATTATCTCAAGAAATGGGCTAAAGAATCGATCGTCAGTAAAAGGCGCATTTATCTGCGTTGATCTGCGTTGATCTGCCTTGCATCTGCGGTTGCTCTACAAATCAAAAACTTACGCAAGCAGTCTACTGTTTGGCTAATTGCCCATTACCGCCAACGCGAGTTACTTCCCAGCCCCAGATGAGGAAGTCGGCTGACAAATCATTTGTCTTGCTTGACCGGCCGTATTTTGCAAAGCTGGGGAATTCTGATACATAGCCTGCATATCTTGCAAATCTTTGATGACTCGCTGATAGATTGCCACAGCTTGATTTCCATCCACTTCTAAAGCCGGAGGTGTGTAATTTTGTATCACTTCGATCAGCGATATTTTGCCATCTTTAGAAGCTGCTAGCAAAGCATCCCGTAGTGCTGGGCCACTTTGAGCGCGAGTTGCGGGTGCATAAGCAACTTCTCCCAATTGTTTCAGCACAATTTCCCCGAAGTAAGTAGTTGCCAGCCGCGATACTAATTGAGAATCTAAAGCTACTTCTCGCGTTAATATTTCGCGCACTGACTCTGGAGTTTGTTTGGCAAGACTGAGAACACTTTGCAGTTGAGATGAGGGTTTGCCAGTTTGTGCAAAGCTTTGCAAGTCGCTCATTGGTAAAGTTACATCAACAGCGCCGTATTTCACGGTGACATTTTCTAATGCAAAAGCTTTGTCGCTGCTCAGTAACACTGTACTTGTTCCCAACAAAATTGCCAAACCCAACGATAAAGACTTTGACATTCTTTTGGTTACATGGACAAATTGCTGATGGACTGTGTTGGAATAACCTTGGTGAAACTGAAAGTTCATGGGTTTCTGCCTCTTTAGGTCAAAATACTTTGTTCGATCGATCGCCTTTCTGTCTCCGGTCTCTGTGGGGCGGTCTCTGCTTCGTAAAACTTACCCAAACTTAGCTAAAGCTATCTTTAACCAAAATTCAGAGTTCACTTCCTGCGCTATTGAGTGGTCGGCCATCCCAAGGTAAGCAGGCTATCCCCCTCAAGCCAAGGGTTCCCAATTTAAAATATTTAAACTGGCGTTCAAATCGCGGTCTATCGATAAGCCACAAGCAG
>JAAUPI010000143.1 GCA_012035135.1 Microcoleus sp. CSU_2_2
CGTTATTGCTCCTGAAGGCTATGTAAGACCAAAACAGTATGGGCGTAAGTCTACTACTGTGGCGGCGATGGTTGTTGAAGGGAGAAGCCCACACTTACCGCGATAGCGGAAGTGTGTGGTAGTTCACTACATACCAAAAACTTACAAGGAGGCGGCGCTGTCTCTGCTAAAATTCACAAAGCAAGACGTTCAGCGCTGGATATTTAGTGAACCTATCATCTTTGAAATTTTTTCGCAGTTTGCGCGCCGAAAACAAACAGTTTGCAGTTATTGGTTTAGGGCGTTTCGGCAAAGCTGTGTGTTCGACTTTACACAGCTTAGGTTACGAAGTCCTGGGGGTGGATACCGACGATAAAAAAGTGACTCAAGCTTTGAGCGATCGCATTGCAGCTCACATTTTGCAGTTAGATTCTACTGAGCCTAGCGCTCTTGCTGAAGCCGGTATATTTGAATTTGAAACAGTAATTGTGGCGATCGGCAATTACCTAGCAGAAAGCATTACCACAACGCTAAATCTTAAGGAAGGCGGGGTAAAGCACGTGATCGCTAAAGCTTCTTCGGAAACTCATCTAAAACTGTTAAAAAAAGTCGGGGCCGATCATGTAGTTTTTCCCGAACGAGAAATGGGCTGCTCTTTGGCCCGCATTCTCACACAACCCAGCATTTTAGAACGCTTTGACCTCGACCCAGATCACAGTATAGTTGAGTTGCTCGTCCCTGAAAAGTTTGACGGCAAAACCATCGCTGACTTGGAACTCCGCCGCAGATACGGTTTGAACTTGCTAGCCGTCGGTAGGGCTAACAAATTTGAGATCAATCCGCAGCCAAATGAGCGTTTAAAAAAGGGTGAGGCGATGGTAGTAATTGGTTCTAATAAAGATATCAATCGCTTGCCAATCTAGTGTCAGCAAGAAGGAAGAAGTAAGAAGACTTATGCAGTAAGCTTTTTAGCTATCTAAAGCTTACTGTTAATTAGGTGGACTTACCGAAAATTTGGGTTTAAAGCCCCGCACTTCAGAAAGCTGCCTCGTCTGAGGGAAAGCATCAGGAAAATACTAGCTCTACTATTGATGGGAAACCAGAAATAGCAAGTGGACTTCGATGAACCCTAAATTACAATCCCCGTACCTTCAGGTGGAGGAGTATGTCACCAAAATATAGTGGCAAGGTACGCCCGCGCATCTTGCAAACTTGGAAAATTTATTAAAAAAAAATAGCACCCCGATCGCGCTCCAGTCACTCTACCAGCGCTAGCCACAAAAATTTATCCTAAATTCAAGATATTTTGCAGGTAGTGTTTGCCCAAAACCAGCACCGCCAACACCAAACCGAGTTCGATCGGCCAAGGACACACCGCCACAAACCAAATTAAACAACCCACCCCAATGATTGCCGCCATCGGGCCGGGTATTCCATCCAGCGTTCTTCTGTCAGTCCCTGTCGTAATCACCGCAGCAATCAAACAGAGGGTCAACGGAATCAAGCAAGTTACGATCATTGTTTTTACCCCATCAAATATTTTGTATGTGATCTATAACACCATATTCTAACAGCACCTGAAAATCTCAGAAATCCATAATTAAATAGGATATAATTAAAGATTATGTACTTACTCATGTGGCGTCACCTTGGTAACTTTCCATTTTCGCCCTCGATTAGGTAAAAAGCATTGGCCAAAAGGCCAAATCTTCGATCGAGTGGCGTCCAGTGCAAGCACCCCTGCAAGCTATACTGGCATTGCAATCAGTTGCGGTAGAGCGTAAATAAATGCTGGGCAAATTTTTTCGCAAGCCAGAATCCGAGAACAGCGATCGAGTCCCCCCCGGTCAATACCTTGCTAACGGCTTCCCCGTCCTCACTTACGGCGATACACCGAAAGTCAACATGGAAGAGTGGGAATTGAAAGTGTGGGGGTTGGTAACAGAAAAAACCTTCACCTGGTCTGACTTCCAGGCGATGCCCCAAAGTAACTTCACCGCCGATTTTCACTGCGTTACTCGATGGTCAAAACTAGACGTGCAGTGGACGGGAGTGAAAGTCACAGATTTCATGAACCACGTAGTAGTCGATCCCAAAGCCCTGCACGTCGTGGAACACTGCTACGGCGGCTACACGACCAATATTGCGATCGCAGACTTGATCCGAGAAGAAAACTTTTTCGCCCATACCGTCTTCGGCGAACCCCTGTCCCCAGACCACGGCGGCCCAATGCGACTGGTAGTCCCGCACCTGTATGCTTGGAAAAGCGCCAAATGGATTAACGGGTTCGAGTTCACAGAGTCTCAAAAATTGGGCTTTTGGGAACGCAACGGTTATCATGAACGGGGCGAACCTTGGGCTGAGGAACGCTACAGCGGTATGTTCTGATTTTCAGGCGATCGAGTTTCGATCGAAAGTTAACGAAATGTAGTAAAATCGCTCTAGAAGTAATAAGTTTTTATAATAATCCCGCCCCGCTCGTAAATGCAAGGTTTCAAGGTGCGAAGCGGAGATTTTTGGCGCGTATTTTTATCGATCGACCTCCCCTGCAGCCAGCAGATTTTCCACTAATGTGAAGGCTGTGTAAAGACTTGATGAAGAGTCTGTATAAACTCGCCAAGAGTCGAAACAATCGTGCAAATATGTCCGATAATCAAACTGTAGAACCGGTTAAAAACAATATTTACTGTGAACAACAAACTCTTATCTGCTCTCACTGCCACCGCCGCTGCCACCGCTTTGTTAGGGGCCACCGCTCCAGCCCACGCCTTCTCATTTGGCACTAGCGGCATCAAGTTCCAGGAAGATACAAGTGTCAACTTTAAGTTCAAAGAATCTCACGGTGGCTTCACTTCCTCTTTGGGAATTTACACCGTAAACGATTCGACAATCGCTAAAGTTACCAGCTTGTTTTCTGAAACCAAATCCTCAGACAACGGCGACAGTAACGAGTGGAAAGGATCTCTCGGCGATACAGTCTTGGGTTCAGGCTCAGTAGTCTTCAAGTTCTTGGCAAACCAAGTTTACACTTTGGGACTGGCAAGTGGCGACAACGGCACTGTCTACTCGACATCTACCCTCAACACCAATTCCAATGGCAGCCAACAAGCAGTGTTTGGCGGGTCGAACTTATGGAACGCACTCAACCAAGAAATGACTTCTACGTTCCAAGCTGCTGGACAATTCACAGACGGAACAGGTTCTCTATCCAACGGCAGCACCCTAATCTCCTTCGACGATCGCGGTAATGGTCTAGACGCAGACTTCCAAGACTTTACCGTGAGTGCCGAAGCAGTTCCCGAACCGATTACGATGACTGGTTTGGCTATTGGTTTTGGTGGCTTGATTGCAGCACGTCGCCGCCGTCGCGCCAACAAAACAGTTTCCTAGTGTTTTGTGCCAGCGATCGAGTCAATTACTTTTGATAAAAAAGAATAAGATTTACAGGCGCGCCGATAGAAGATTGGCTCGCCTTTTGCTTGATAAATATGTCGAGCCGATCGACACGTCGATATTTGAGCTTTTTTTCGACATATCCTGAAATAGGTTATGTTTCCCCGGCTCCTAAAACTTGTGCTGCGGTGAGTTTCAGATCGGGAAAAGTCGTCGATGCGATCGAATTGCTTCCTTGAAAAACAGCTTCTTCATACAGTCCATCTACCAGCGTCAGCACGGTAACTTTTGCTTGACTGGGGTCAACGATCCAGTATTCAAGAATTCCCCGTGCGGCATATTCCGATCGCTTGTAGCGGTAGTCTCGATCTTCATTCACTTTACCCGGAGAAACCACCTCAACTACTAAAGCAGGTGGTGGCATATCCTGCGTAATTGTAGCTCGTTTGCCATCGATCGCCGCGAATAATTCCTCTGTTAATATCATCAAATCTGGCAAACGAACGCGAGTCCGTTGACCCGTCACCACAATCTCCGTATCTTTGCAACAGATCAGATATAAAGGAACGAGCTTGAGAAATTCTGACAGCAGGTAAATAGCAATTCGGTTATTTCGATTCGTTTCTGGAGGCATTTCAACTAATTCTCCGTCTATGAGTTCATATTTGGTGTCTGTCCCATCGTCATAAACAAGGTATTCTTCTAGTGTGAGTTTTCTAGTCGCTGTCGTTGTCGTCATAGCGATTGCCCTTACAAATCTCTGTATTTTAACCTACGTCAATTATACTGGTACGGGTTATCGAACTTCATCCAAATTCAACACAATCCAAGCGAGCTAAAATTCGATCTAATCCGGGAACTTGCAGGTCGATCGGTTAATCTGGTAATCTGGTAAAACTAACAAAGTTGAATGATTTCTGAGAAATAACATAAATGGTTGCAACATCAGTTCAGATTAAACACGAAGTCAAAGACTTATCCCTAGCCCCCTTGGGAAAACAACGCATCGAGTGGGCAGGCCGGGAAATGCCGGTGTTGCGCCAAATTCAAGAACGCTTCGCTAAAGAAAAACCCTTCGCGGGCATCCGCATTTCAGCTTGCTGCCACGTTACTACAGAAACAGCCCATTTGGCGATCGCCCTCAAACTAGGTGGTGCAGACGCCGTACTCATTGCCAGCAACCCCTTGAGCACTCAAGACGACGTAGCAGCTTGCCTAGTTGCAGACTACGGCATTTCCGTCTACGCCCTGAGAGGAGAAGACGCAGCTACCTACGAACGTCACGTCCATACAGCCCTCGATCATCGCCCCAACATTATCATTGATGACGGCAGCGATGTAGTCGCCGCCCTGATCCAACACCGTCCCAACCAAATTTCCGATTTAATCGGCACCACAGAAGAAACCACCACAGGCATCGTGCGTCTGCGGGCGATGTTAAAAGATGGCGTGCTGACTTTCCCAGCAATGAACGTTAACGACGCCGACACCAAGCACTTCTTCGACAACCGCTACGGTACCGGTCAATCTACCCTAGATGGAATTATCCGCGCTACCAATATCCTGTTAGCCGGTAAAAATATTGTGGTTGCAGGCTACGGTTGGTGCGGCAAAGGCACGGCACTGCGGGCTCGTGGCATGGGTGCTAACGTAATTGTGACTGAAATCGATCCGATCCGGGCGATCGAAGCAGTGATGGACGGTTTCCGCGTCATGCCGATGGACGAAGCAGCAACCGTGGGGGACATTTTCATCACCGTTACCGGCAACAAACACGTAATTCGTGCCGAACATTTCGACACCATGAAAGACGGCGCAATGGTTTGCAATTCCGGTCACTTTGACATTGAAATTGACCTCAAATCTCTCGGTGCAAAAAGCACTGGCGTGAAGACAGTGCGCTCTTTCACTCAAGAATACCGTCTCAATAATGGCAAGTCGATTATTGTATTAGGCGAAGGCCGTTTAATCAACTTAGCCGCCGCCGAAGGACACCCCAGCGCCGTCATGGATATGAGCTTTGCCAACCAAGCTTTAGCCGCCGAACATCTTGTCATCAACAAAGGCAAACTAGAGCCAGGTATTCACTCAATCCCCGTGGAAGCTGATAAAGAAATCGCGCGTCTAAAATTGCAAGCAATGGGTATTCAAATTGATACCTTGACAGCCGAGCAAATTGAGTACACCAACTCTTGGACTTCGGGCACTTAAGCATAGTATTTCTCATTCCCAGGCTCTGCTATTGTCGTATTCTCATTCCCAGGCTCTGCCTGGGAATGAATACAAAGAGGCTCTGCCTCCCGTATTTGAAGTCGAGGCAGAGCCTCTAGATATGCGTTTCTAGGCAGAGCCTAGGAACGAGCAAGAGCCTAGGAACGAGCAAAATGAGACAATTACCAAGTACCTATTACCAAATTATTAAATCAAAATGGTTGAATGGATAACTAACACAATGCAGTCGATGGGTTATCTGGGAATTGGGCTGTTAATGTTCTTAGAAAACCTGTTCCCGCCCATACCCTCAGAATTGATCATGCCGCTGGCAGGATTCACCGCATCGAAGGGGGATATGCAGTTGGCACCAGCAATCGCAGCAGGAGTCATCGGCACCGTTCTCGGAGCACTTCCCTGGTACTATGGCGGTAAATTATTGAGCGAAGAACGCTTGAGGGATTTAGCCGACAAATACGGCAAATGGATCACAGTATCCGGCGCAGATATTGACAAAGCAAATAGATGGTTTAACAGACACGGCAACAAAGCCGTATTTTTGTGTCGTCTCGTCCCCGGAGTTCGCACCCTGATTTCACTGCCCGCTGGCATCAACAATATGCCTTTAATCCCATTTTTACTCTACTCAACAGGCGGCACTATTTTATGGGTGAGCTTCCTCACTTTTGCCGGCTATAAACTCGGTGAAAATTATGCACTTGTAGATGATTATCTGGCTCCTGTTTCCAAAATAGTTGTGGTGATTATAGTTATCTGGTGTATTTTGTGGGTTGTGAAGAAGAATATGCAAAAAGAATAAAATCGCAGATAAATGCAGACAGAATCAAAAAAAATCTGCGTTTATCTGCGTCCATCTGCGGTTAAAAATTAATTATCTAAAATTTATTGCAATTTATACAGACAATCGTGGCAAAATAAGAAGAATTGCTATCCGCACTGTTAAGATATGTACCAAAAGATTGTAGCCCCCACAACTGGTTCTAAAATTACATTCAAAGACGGTTTGCCGATCGTCCCCAATGACCCGATCGTTCCCTTCATCCGCGGCGATGGTACCGGTGTTGACTTGTGGCCAGCATCCCAGAAAGTCATGGATGCTGCGGTAGAAAAAGCCTACGGTGGCGATCGTAAAATCAACTGGTTTAAAATCTATGTAGGCGACGAAGCCTGCGATGTCTACGGTACATACCAATATCTGCCCCAAGATTCCCTAGACGCTATCAAAGAATACGGAGTCGCCATCAAAGGCCCCCTGACAACTCCCATTGGCGGCGGAATTCGATCGCTAAACGTAGCTTTGCGGCAAATCTTTGACCTTTACGCCTGCGTCCGACCCTGCAAATATTATGATGGCACCCCATCATTGCACAAAACTCCCGAACTGCTAGACGTAATTATTTACCGGGAAAATACAGAAGATATATACCTCGGAATTGAATGGGCAAAAGGCAGTGAAATCGGCAACAAATTAATTGAATACCTCAATAATGAGTTAATTCCAGCCACACCAGAACACGGCAAAAAACAAATTCGCCTCGATTCGGGAATCGGAATTAAACCGATTAGCAAAAGCGGTTCGCAGCGCTTGGTAAGGCGCGCCATCACCCACGCTTTGCGGTTGCCGAAAGAAAAGCAGCAAGTAACTTTGGTGCACAAAGGTAACATCATGAAATACACCGAAGGAGCTTTCCGAGATTGGGGTTACGAATTAGCAACCACCGAATTTCGGGACCAGTGCGTGACAGAAAGAGAATCTTGGATTCTCGGCAACAAAGAACAAAATCCTGACATCAGCTTAGAAGATAATGCCCGCCAAATAGATCCGGGATACGACGCTTTGACACCAGAAAAACAAGCCAAAATTCGTCAAGAAGTCGCCGATGTTCTATTTGAAATTTGGGACAGTCACGGCAGCAGCCAGTGGCAAGAAAAAATCATGGTCAATGACAGAATTGCGGACAGCATTTTCCAACAAATTCAAACCAGGCCTGCTGAATATTCGATTTTGGCGACGATGAATTTAAACGGCGATTATTTGTCCGATGCGGCCGCCGCAATTGTCGGCGGATTGGGAATGGGTCCAGGTGCTAATATTGGCGATGAATGTGCAGTTTTTGAAGCAACTCACGGCACTGCACCGAAACACGCTGGTTTGGATAAAGTCAATCCCGGTTCGTTGATTTTGTCTGGGGTGATGATGTTAGAATATATGGGCTGGCAAGAAGCAGCAGACTTGATTAAAAAAGGTTTGGGCGCGGCAATTTCTAATGGTGAAGTTACCTACGATTTGGCGCGTTTGATGGAACCGCCGGTGCCGGAACTTAAATGTTCTGAGTTTGCGGATGCGATTATTAAGCATTTCGCAGATTGAGTTTAATGAAATTTTTAAACCGCAGATTAACACCGATCCCCCCTAGCCCCCCTTAAAAAGGGGGGGACAAGAAAACTCTTAAAGTCCGGCTTTTTAAGGGGGATTTAGAGGGGGAGCAAAATCTCATGGGGAAGGCAAGAAAACTCTTAAAGTCCCCCTTCTTTCCCCCCTTGGGGGGAGGGCGGTTTCATTCTATTGAATAGTCATCGCAGATGTATTCATGTTTTGCTAGTTGAGAGTCTAATACTCCGTAGAGTCGCAAAGTTTCTTTTTCATAGCGTTGAATTGCATTGCGACACCCTAGTTTTTGATATAATTATATTATAAATTTAAACCGCATAATTAATAATCATGGATATTCTGGAAATTCTTAAAGATGACTACCGCAGATTTCCCGAAAATCAGACTTACAGCATTTATGCAAAAGATGTTTATTTTGAAGATCCGGTGAATCGATTTACAGGAGTCGATCGCTACCGTAAAATGATCGGGTTTATGGGAACTTTTTTTAAACAAATTAAACTCGACTTGCACGATATTTCCCAGTCGGAAGATACTATAGAAACTCGCTGGACTTTGAGTTGGATTGCGCCGCTACCTTGGAAACCCAAAATGGCAATTAGTGGGAGGAGCGAACTGAAGGTCAACAGCGACGGTTTAATCGTTTCTCACGTCGATTACTGGAATTGTTCGCGGTTGGATGTGCTCAAACAGGTTGTATTTCCGGTGCAAACTAATGACTGAAAATTATGGTTAGGTTTTTTGATACCCTACTTAAGCCAATAAACTAATGGTTACAAGATTTATTCATTACTTCTTGATATTGACATCGCACCAATTTCGTGCATCACCGGAAATTTGCTGTGTCCGGCGGCGGTCGATCGCCCAAATTAATTCCCCCACTAAATTAATCTCCGTTACAATCCGTTACAATATATAAGTAAAGAACTTTCAGGCGAGCTAAACAATCGATGCGCTTAATATTAATGACCGGAAAAGGTGGCGTTGGCAAAACCTCCGTAGCCGCCGCTACAGGGCTGCGATGCGCCGAATTGGGGTATAAAACCCTAGTGCTGAGTACCGATCCCGCCCACTCCTTAGCCGACAGCTTCGACATGGAACTCGGACACGATTCGCGGCTGGTGAAACCGAATTTATGGGGAGCAGAATTAGACGCTCTCAGGGAATTAGAAGGCAATTGGGGAGCGGTTAAACGCTACATTACTCAAGTCTTGCGCGCCCAAGGACTTGAAGGGGTGCAAGCTGAAGAATTAGCCATCCTACCAGGAATGGATGAAATCTTCGGTTTAGTGCGGATGAAGCGGCATTACGACGAAGGCGAATTTGATGTTTTAATTATCGATTCGGCTCCTACTGGCACTGCATTGAGACTGCTAAGTTTACCAGAAGTTGGTGGCTGGTATATGAGAAAATTTTACAAACCCCTACAAGGCATATCCGCCGCTCTTCGACCTTTAGTTGAACCTATTTTTAGACCAATTGCGGGTTTTTCTTTGCCAGACAAAGAGGTGATGGATGCACCTTACGAATTTTACGAACAAATCGAAGCATTGGAAAAGATTTTAACTGACAATGCCGTAACTTCAGTCAGGTTAGTTACCAATCCCGAAAAATGGTAATTAAAGAATCTTTGCGCGCTCATGCCTATTTAAGTTTGTACAATGTAGCGACAGATTTAGTAGTAGCAAACCGGATTATTCCTGAAGAAGTAACTGACCCATTTTTCAAACGATGGAAAGAAAGTCAGGAGCAGTATCGTCAGGAAATTCACTCAGATTTCATGCCGTTGCCAGTTAAAGAAGTGCCACTTTATTCCGAAGAAATGTGCGGTTTGCCAGCTTTGGAGCGGTTGAAAGAAACGCTTTACAAAGACGAAGACCCCAGTCAAGTTTATTACAAAGAAAATACGATTAAGATTGTACAGGAAAACAATCAATATAGTCTGGAACTGTATTTGCCGGGAATTGCTAAGGATCAGATTCAGTTGAGTAAAACTGGAGATGAGTTGAATGTTCGGATTGGCAATCACCGCCGTAATTTGGTGTTGCCGCAAGCTTTAGCGGCGCTGCAACCTTCGGGGGCGAAGATGGAGGATGATTATTTGAAGATTAAGTTTGCTTAACAGGATTTACGCACGCACAATATAGTTGGTCTGCGTAATATCGTTTCCAGTCGATCGCCCATAATAAAAACGGTTCGTAGTGAGGACTTTATGCACTGTCATAGATAAGCTGAGCAATGTTGTCATCGAGGAGGCGAATTTGAGTTTTTAGACGATGAAGGAGATTACTCATGCACCAGAGCCTTGTTGGAGTTCTGGCTGTCCTCTCCTAGCGCTGATTCTAACCCATACCCATCGGCCATCAATTCTTGCAATCGTCTGATAAAGCGTGCGACTGGCGCACCGTCGGTCACATCATGATCGAACAGTACAGTCAGTCCTACGTACTCGCGGATGACAATCTGCTCGTTTAGAATTCCCGGTCGTTTGGAGATCTCTCCCACCGCAATTATTAAGGGATGGATACCAATTGGAATGCCCCAACTTAGGCCACCTTGTCCCACCATTCCTAAAGCGGTCACTGAGATTGTACCCATCATGCGCTTGAACAGAAAAGGATTACGAAAGACTGGTTGCCAGAAGAACCGATCGCGGACAAACTGTGGCAGTATCGTAAAGATTTTTGTCATCCAGGCGGTGCGGTGCGAACCAATTTGCACTTCTCCTGTGACAACAGGCAAGCGTTGTGCAGCGCGGATTTCTGCATGGATGTCAGCAACTGTTTTCTCGTTAGCTTTCCGAATGATGTAAGGCATTGGTAACTTCTCGCCTGCCTCTGCTACTCGTTCGATGATAATTGTCACATCCACATCATCAAAAGTTACTAACTGCCTTTTCCCTTTACGGAGGGCATGAACGTACTTGTGTTCGCTGACTGCTTGGGCAAGACATTTCACAATCCAGCTTGTAAAACTAATCCCTTGTCCGGTTTTCGTTTTGTGGTCGTGGATTCCTTCTCGTGCAGCCGTTACATCAATTTCCAATAAAATGGGGATGTGATGCCGTTGGCGGCCCCAGACCATTGTATCGATCGTGGGGTTGCGGAAACTGGGAAAATCGGACTCTTTAAAGCTGCCAATTAGATCGAGTGGTTTCATATTCGTCTCCATCGTTAGGAATTCTTCTAGATGCAACTCTGCTTTTTTGGGGATAGGGCGATCGTACCCTATCCCCTATAATGATGAATACCTCCTGAAACCTGAGAAAGGCACTACTCTGCTTCCACGACTATTCTTCTCCCTCTTCTTTCCCCTCCTCTGTGCCCTCTGGTGCTGAAGTGGTTTGTTCAATCTTTCCCGCATTAATCTCAATCTTTTTGTGCTGACGTTCCGATGCAGCTTTTTGCAGCATTTTCAACTTTTCTGGGTCAGCATCCGATCGCCAAAACAAGCGATGCCCCTTAATTTTTACACAATTTTCCTCCAAACACTTCATCCATTCCCGATATTTCTTAACTGCACAACTATCGAGAATTCCCAACTTGTTTTCTTGCCGAGTCAGTTTAGCGAACTTTTCGTAATGCGGATAATTAGCGGTGACAAAAGCATCTTTTCTCACTAAAATGGGCGGATTGTACAAATCAGAATAGTCTTGATAGCTGACAGAAAGGTCGCGCAAATGTATGTGCATAGATGTGTGAAGGACTGGATGCGGATTAGTGTCAAAATCGGGATAAAATAAATAGGAAATTTGCGGTTTGCGAGCGTGAAATTTGATAATTGTCGCGCCGTCCAAACGCCCGATCGTCCGATTCGCACAGCCTTCATAAAGCCGCAGCAAAGGGTCAAGTTCTTCTAATGCAGAGACATGAACTGATAGAGAACCTGGCTGTTTGTAGCCGATCGCACTATCTTCGCAACAGTCCGCCACAATATCAGGTTTGCCCAAACTATACAGCATTAAATCTGCCAAAGTGCAAGCTTTTTGATAATTATCAAACAAACCTTTAATGTCGTTGCGGATTTGAGCCGGGAATCGGCGCATCGAAGGTCGATCGCCCAAACCGTTGAGAGCGAGATATACTAGCAAATCCTGGCGGCGTTTGTCGGCAATAGTTTCCCAATCATCCGCATCCGTTGCTTGCAAAATCACCCTCCAAGCGCGATTAAAACTGTGAAATTCCCCCTTAATTGGCATTTCTTCGGCTAATTCGCCCTTAACCGGAAGACGGCCGCGATCGCTCACAAAAGCCATCAAAGGAGCCAGCATTTCCTCATAATCTTCAAAGCGCTTGACTGGCAATCTAATTCTAGGAGTTGATAAGCGCGATCGAAATCGAGAAGCCCGAAAACTCTCACCCTCCGCCGCATCCCGAAACACAAAATAAATTCCCAAAGCCACAGGAATTGCATCAACACCTAACACTTGGTCGATATAAATTTTCAACTCTTCCTGTTCGTAATACTTCTGAAAAGTATTGCGAGAAGTAATTACCCCATCCCCATAAGCAATTTGACCTCGATCGCCATCATCGATCAATACTTGAGCCGCCACAACTAATATTTTTCGAGTTAATCCCCAAGCATTCAGCAAAGCTTCTCGCCGTTCCCCCAAAGATTCAATTACATTAATTACATAGCCAATGTTAACAATATCTGCACTAACTTTGAGACTATCTGGTTGATAATATGGGTCCCATCCAGAAGCAGAATAACCCTGCTCAAAAATATATTTAATATCGCCGCCGTAGCCGCAACCATAATCAAAAAAAGTCGCACCATCCATAAATAAATCGGATTCTAAAACCAGACGCAAAGGTTTAGAAACAGAGTTGCGAACTAAGGCAGCTTTGTGTCGATCGATCTTGGGAATTGATAACTCGCTATTTTCTGCTTTCAACAGCTCAACAACCGCATGATCTTGGATTTCAACACCGCAGTATCCTAAATATTTGAGCCAACCTGCGCGAGTGCCGATCGCGCTAGTATTGTCAAGTAGTCCCCATTTTTCTTCGGAGCGAGTCAGTTGAGCAAACTTATGGTAATGGGGATAATCCGTTGTCACAAAAGTTTCCTTGCGGTGCAAAACAGGGGGATTTTCGCTGTTGCTGTAGTCCAAATATTTAACTTCGCCTGTTTCCAGATTAATTTGGATACTTGTTTGTAAAGCTGGGTGAGCTTCCGTATCAAAATCCGGATAAAAAAGATAAGATATTTTAGGTTGACGGAGGTTAAACTTAACTATGGTTGCTTCGTCAATATTGTCCAGATTGCGTCTGGCACAATTTTCGTAAATTTTGAGTATAGAAGTGAGTGCAGACAAAGCCGAAACGTGAACGTAAAAAGCCGTCGGTAATTTTTTGCCAACTGTACTTTGATGACAGCAATGAGCAACTTTTGCCACCAGACGATCGACCAAAACTCCCTCGTTACCAGGATCTGCCTGGTAACGCAGCTCCAGAGGCTCTGCCTCCTCTTGATGCAACACAACTTCTTGACCAAAAACCATCAGAGGTGTCAACAATTCTCCATTATTTTCTAGTGACTCGCTGTGTGAAATAGTAGTTATAGCGGTATCGTAATTCATACTATACCAATCCTATTTTATTTGTGTATGAGATATTTTTTAAACGAACAACAGAGGGAATCTTGTTACAAAGCAGAGAGAGTTCACAAATCATTGATGATTTCTATATGGTGCTTTGTATAAATAGGACTTCCCGTCAAGACCAAAGAAAGCGGGTTTTTTACTAAATCTGCGGGCGAAAACGAATAATTTTCGTAAAAAACCCGGTTTCTGACCACCCTTGCGTAAGTCCTAAGAAAATCAATCATGCTTTAGTGGTCGATCGCATCTATCGAGAGGTAGACTCGCAAATAACGCTCGATCGAGCTATTGTGAAAACTCAAACACATCTAGATCGTGAAATTTCTATGTCAGTCGATCGCAAACTCTACGAAGGCAAATCCAAAATCCTCTACTCCACCGAAGACAGCGAAATTTTGTTTGATACAATGAGCTTATAGCGGAATACTAATCTCAGCCAACTACGTTTATGCTCGAAATCATCGAGATCCCCATTGAACTGACCAGATTTCAACTTCCTCAAGCGGTGCTTGCACGTTTACAATTTCTGTTGGATCGCCAGGATGAAGGCCATACCCTATCTCACGTAGAACAACAAGAGGCTGAAGGACTAGTTGAACTCGCGGAGTTCCTATCCTTGCTGCGTCTACGTTCAAGACGGGTGATGAAGCAAGCATAGATGACAAAAATCCCTGCTTCTCTACGTCGCCTGGTGGTTCAACGAGCCGATAACCGCTGTGAGTATTGCGGAATTTCACAGATAGGACAAGTTGCCACTTTTCATGTTGACCATATTGTTCCTATAGAACCCATTTGACATCTTTAACGATCGCCCTGTGCGGGCGATCGAGTCAGTGCGGTCGATCGAGCCAGTGCGGTCGATC
>JAAUPI010000144.1 GCA_012035135.1 Microcoleus sp. CSU_2_2
CCTCCGGCAGTCCGGCAGGGGTTTAAACCCCTGCCTCAAAGCGCAAGTCGTCGGTCGCCGACTAATGAGTTCTTCAGTCCTCTTGAGCGAGGACTTTCGCTATGAGACAGGGAATTGATTCCCTGGCGGACTGGTGGGCGGATGCGAGGAATTAGCGATCGAGATCAAAAAGGAGCGATCGCTTCTCGAACTCTTCATCCTGAGCGATCGTATTTCTTCTGTTTACTGACTGTCTCTCTTAAAGCGCGATCGACCCTCGATCTAAAGCTATAATCTCGTTAAAGCACAGATATTCAACATCTGTCCACTCCATTCTGAAAGGGGTAAACATGATTACGACTCTCAGTAAGCCGTCCTCACTCATTCATGAAATTCAGATTGAAAAGGTGGGAAATTGGACGCTATTCAAATTCACTGAATCTCTTCAAATCCGAATGGAAAGCCTGCTAGAAAAAAAGAAGGCGGATCAACTCACTCCAGATGAAGTTACAGAACTAGACGCTATCGGAGAGTTAGATCGGATTTTTACATATATCAACGCTATGCTTGCTGCCCAAAATGCCAATCAGTGATATAGCCAAGCAAGCCATACGCAAAAGAGCCAGCTATTTGTGTAAACTACCTACACTGTATGCGAATTATACAGTGTAGGCTTTTAGTAGCCCTGAACTGTCTGTACTGAGTTCACAACACAAACAGTTCGAGCCTCCAGGCTGGTTTACAAATACAGCCCCAATAGCAGCAATATTTTTTGCTCCATTAAAATCAGCGTCACCACTCCAGCAACAAGTCTCATTGGTACATTTGAAACGTTTGTCAGAACGCAGTCCAATATGTAGGCATTGATGGCAGGTTTGACTTGTCCAAGCTGGAGGAACAGCAATTATTTTGACTCCAAACTGGATACCTTTGTATTCCAAGAAAGACCTTAACTGATAGAAAGACCAAGAGTTAGAACGTCTCCGTTCTGTTTTATTTCTTGGCTTTTGATTAGTTCTTTCACGAATACCTGTTAAGTCTTCAATTGCCACTACTGCATTATTTTTTAATGCGTCCTGAATTAGGGACTTGCTAATGTTGTGGTTTAGCCATTGTTGAAATCTTCTCTCCTTCCCCGACAACCGTTTCAATATCTGCCTTGCCCTGCGGCGAGTAGACCTTGTGCCTTTCGTGGCTTTTCTTTGGAGAGATGTTCTTACTCGGGAAAACTTGTCTCTAGCATCGTTAATTTGCTTTCCATCCCACTTGTCGCCCTTGCTAGTTACAGCAATATCTCTGCGCCCAAAATCCACACCAATTACCTTATTATATTTAATCGGTGTGGGTGCTTCGTCTTTAATTTGAATGTGGATGTAGTAGTTGCCGTCACGATGCTTGCATAATTGTGCTGACGTAGGTTTTCTGCCTTTTAATTTGCCCCTTTGATAATTACCAGCATCAATTTTGATATGTTCTCTGCCATTCATTAAGGTCAAACTAACACTCCAGTCTTTCTCTCTAAATGAGAAAATTCTGGCATCATAATCAGCAGATGTTGGCTTAAATGTTTTAACTGGCTTGTCTTTTTGTTTGGCAGTTTTGCGATTAGCTCCAACTCTGGCACAAGCTCGAACAGCTAAGTTGGCGCTCAATCCAAACAAAGCACGAATCTCTTTATAGACTATGTTTTGAATAGTGGTCTTACTGGTTATTTGAGGCTTAACTTTCTGGTTGGCGTAATTACACGCATTACTCCAAGCCTTGAGTACCAATTCAATTTCTTCTACCTGTTTTTGAGAGGGGTTAAGCTTGCAAACTAGCGTCAATACTTGTTCCATGACTTCGACCTAATCACCTATGAACATAATACATCAAAAACAGTCGTGTTGTATCAAAGACTTATTTGGGAAAAGCTCAACTATCCCCAACAAGAGTCAAACCGTAGGTTTGATCTAGTCAGGGGATGTTTCGCTTTTCAAGAGCAATTCCTCTCACCGCTTCTCTTCGAGTAAGCGGGAGCCTCCTTGCGGGAATAGGTGAATACTGTCATTCGCCAGAACGCCTGAGCGCAAATCGGTTCACAGTCGAGCACATTATCCCAAAATCTCTGGGTGGCTCTGACAAATTAGATAATCTTGCACTTGCCTGTCGTCGTTGTAATGAGAGACGGTATAACTTTGTGGCTGGCGTCGATCCTGAAACCCAGGAAATTGTCTCTATTTTCAATCCTCGTCAGCAGAAGTGGGAGGAACATTTTGTTTGGCTAGACAATGGAGTTGTGATTCAAGGGATTACACCCATCGGTCGAGCAACCTGCGTCCGCCTTGATTTAAACGATACACGCTATCCAGAGGATGATTCTATCCGAGCAACCAGACGATTTTGGATTCAAACGGGGTTGCATCCTCCAGCAACCGATCTAGCCTAGATTTAAAGACCCGCACCCGCGATCGCTTCTCGACAATCACCAGAACCACCGCCGTTCGATCGGCCAGGTTAACTCGCACACTATTCCCCTCGGTTGATTCGGGTAGCGCCGAAACGTGCCGCCTAATTGTTTGGCTAAGTTCTTTGCTAACTGCGTTCCCATTCCTGAATGTTGAATTTGAAAGTTTAGCTCTTCATTCGTCTCCCTTTCTCGGTTCGTTTCAGCCGAACTAAGCGCTTCTGCGTCAGACAGTTCGCTCCTACCATTATCGGCCACCCGAATCACTTGCCGATCGCCCTCCTGAGCGCAAATTACAGTTAAGCGAGTGGCTTCGATCGCGTGTTTCCCCACATTACAAAGCGCTTCTTCCAGAAAGCGGCAGAGTCCTCGCTTGTGTTCCAACCGCAGATACGAGGTGTTCAAAGGATCGAACTGCACTATTTTGACTTTGATCGTTTGGAGGTAGGGCAATTCTTGTTCGAGCGTGTTGGAATAGACCTTGTAGAGCAATTCATGCAACGGGGCCTGCAGGGCTAATTCGATCGCACTTCCCATGCGGAGATGCGGTTCATCTGCGCTCGCATCTCGCTGCACCGATCCGTAAACTGCCCGCAATTCTTGATTCAGGCGTTGCAACTCCGGTAGAAATAACGGCGGTGTGGCTTGTTCTTGAGCGGTTCTCAAAATTCCCACCAAAGTTTGTAAAGGGCCGCTGTGAATGGCATTAAACGTCAGCTCGATCGCAAATTGACGTTCTTCCAACCGCAGTCGCAGTTCCTGTTTGTGGCGGTAAAATAACCCTGCCGTCAAGCCAGCACCATTCAACACCAGCACGAATAACACGGGGACGATCGGCACCCACCACCCCAACAGCATTAATCCGTAACAAATCGCGATCGGGCTGATACTGGCGATTAAGAGCCCTAACAAAATTTTCCAGGGCGATCGCAGAAACCGCCCTAAACTCATCCCCAAGAGTCCCCAGGCCACAATCCAGAGATATTCCCATACGTCTGCCCAAACCCGAATCAACGATCGCCCATCAAGTACCGCGCTAATAATCTGGCTGGTAGCGTGGGCCTGCATTTCCACTCCGTAAATCCGTCCGGGATTGATGCCTGCGATCGCACCTGAACTTGCCAAATCCTTCGCGCTAAAAGACATGATCCCAATCAGCACAATCTTGCCTCGAATCCAATCCGGGTTTACCTTTCCCGATTTGATTTGCGCCAGAGAAAGCACGCGAAACGGCATTGTCCCGCTGCGAACATTGAGCAAAATTTGGTTGCCGCCTGCATCCGCCCGCACATATCCGCCAGAGTTTGACTGCACTCTGATTAATTCAATGCTGCCAAAGCGCTTCGCGTCTGGATCGCGAATTCCATTACCCAACTTAATTCTTCGGGCTGCTAAATAGCGTTCTGCCAGCCGGATCGCGAACGAAAAACGGTATTCCTGCTGGAGGTTGTGAGCGCCCAATAAACTGCGGCGCTGGTAGCCATCCGCATCAAGAACGGCATTTGCAAAGCCAACCTGTTCCGATGGCAGCGCGGGCGGAGGTGCGACGGTAAAGCCACTGCGATCGGGCAGAGCAATCTCGACTCCGATCACATTTTTGCTGCTGCGAAACACCGATGTCAGTTCGGCATTACCCGGCTCAACCGGAATATCGCGAACGATATCCAGCCCGATCGCGATCGGTTGGTAAGCCTGCAACCGTTTGAGTAAATCGGCAATGTCGCGATCGGGAATCGGATAAGTTTTGGCACGTTGAATATCTTCCTCAGTAATGGCGACGATCGCAATCCGTTCATCCATTGGCTCAGGGGGACGCAGCAGCAAAAATCGATCGAACGCCACCAACTCCAAAAACTGAAACGCACCCGTCAATCTAGCCATCATTACAGCGACAATCACCATCAACCCTGGAAGCGATCCGCGTCGCCAAGTTGCGCTCTTTGCTTTCATAGGGAAAGAATGTAAGTTTATATCGAGCGTCTCAAAATTATCTTGTCATGACTGCCTATGCCATTGAAGTAACCGACTTAGCGGTTGAAGAACTGAGGGGAATTCGTGCCTTCGATCGTCGTCCAATTATAGAAGCCATTCACCAGCAACTCATCCAAGAACCCACAGCCATTACACGAAACCGCAAACGTCTTGAGCCTTTAGTACCCAATTTTGAGGCTGTGCCTCCCATTTGGGAATTGCGGGTAGGAGACTATCGAGTCTTCTATGATGTAGATGAGGAAGAGAAAATCGTTTACATTCGAGCCGTCCGTCACAAACCACCTGGACAAACAACAGAGGAGATCGTGAGATGAAACAGCTAAGCTTAGAGCAACTTTCCGAACAATTGCAAGACCATGTGCGATCGGCTCAACAAGAACAAATCCTGATTACTCAAAACGGCAAACCAATCGCGCTCTTACTAGGACTGGGAAACTTTGACCCAGAGCAATGGAACCTACAATTTTCAGTAGAGTTTTGGGAAATGATTGGCGATCGCCGTCAGCGTCCTACAGTGCCATTGTCTGTAGTAGAAGCCCAGTTAGAGGAATTAGAAACAGACTAAATAATCAGTCAGCAATCAGTAGTTAGTAGTCAGCAGTCAGTAATCATCAGTTATTAGTTCGCCAACTATAGCAATCCTAAATGATTCATGAATATTTGTAGGGGTAGTGCCAAGAGTGCCTACCCCAGCAGCTAAGGGCAACCACGGGGGGGATTGCCCCTACAAGAAACTATGCAAATGATTTAGGATTGCTATATCAACTGTCAACCCAACGGCCGCGCGAGCGGGCAAGCTGTCAACTGTCAATCAATCAATCCTTCTTCCCTAGCCCGCACTTCCGTTTGAATCCGCAGATTCTTATCATCATCCTTATACACCTCTAGCACATCTCGAATCTTAGTCCAGTAACACTGCACAGTACGTTCAGAAACATTCATTCGTTTGGCGATCGCCTTATCCTGCAAGCTCTCTTGAAAACCAAATTGCAACACCTGCATCCAGGCGGGTTGGAGTTGCAGCCCATTGCGGATCTCTCTGGGTGTATAAATCCGCTCCTGCAGCGCCCAATCGACCATTGCCAGCAAATCTTTCATCGGCTGACTCTTATCAACAACCGTGAATCCGCCCATGTGATTGTCGATCGCCGGTTTCAGCCAAACTAAAGTCCGAACGTGAGCGCTTTGCACCACAATATTCAGATTCGGATACTGTTCCATCAAGGTTTTGAGGAGTTGAAGCCCTGAATTAGCCTGGGCGGTTTCGCCGATCGCCTCTGGCATCACCAGATCCACAATTACTAGATCCGGGGTCCTCTGTGCCACCTGTCGCAGAGCTTCCTGGGCCGTCGGAGCTGTTAGAATGTCTGCCTCTGGATATTGTTGCTTCAGAATGTTAAGCGTGCCGCCTAATACCATCGCATGGTCATCTACGAGTAAAAAGGTGCGTTTTTCAGGTTGAGCTAAAGTCTGGGGCATAGTTGATAAAAATACTAAGGGATACGGGAAACTCAGCGTTTTTAGTTTAGGTAATCCGCTATCTTCTTAATAATAGAGGCATTACCGGACTTCCGTCCTGCATCTGTCCGCAAACTGTGATTGTGGATGTCAGCAACGAGAATTGCGCTAAAGTGCAGTTCTGTTGATTATGTTGCAAAAAAATCAAAATTGCCAAGATGAAAAAAGTTTCATGAAAGCTTGACTAACGATTCAAGAAGGTCGTCTATACTGCTTGGTATTACGAAAAAGAATCTGGTCATAAGGAGTAATGCGATGAGTTCGTCAAAGGAAGTAGCTAAACCCACAAAGACATCTGCTTACAAGCAACTGTGGTCTATGCACTGGATCATGGCAGCTTGTTATCTAGTAATCTTCATAGGTGGGTCTTTTATGGCTCGCTTGCCAAGAGAGCTATTTATTCGCAACCCTCTCTACGACTTTCACAAGAGTATGGGGGTGCTAACGATGGCTTTATTGACATGGAGGATTTTTTATCTTCTCCGCGTTTATTGGACTAAGTATACGCGGCGTCAACCAAAAATTACTGCGGATTGGATTCGGACATTTGCGTTGCACGCATTCCTATATCTTTTCATGTTAGTAACCCCTGTTACTGGTTTTTTCTTCTCTAATTCTTTTAAAAGTAACAATGTGCGCTTCTTTGGTATCACCATGCCGGACATTTTTCCTAAGAATACAGCAATGGTTGACATGGGTAGAAGTTTACATTTCTGGATAGCTTATGCCTTTCTAGCTTTTATCATCCTGCACACTGCCGATCGATGGAAGTTTCTCCAAGGATTTTGGCGACGTATTTCAAAAGGGAATAAAGTCAAAGAAGTAGATTTTAAGAACAGTCCATGAAAGCCCAAAAATCCTTCGGTGGTAAAACTATTGGAACCACAATGATTAATCGACCCTCACCCATGAAGATGATTTTATGCAACCAGAAGGTTCCTATCAAGCAAGCACGTACAATCTGGAATTTGAGGCAGAAATCCAGCGCTTAAAAGCTCAAGTTCTCCTCAGTTGGGAAAAGGAATCGCGCACTTTAAAGTGGTTTGGTTTAGCCGACGGGATGAAAGTTTTGGAAGCGGGTAGCGGGCCGGGATTTTTTACCGAACAACTGTTAGAATTGCTGCCAAACAGTTCGATAACAGCCCTAGAAATTGACTCGGTACTGCACGAAAAAGCAGCAGCATATTTACAGAAAAAAGCGGGCGATCGACTGAATCACATTCAAGCATCGGTTACGGATACTGGTTTAGATGATCACACTTTCGACTTTGCGATCGCCCGTTTGCTATTCGTTCATCTAAGAGATCCCGTTGCAGCAGCTAGAGAAATATTCCGCATCTTAAAACCCGGTGGCAAACTGGTGATTATCGATAGCGATGCGGAGCTATTTTGGCTGACAAATCCACCCCTGTCAGTCCAGATTGTCAGGGAGAAATTTAAGCAGGCGATGGCATCGCGGGGAGGCAATTTGTCGATCGGGCAAAAGCTGTGTCGCATTCTCCAAGAAGCTGGGTTTGGTAGCATCGATCTAGAAGCGGTTGTCAGCCACAGCGATTTAATTGGAATTGAAGCGTTTGAGCCTTTACTGGACTCCGGGCCCATTTTACAATTGGTCAAACAGGGGTTGATTTCCGAGTCAGAAATAGAAAGCTATCTGGTTTCGCGGCAGGAATTTTTAGCTGAAGGCGATCGATCGATGATGAGTTTTTGGTTGATGGCGTGCGGGGGAAAAAATCAATAGAAATCTCGAATAACTCTCAAAGGCAGGGGCGGGTTTATGAGATTATCGATTATGGGCAATTATTGTTGTTAAAAATGGTGCAACATCTCAGTTTAATCTTACTCCATCTCCTGTAAAACCCCAGTCAAAATTTCCACAAGGCGATCGATATGTTCCTTCTCAATAATCAACGGCGGTGACAAAGCAATTATATCACCAGTTGTGCGAATTAACAACCCATTTTCGTAGCATCTTAGAAAACAATCAAAAGCGCGTTTACCAGGCTTCCCAGCAATAGATTCCAACTCAATCCCTGCCACAAGTCCCAAATTACGGACATCAATTACGTGTCGAGCTCCTTTGAAAGAATGCACCGCATCTTCCCAGTAACCAGCCATCTTATCAGCCCGCTCGAATAGCCGTTCTTCCTCATAAATATCCAGCGTCGCCAAAGCAGCCGCACAAGCTAAAGGATGCCCCGAATAAGTATAACCGTGAAACAACTCGATCGCATTTTCAGGAGCATTCATAAAAGTATCATAAATACCTTCTTTGACAAACACCGCCCCCATCGGCACAGTACCGTTAGTTATCCCTTTCGCCACCGTCACGATATCGGGAACTACCCCAAAATATTCAGTAGCAAAACTCGAACCCAAACGCCCGAAACCAGTAATTACCTCATCAAAAATCAGCAAAATTCCGTACTTGTCACAAATCGCCCGTAGCCGTTCTAAATAACCTTTGGGCGGAATCAAAACTCCCGTAGAACCTGCGACAGGTTCCACAATTACCGCCGCAATATTCGAGGCATCGTGCAAAGCCACAATCCGTTCCAATTCATCGGCCAAATGCGCTCCCCATTCCGGTTGTTTGCGACTGAAAGCATTATGTTCTAAATTGTGAGTGTGAGGCAAATGATCGACTCCCGTCAGCAAACTGCCGAAAAACTTGCGATTTGGGCCAATGCCACCGACAGAAATTCCCCCAAAACCAACACCGTGATAACCGCGTTCCCTACCGATCAATCTTTGGCGAGTTCCTTCACCTTTAACTCGATGGTAAGCAATGGCAATTTTTAACGCAGTCTCCACAGATTCTGAACCAGAATTAGTAAAAAAAACGCGATCGAAATTTCCTGGAATCAGCTTAACCAAACGTTCCGCTAATTCAAAAGCAGCCGGATGTCCCATTTGAAAAGCCGGTGCATAATCCAGGCGCAAAACCTGCTGTTTAACAGCTTCGGCAATTGTCTCGCGGGCGTGTCCAGCATTCACACACCACAGCCCCGCAGTACCATCGAGGATCGATCGATGATCATCTGTTGTAAAGTGCATATCTTTTGCCGACACCAAGATTCGCGGATTCGCTTTAAACTGTCGGTTGGCGGTGAAGGGCATCCAGTAAGCGTCCATATTTGTCATTGTTTTTTTATCCTTTTATATTGATGTTTCTGCATCTCAAACTATAACTTGCTACCGATTGTCGATCGCCCGACACTTATTATAATTTTACAAAGATATCTTGGCTTTTTTAACGAAAGCTTAGTTTATGATAAACTTAGGTATTAGACGGAGCTTTTATCATGTCACTAACTGTCAAAGACTTAGAAAAAGTACAAGCCGAACATCCTGAATGGCGACTAGAGTTAATACAGGGGAATATCATTGCAAGAGGCCCATGCGATTACACCTCAGATGAAATTGGTTCTCGGTTAATTATTCTTTTGGGAATTTGGGTATTGCCGCGCAAGCTGGGTCGATTAACCGGTTCTAGCGCTGGCTTTATTTTACCAAATAGTGACTTGCGCGCACCTGATGTATCTTTTGTTAAAGCAGAAAAGCTGAAGCGGAGTCGGCGGGATTTTGTAGAATTAGTTCCTGACTTAATGGTGGAGATTAAATCTAAAACCGATCGCATCAAACCTATCAAAGAAAAAATACAATCATTTTTGAGTTTAGGAACAGAAGTGGGAATCTTGATTGACCCGGATAGATTAACTGTGACAGTATATCGTACAGCAGCAGAGCCTGAAGTGCTTAGAGATGGACTAAACTCCTTACTACAAACCATTGAGAAAAACCTACACAGCTAATTAGCGATCGCAACCACAGGTTCATGGTGCAACAAACCATTCAGCATTTGGGCCGGTTGTTCGCCGTATGGCCATGCGAAAGCATGACGAAAAGCGGCATTTTGACAAGCTTGCAATTGCCTAAAATCAATGATATCCAGAGTCAATAAATTCTCGTATTCAAAAGGCAGCCGCACGTTGTGCAATCCCGCATTGTCAGTGCAAATTGCAATATCGACACCGGCTTCAAAACATCGATCGAATACTAGCTTCAATTCCCGCATATCCTCCAAAGTTCCCGTCTTCAGATAGGTAGTCGGGCAAACTTCCAAGCATTGACCCCGGAGCGCGACTTCTGGCAACAATTCGGGATATTTTAACGGAATTTGAATCCCGTGACCGATCCGCATCAGATAGGGCAGTAGTTCAGGATAACAGCCAGAGGTAGTTTCGTAGAGATGGCCGGTTGTTTTAATGCCGATCGACCTTGCATACTGATACAATCCAACAAATTCATCCAAACGCTCGCCAATAGCAGCATCACCGCCAGCAAGATCGATCGCACAAACATATTCTCCCATTTGCGCCGCCAAATCGACGATCGCCCGATTCACTTCATAGGGTAAACGGGAGTGCATACACAAAATTTGGCTGGTAACAATCGGACAATCGGTAATTTGACTTGATTTGCCCACAACTTGGACAATTTCTGCCATCAAATCAATGCGTTCAGATTGCGACAAATGTTCTGGAGTTCGTAAATAAGGCGTATAGCGCAACTCCAAATAAGCGAGATTTTCAAACACGTAAGCGCCCCGCATCAATCGATAGATAAAATAAGGCAAAGTCTCAACAGTTTGAACGCTTTCTACCAGCGTGTGCAGTTCCAAATACTCATCCAGAGTATTGCGCGGACGAGTGTAAAAATCCTCAAACTCAGAGTATGCTTGAAATCGGCTAGCTATCTCAGCATTGTGGTGGCGATCGAAATACCGCCACAGCACCCGAGGAACGACGGAACCACCCAGATGGCGATGCAACTCAGCGTGTAAAGTCATGGCAACAAAGCCTCAATTTTCTCAATCTTAACAAAATTTAATTTGATCGAATTCCCGTGTCTGGTCGCCTCTTCAATCTAAAATCCCAAATCCCAAATCTAAAATCGATCGATCGTTTGTTTGACATTTGGGACAGATCCGTAGATAATCGAAGTTTGTGTCAACCTGAACGGATCGCGAGAAACCCTTGGCTAACGTAGTTGTAATCGGCGCCCAGTGGGGCGATGAAGGAAAAGGCAAAATAACTGATTTGCTCAGCAAATCTGCAGATATCGTTGTCCGCTACCAAGGGGGCGTCAACGCCGGTCACACCGTGGTAGTCAACGATCAGACTTTCAAGCTACACCTGATTCCGTCAGGGATTCTTTACCCAGACAAAGAGTGTATCATCGGCTGTGGCACGGTCATCGACCCAAAAGTTTTAATTGAAGAACTCGATCGACTGGTCGAACTGAACGTTTCCGCCAACAAGCTGATGATTTCTCAGACAGCTCACGTAACGATGCCTTACCACAGGTTAATTGATGTGGCATCTGAAGAGCAACGAGGAAATTATAAAATCGGGACGACGGGGCGCGGCATCGGCCCTACTTACGCTGACAAGTCCGAACGCACAGGCATTCGGGTGCTAGATTTAATGGACATCGAAGGGTTGCGAGAACAACTGGAATGGACGATCAATTATAAAAATGTCATTCTGGAAAAACTCTACAATTTGCCACCTTTAGATCCAGAAGCAGTCATTAAAGAATATATCGGGTATGCCGATCGTTTGCGCCCGCACGTAGTAGACAGTTCCCTGAAGATTTATGAAGGTCTGCAAAAGCGCAAAAATATTCTATTTGAAGGCGCCCAAGGCACTTTATTAGACTTAGATCACGGCACTTATCCTTATGTTACATCCAGCAATCCGATCGCAGGTGGGGCTTGTGTCGGAACCGGAGTTGGACCAACATCGATCGATCGGGTAATTGGCGTCGCCAAAGCCTATACTACCCGTGTCGGAGAAGGCCCTTTCCCTACCGAAATGGTAGATGGAATTGGCGAAGTTTTGGGTGAAAGAGGAGCAGAATTCGGCACCACCACCGGCCGCAAACGTCGCTGCGGTTGGTTCGACGCCGTAATCGGCCGCTACGCAGTCCGCATCAACGGATTGGACTGTTTGGCGATTACCAAACTTGATGTTTTGGATGAATTAGAAGAAATAAAAGTCTGCGTTGCTTACGAAATAGACGGCGAACATTGCGAACACTTCCCTAAGAGTTCCCGCGTATTTGCCCGCTGCAAACCAATTTACGAAACCGTTCCTGGTTGGAAACAATCCACAGAAGAATGCCGGACTTTGGAAGATTTGCCAAAGCAAGCCTTGGATTATTTGAAGTTTTTGGCAGAGTTGATGGATGTGCCGATCGCGATCGTTTCTCTCGGTGCAGGCCGCAACCAGACTATCATTGTAGAAGACCCGATTCACGGCCCGAAGCGGGGTTTATTGTCGGCTGACGGCACACCTGTAGTAGCATCAGCTTAAGATTGATTGTGATTCGTAAAACTTCAGACTGCTAGAAATAGTTGAGCTGAGCTGAGCTATTGCCAGCAATTAGTGCAAGGAGCTATAATGGTCGATAAAAACTGGAAGACTGATGAAGACAAGCAGATATTCAGGTTAGAAGTTCATAGAGATCTTATTGGGTGGGTCATCCAAGAATTAGAACGCGTAAATATTAACTCACAAAGAACTATTAACAACGATCCCAATGGTGATGTTTTAATTATTAATCCAGAAGATGCTCCTAAAGTCCAAGAAATAATCAGAGATATTCAAAGAAAATTTAATGGATAGAGAGAAGTATGAAAAAACCGCACCTTGAAATCAAGACTCGATACATCCATGCTGGATTGGCGAAAAAAATTATTCACAAAGGTACTGTAATCGGAGTTGTAACTACCAAAACAATCTCTGAACCTGCTAAAAAACTATTTGATAATGCGGATATAGCCTGGGCTGAAAATATTCCAGAAAGTGCGTTTATGCCGTCTGAATTGGAGGAGTAATTCTTATGTTAGATATCAGCTTCTATAGCACAAATGGATCTGAATCAGAAACGGTAGATGTAGCAGAAAACCTGTACGAATGGTTAGCTAAATCTGATTTCTCAAAAATCGGCGGGGAATCGATCGACATCAAAATTTACCTAGATGAAGAAGATGTAATTCTACCTCTAGTTGAATTAGATCGAGATATTCGCCAGCAGTTCAAGAAATTTTTCAGCGAAGCAATCATCAGTGAAAGCGATGCCGTTCTGACTAAGCTGGGTGATTCTCCTTCTAAAGAAGAGTATCAAACAGGAACATACCGTTTGAGAAAAATGCTGGAATTGCTGAAGTGTGTGGAAAATGAAAATTATCAATATCTCCAGCGAATTTAATCTCGACTTACGCAACGGGTTCAATTAGTAGGGTGCGTCAGTTGATAACACCTAAATTTTCGTCATAAACTTAATACTGACGCACCATACAAGCTAGTTAAAGTGTGACAGTTGACCTGAGTCTGATTAATGCGCGATCGTACTACCACAATTCTGGTAAAATATCAAAACAATAAACGAAAACTCACAAGATGGAACTCGCAATAGAATGTCAAAAACGCGCAGAAGGCAGCAAACCTAACGCCCTCCGCCGTTCTGGATTGATTCCCGCCGTCCTCTACGGTCACAAAGGCTCGGAATCTATTTCCCTTACCGTCAAAGCCAAAACAGTTGAAACCCTGCTCAAAAAGCACGTAGTCAATAATACCTTAATCGATCTCAGCATCCCCGACCTCTCTTGGACTGGCAAAACTTTGCTACGGGAAGTTCAAGTTCATCCTTGGAAAGGTTTTCCTTACCACCTGAGCTTTTTCGCCGTGGGCAGTCAAGACAGCCTGGAAGTAGAATTGTCCCTACATTTTGTCGGCGAATCTGTTGGCGTCAAGTTAGGTGGTGGCATCTTGGATACCGTGCTGACGCAACTCGCAGTTAAGTGCAAACCTGATAGCATTCCTGAAGCAATTGAAGTAGATATTTCTAATTTGAATGTAGGAGATGCACTGCACATTCACGAACTAAGTTTACCACAGGGAGTGGTAGCTCTTGGTGAACCAAATCAGGTGGTTGTCAGTGTACTAGGAACTCAAGCAAGTTCTGAAGAAGAAACAGAAGAAGCAGCAGCAGGAGCTTGAGTAGTAATTGATAATAGTCGATAACTAATTGTTGAAAACAGAGCGATCGTTTTTTACAGAAAAGGCGATCGCTTTTTGCTATGTAAGCTATTCTGGTTTAGATTCGATGTGAGATCTTGCACCATTATTGTCAATAAGCCTCGATCGCGATCGGCTAGAAGCTGGGTTAATTGTTGCAACCCCGTCGGACTATCGGACTATAGCCAGGGTGGATTAATTGTCCCCAAATAAATTATAATAGTCGATCGCGATCGAACTCGATCCGCTCGCGATCCGCTGCAAAAAAAAACTATTCAGTTAATTATTGATGGAGGTAATGACTACATAATTACTCTCAAAAAAAATCAATCTAGTTTGTTGAAAGTGGCTCAAAAATTAGTCGAATCTGTGGGTGCGATCGATACAGTTCAAACCTCTGAACGCTTGCACGGGCGCACCACAACTCG
>JAAUPI010000145.1 GCA_012035135.1 Microcoleus sp. CSU_2_2
AGAGCCCGCCCTTCTTATTGGGCGATAGTCTGTGTCCCCAACCCTCTTAGTTTGTGTCCAAATGCTTCACCCTCCCCCGCAGATCGATCTCGATCGCGATCGCCTAATTTCTTTTTAGGAGATGTCTAATGAAAGTCAGGTGCGTCGCGATGAGATTGTCGATTTTTTGAGAGATTTCAGGATGGCGACGCACCCTACAATGTCGGACTAATGACTAAGACAGCCAATCGGCAAAATCTGCGGCAAACTGTGATAGAGATAGCAATTGAATTGGTGGATTTTCAGCTACAGATTCCCGTTCTGCCAAAGTATTATAGCCCCAATCAGCCAAAAATAACCTCACAGCAGATAAATCAGGTTGCTGTTTTACCGAGAGCAAAGTTTTCAACCTGTCTTCGACAAACCAAATCCTAGAATCATTGCCAGCAGCAGTCATGAATTCTCGCAAAATCTGGTGTTTTGGCTTGTTGTATTCCTTGCCAAAAATCAACTCAGATGGCATTTGTACGCCCGCTAATTGCAAAAGTCCGCGGACAAAACGGCCTTCTTTCGTAGTGACGATCGCAACTTTTACCAAACTCTCCTGCAATTTATGCAAACTTTCAGTTACCCCAGGATAAAAGCGGTGTAGAGAAAGCCATCCAGCCAAATCTTCAGCAATCCAATTATCGCGCAATCCATCTAACATCGCCCCAACTTCTGCCGCTTTTAGACCATTCTCTGTCATTAACTTCGGTACAATATTTGACCATTCCAGCAATATTTGCTCTTCTGTAATTCCTGACAGTAGTGCGCGAATCAGCAGTGGCATTTCCCAGCCGGTTTCGATAGCAGGCCGCACTCGGTAAAAACTCGCAGCTAAATTTGAATCTGGCACTGTTTGGGTTGGTTTCCAGATTTGACAGTAAGTGCGCCACGCTGTTTGAAAATATTCAATCATTCCGTCGCAAATCACGCCGTCAAAATCAAGAGCTAGAATATTGGGAAAGTTATTAGTCATTATTTGATAGTCATTAGTTGTTAGTCAGTAGTCATTCTTAAAAAGATCGAATTTCCAAGTTGCTCGCGATCGAATCTGTCAATTTCGAGCTTAACACAATCTGAAAAACTACAAATTCTTGAAAAACAACCAACCTTAAAAAGACTGAACCAGCGGTTTATCGGCAACTGAATCCAGCTTTTGGGACTGCAACAATTGCCTCCACTCCGCTGTTAGCTTTGCATCATTTGGAGCTTTGCGCCGCATTTGGGCTAAAGTAGCAACTGTATCGTACCAAATCTCATTTTTAGCATAGGCGATCGCCCTAGCCATCGGGTCGGGATTATTTGCCAACTCGCTTTTGAGAGTTGACTCCGGTTCTATGCGCTGTACGTATCCTTCGACAAAGTAATCTCCCGATCGATCTCCCAATTTTGCTTGTTCGGGGTTGCAAATCACCGCAAACGACCATTGATATTCCTTCCCAACCTCCAGAGATTTCTTGTTGTCACCATCAGTAGGAATCTTAACTCCAACAACCCCAGGCTTGTCAACTGTGAAAGCTGTTTGGTAAATTTTTGTTCCTTGTGTATCTTTAATTTGCAAAGTAAACTCGACTGGAGTCGCAGCTTGAGAAACGTAAGCAAAGAATGTTGGTGAATCTGTTACCGTTAAACCGCTATTACTTGGAGGAATCAAAGGAACAATAGATAAATCATTTTGACACGTCGTACCTCGATGAGTTGCTCCTTGCCTGTTGTCGGGTGCTGTGACATCAGGAGGTTTGAAATTAACATTTTGACTCAGTAGAATTGGCGCAGATTTGGCCGACAGCAATCCAGACCAACTAGGGAGAATCGCCGTGGCAGATAAAGCAACGATCGAAAGTACAGCAAAATGTAGGAAATGTTTCATGATTTCACTAAATTCTATAAATTTTACAGACTCCATCTCTACTGTTGCCAGGAGTTTGAATTCCTGGCGTGCTCGGCGAAATTTGTCAATCTACACATAATTATACAGAATGACAAAACCCTGAGAGATAGCGATCGCTAAAGAGACTTAACCAGCGGTTCAGTGGCAACTGCTTCAAGTCCTTGGGACTGCAACAATTTCGTCCATTCTGCTGTCAACCTCGAATCATTAGGAGCCTGGCGTCGCATTTGGGCTAGAGTCGCGATCGTCTCGTACCAAATCCCATTTGTAGCATAAACGTTCAGCCTAGACATCGGGTCAGAAGTTGCCAAACTGCTCTTGATATTTGGCTGCGGTTCAATTCGCTGTACCCATCCTTTCACAACTAAATCTGCTGACCGATCTTGAGGGTCGCGAATCATCGAAAACGACCACACATATCGCTTGCCAACTTCAATAGATTTCGTCTTGTCCGCAGCAGGAATGCTAACTCCCACAATTCCGGGCTTGTCAATTGTAAAGGCTGTTTCATAGACAACTTCGTCCTCATTTTCTGTTAATAACGTAAACTCTATTTGGGCCGAAGTTTGAGGAACGTAAACAAAAAATGTGGGAGACTCTGCTAATGTCAAACCAATATTGCTCATAGGCACTAAAGGAGTAATACATAGAGCTGTCGGACAGTCACGAATGACGCCCCGATGTGTCCCTCCTTGTCGGTTGCCTGGGGCCGTTACGTTAGGAGGTGTGAAATTAACATTCTGACTCAGCAGGATAGGTCGTGATTGCGCCTGTACCGATGCAGGCAAATTTGGCATAGTAACTGCGATCGCAGCTACAGCTACTGAAAGCGCCACAAGATGTAAAAAACGTTTCATTTTTTTGTACCTTTCACTATAATGTTGCAAACACAGGCATTGCCTACTGGGGACAAATATTTTCGAGCAACTAGCATTTCCGTAGATACACACTTTGAACCTTGACCTATCAATAGCATTAATTAATACGATCGGCAACAAGTGGATTTCGTTCCCAGAAATCTAACTGTCGAGGTCGCAAAACAGATTATAGACACTCCCAGCAGCAGACGGTAAAATTTTGTTACGGAGTTGCCGGAGTTTCTGGCTGTTCTAATGCTGTTCTAAGATAGAAGAAGTCGATCGCTCGGACAAGCGCGAAACAACTGCTGTATCTGAAACGACTCAAACTTTTATGCTGGTCACGATGAATAAAATATTTAACAAAATTCGATCGGCAAGGACGCAATTGAGCAAGCTGTACGCACCTGCACTCACATTTGCTAGGTCTGTACTCATTGCCAGCGCGGCAGTAACGCTATCGTTAATTGGGGCAAGACAGCTAGGAATACTCCAATCAGTAGAATTAGGTGCTTACGATCAGATGCTGAGGTGGCGTCCTGAGGAAACACCAGACTCGCGCTTGCTAATTGTCGGCATTACCGAAGGAGACATTCAGAGACTCAAACAGTGGCCAATATCAGATCGCAAAGTAGCTGAAATATTACAAAAACTTGAAAAAATGCAGCCGCGAACGATCGGTTTAGACATACTGCGAGACGTACCCTTAGGAGACGGGCGCGCAGAATTAACCAAAGTTTTACAAAAGAGCGATCGGATTATCGGAGTATGTTTAGTGAGCAATGGTAGTGTCGAAACTCCCGGTTCTCCCCCTGCACCAGGACTGCCATCAAACCGTATTGGATATGCTGATTTTGGAGTAGATACTGGAGGCGTGCTTCGCAGGGCTTTATTATTTATGAAACCTCCCAAAATTGAGAGTAATTCCCCTGTGGAAAAACATCTATGCAATGACAATTCCCAAATTATAGCTTCTTTTAACCTCCAGCTAGCACTCCACTACCTGAAAGCTCAAGGAATCACTGGCAGAACAGAGTCAGACCAATCTTTATGGCTGGGTGAAACCCAATTAACACAATTAGGTAGTAATGATGGAGCATACAAAAATGCCGATGTCCGGGGATATCAAATACTAATCAACTATCGCTCCCGACGCCAAGTCGCAAAGCAAGTCACACTTACAGATGTTTTAGAAGGCAAAATTGACCCGAATTTAGTCAAAGATAAAATAGTTCTCATCGGTTACACAACTGAAACAGTTAAAGACTTTTTTTACACGCCTTACAGTGCGGGAAATGACAAAGACCAACTCATGTTCGGGATAGTTGCTCACGCACAAGTAGTCAGTCAAATTTTAAGTGCTGTTTTAGACAAGCGACCTATGTTTTGGTTTTGGCCAAAATGGGTAGAAATCCTGTGGATCTCGGCATGGTCAATTGTCGGAGGAATCTTAGCTGGGCGGATGACTCACCCCGCGCGCTTGGCACTGACATTTGGAGCAATGCTGGGAGTATGTTGCAGTATCAGCTTTGGGATTTTTATGTTAGGAGGGTGGATACCTGTAGCAGCACCGGCTTTAGCATTACTCCTAACTGGCGGCGGCATTGTATCAGCAGATAGATTTCAAAAATCCGGATACGGAGAAATAATTAGCAAGCAGGTACAAAAAGTAAAACAAGCTATTATAGTCCACATAGACCAAGCCAAAAAAGAAGAGGAAGTCAACGAAGTTCTCAAAGGGAAGACTTTGGAAAAAGTGCAGGAATGGAAGAAACGGAAACATAAAAGGGATGACAAAAAAGAGCCATATCAAACAGAAACTTCCCAACTCCAAGAGATAACATTCAGTTCCCAAGAGCCTGAAAATGCTAAAATCCAGCCGGAGAAAGACTTAGCTCAGTTGTCGCCAACAGACGAATCATACCAACAGCCCGCCAAAGTCACTCAAGCCACAGTCACTCCATCTGAGAGAAACTCTCAAACCAGCGTCTCAATTGATGCCAGCAATAGTCATAGTTCAGCCGAAACCTCACCTGACGAGGAAATAGAGCAAGTGAAAGTCAAAGCCGATTTTGACAAGCGACCCCTGCCAGAATGGATAGAAATTCTGTGGCTTTGGGGATGGTCAATTATCGATGCAACTTCGGCTTTGCAGATGGCTCACCCTAGGGGCTTGGCACTGGCATTTGCAGCCACGCTGGGCATCAGCTTTGGGATTTTTATGTTAGGAGGGTGGGGGGCTGTAGCAGCAACAGCTTTAGCCTTAATTGTCACTGGTGGCAGCATTGTCTCAGGAGACAGATTTAATCCAGCAGAATATGGGAAAGTAATTAGCGATTGGGTAAAACAAGTCTTTAAAATCGAAATAGACCAAGCCAAAACAGAAGAGCAAGTCCAAACTACACAATCTGAAGGCTTTAACAGATCAAAGGAACAGATGGAAGGAAATAAATATAAACAGAATGGCAAAAAAGAACCCCCTCAAACAGAACCTTCCCAGCCCCAAGAGATAATTGTCAGTTCCCAAGAGCCTGAAAATGCTCAAAGTCAGCCGGAGGAATACTTAGCTTTGTTAGCGCCAACAGCCGAACTACACCAGCAGCCCGTCGCAGTCACTCTATCTGAGAGCGAGTCTCAAACCAGGATCTTAATTGATGCCAGCAATAGTAATGGCTCGGCTTCAACCTCTCTGGGCGAAGAAATGGATCGATTGAAAGTCAAAGCCGAAGAGATGCGACGACGCAGAGGCTCAGCAAAGAGTATAAATAAAAAATCTACATAGCGAAGATTTGGAGAGCAAGGAGGATTTGGGAGATTAGGCAGAATTACAGATAAATGCACTGAATGGGAAAATTTGAGCATAATTAATATCTGCTAGCTGCAAATCCTTGCCCTAGCCCTTGTGTTTTCATTCTGAAATTTGAATTTTTTGAAGTAGCTGATCGCGCCCTTATACTTACATCATGTCAAAAATCATCTCTGTCCACTCCTACCGGGGTGGAACTGGCAAATCGAACACGACAGCAAACCTGGCTTCTATAATCGCTCGCAGTGGCAAGCGAGTTGGCATTGTAGACACAGACATTCAATCGCCAGGAATTCACGTACTGTTCGGTTTCAGCGAGAATAACATGGATCGCTGCCTTAACGATTACCTGTGGGGTCGCTGTCCGATCGCAGATGCGGCCTACGATGTCACTTCCCTGTTACCAAAATTAGTTAGTAACGGCACTCTCTACCTGATCCCTTCTAGCATTAAAGCAGGCGAGATTGCGCGAGTTTTGCGCGAAGGCTACGACGTGGGCCTGCTCACCGACGGCTTTCAAGAACTGATCGATGCTCTTAATTTAGACTACTTATTTATCGATACGCACCCCGGCCTCAACGAAGAAACCCTCCTCAGCATTACCATCTCCGACATCCTGCTACTGATCCTGCGTCCAGATCAGCAAGACTTTCAGGGAACGGCTGTCACGGTAGATGTCGCCCGCAAATTAGAAGTTCCCAAGATCTTGATGACCATTAACAAAGCCCCAGAATCTCTCGACTTCGACGATTTGCAGGAGCAAGTTGAGAATGTCTACAAGATCTCAGTTGCAGGGGTACTGCCTCACAGCGACAAAATGATGCTGCTCGCCAGCAAGGGGGTTTTCGCGCTGCAATTCCCCAACGATCCCCTAACCCAGGTGGTAGAAAGGATTGCCAAGCAGATTATGGAATAAACTACAGACATCGATCTCTTGGCAATACTCCGGTGCGATCGGCACCTGAACTTTCTACCGAAAATATTTGTGTCTTGACTTTGGAGAATGGTAACAAAATGAGATACAAATAGATTATGAGAATTTGTTAAAAAACTTTAGGAGGAGAACCAATGAACTTTGACTTTCGCATACTAATAGTATTGCTGCCCCTCTTGTTGGCCGGTGGCTGGGCTGTATACAACATCGGCGCTCTTGCCCTCAAACAACTTGAGAAAATGAACAAGCAAGCTTAGAAAGAAGGGGAAGCCGAAGCCAAAAGAGAAGGAAACACATTTCTCAACTCTCAGACTGTCTCCGTTATCTCCTGATTTCAGACATTCCCCTCCCCTTTGAGAAAGCCGACTGTTTCTTGGAATACAAAACAGTCGGCTTATTTGTGCGTTAGCTCTCTCCGACAATGCCTTATTTTGAGCTTCTGCCAATTTACCACCCCAGAGATATTTGACATTGGCGATATAAAAGTTATCTTGGTTTAGGTTAATCTACTCAGCAGTTGTCAGTTGAGTGCAATATAAATATTTTGCAAATACGTTCCTGCATAAAATATGAGACAATCAAAAAAGTGTATTCTCTGACCATAACCTTAACAACTGCCAAGTTTAACCTGTAGGGAATATCGGTCAAATTGTCAATGTTTAAATCCTATATCTTTAGATAGATTATGCTTTTTCCCCGATCGAGCGGTATTCTAGTCCACCCCACCTCCTTCCCCAGTCGATTTGGCATAGGGGACATGGGAATAGAAGCATATCGGTTTATTGACTTTTTAGTAGAGAGCGACCAACAATACTGGCAGATATTACCACTAGGCCCGACAGGATACGGTAATTCTCCTTATTCGTGCTATTCAGCAATGGCAGGAAATCCACTGTTGATTAGCCCGGAACTCCTGCGGGACGAGCAATTGCTCGCAGATGAAGACTTAGCTAATTTGCCAGAATTTCCGTTAGATAGTGTAGAGTTCGATCGGGCGATCGCGCTGAAAGTGCCTTTACTCAAAAAAGCTTGCGAAAATTTCCAAGCTAAAGCATCGCCAATCCAGCAAAAAGAATTCTCAGCTTTTTGCAACAGCAAAGAAATTTGGCTGGAAGATTATGCCTTATTTATGGCACTAAAAGACAGCTTTGGCGGTGTGAGCTGGAACAATTGGGAAGCAGAAATTGCCCATCGCAAACCGGAGGCGTTAGAGAAATGGCGGCAGCAGCTAAATGCTGAAATTTATTACTACAAATACGTCCAGTTTGAGTTTTTTCGACAGTGGACGGAGTTGAAACGCTATGCCAATCTGCGAGATATTAAAATTATTGGCGATATTCCGATTTATGTAGCTCACGACAGCTCGGACGTGTGGTCTCATCCAGAAACATTCTGCTTGGATGAAGAGACCGGAGAAGCTGCTTTAATGGCCGGAGTTCCCCCCGATTACTTCAGCAGTACAGGTCAATTGTGGGGCAACCCAGTCTACAATTGGGAGAAGTTACAAGCAAATAATTTCCAGTGGTGGGTGCAGCGTTTTGAGGCGATTTTCGATTATGTAGATGTGACTCGGATCGACCATTTTCGAGGATTTGATGCTTACTGGGCGGTGGAGCGTGGACAAGAAACTGCGATCGAGGGAGAGTGGATTCAAGCGCCGGGAATGGCTTTGTTTGAGGTAATTAACGAGAAGTTTGGCAACCTGCCAATTATCGCTGAGGATTTGGGGGTAATTACTCCCGAAGTTGAAGCTTTGCGCGATCGATTCGAGTTTCCGGGAATGAAGATTTTGCAGTTTGCTTTTGGCGCTGGTCCGGGCGATCCTTTTTTACCTTTCAACTACGATCGCAACTGCGTAGTCTACACCGGAACTCACGACAACGACACGACTGTGGGATGGTTCAATCAACTGCAACACTACGAAAGAGATGAGGTTGTGCGTTATTTGGGCTGCATCGATCCCCAAGGAATTCACTGGTCTTTAATCCGCATGGGTTGGGGTTCTATTGCTAATTTGGCAGTTGTTCCGTTTCAAGATTTGTTGGGTTTGGGTACGGACGCACGGATGAATTTTCCGGGGAAAGCAGAGGGAAATTGGGGATGGCGATATCGGGCAGAAGCTTTGAATTGGGAAGTGCGCGATCGACTCAAAACCATCACTTACATCTGCGGGCGCGCCCCCAATAAAAATTGAAAATTGGGAATGGGAATGAGGAATGGGGAATTATATCATGTCCGGTTGTATCGGTCGCATAGGGCGTGGGTGAAGCATTCGGATCTAAAACCTGTAATCGACCGGAGAGATGATCGCCCGAATGCTTCACCCCTACAAGTATATAAAACTGATGCTACCGGACACGATATAACTACTAACTATTACTCATTCCCCATTCCCCATTACCCTTCTTTTTTCGGCTTTTCTGAAGTCTTGATCTCGTCAGCTTTGAAAATAACTTCTTTGGCAACTCCAGGGGCTCCGAGCAATTCGGCTTGTCCGTTATTCACAGCAATTAGTACCCCGCCGGCATTACCAGCTACAAATACCAATTTTTCTTGAGCCTGCCAAGTACGCACAGTCCCAGAAGGCAAGGTTCCTTCAAACTCGGTTTTGCCATCGACTTCAATCTGCACCCACGAGTCGGCATTAAAAGTGACGTTAACCATGACTGGTTTACCACCAGATTGGTCTAAACTTTCACCAGCCCTTACTGCTTCTAGGGCGGTGTAAGAATCTACCTTATGAGTTTTGGCGGTAACTAAACGGGATCTTTTTAACTCCTGGTTGGCTAGTTCTTCCGCTCCCAGACTATTTTTTGCTGTCAGATTACCGCTCATTAGCTGAGACAAGCCATTCACAGAACAGATAATGAGAAATACGTAAAACAGGTACAGGTGCATCGGCCGCAACTGAGGCCAATCCTGCCAGGATAGCTTGGTTGCCGATCGAGGTGCTGGTTCGATCGGGAAAAAATTGGCAAACTGAGCTCCGTCCAAACCCATGGCCTCGGCGTACCGTTTGATCAAACCCTGAGTGTAAACTGGTTCGGGGAGTTGGTCGAGTTGACCTTCTTCGATCGCTTGCAGCAGATTCCGCCGAATCATGGTTACCAGAGCTACTTTTTCTAAACAAATCGACTGTTGTTCGCGGAATTGACGGAGTTGAGCACCTATTTCTGCTAGCTTTTCGGCACGTTCTGTCTCCTGCGAAAGTAACTTTTTCTTAGTGGTTTTGAAAAATAAAAAAATAAATTCTTTGTCATATGCTGTGCTCCTTGACGTTTGCTGGCACATTGATTGAGGTTTGGTTGAGTAGACTCCATAAAAAAATAATTTCAGAATTTGTAAGGGATCGGTAGCAGCCCATTGGTAATATTGGCTCGGATGGCTGCTGCAATTGAATCGGGCCAATAGCTGTGCGGTGTAGGCGCAACACGGGATATCGCAACTGCTCGGCGGTTCGCCGAATCTGTCTATTTCTCCCTTCTGAGAGAATTACTTCCAACATAGTTCGATCTCCCGTGCGATCGAGCACTCGAACTTCAGCAGGCAGAGTTTTTCTGCCCGACAAGATGATGCCCTGACGCCACGCTTGCAGCACAGGTTCCGGGGGATCGCCTTTCACCCAAACCTGATAGGTTTTGGATACCGAGTGGCGCGGATGGGTCAAACAAAATGTCAGCTTACCATCATTGGTGAGTAGCAACGCACCCGTAGAATCTGCATCTAACCGTCCTACCGGGTGGATGCCTTGACCATACCGGAGTTTGGGCGGCAACAGATCGAGAACTTTCGATCGAGCCCGCGGATCGCTACAAGTGGAAACTACCCCGGCGGGTTTGTTGAGCAGCAGATAGACTGACTGCGGTCGATCGGTAGAATAGACAGGCACTCCATCGACTTCGATCCGATCGCGATCGGGATTCGCTTTTTGTCCTAAATCAACAATGTTGCCATTGAGTCGCACTCGTCCCGCTAGAATCATCTGTTCAGCTTGACGACGAGAGGCAATGCCCCAGTGGGCGAGAATTTTTTGCAGCCTTTCATCCATACGGCAGACAGCTTCGTAAAGTTGTCGGTTCGATTTCAGCCAAGTTAAATCTTTACATGATTTAGACTGACTATGTACAAGTATTACAGTAAGTGTTTTAATTCGGATATTTCAGTTTTCCGAAAGATGCGTATTTATCTATCGAGTTTTTTCTACCCATGGCAGACATTGATTAATGCTACTGGTTTGACAGGTGTAGTGCCTGACTGCTGTATAAAACCATACTACCATAAATTATGTACTGCTGGTTGTACAACATCTGTTCTGTAATACTTACTCTCGGAAAGTTAAATTTGTTGCTTTGAATGAGAAGTGTACGATCGGGTTTTCCAGAGCGGGTGAAGTAAAGTTATATTTCTGTGCTTGAATATTAAGGTTGATTTAATATTCTCAAATTGTTTATGGCTGTCGATCGCAACTCTCGTGAATTCGATAACTGCTCTGCCGGTGTCAGTCAACTAGGAACTGCCAGTCTCGGCGAGGATTCGCAGATACCGCCAAGGGGTCAAGGCAGCCGGATCGCGAGTGCGGTGCTTTCTCCGGCGGTGCAGTTGTGGCTGCGATCGCAAGTTCAGCACGTTGAAGAATTGCAGGTGAAAATTGAGGGGAGCGATCGACAAATCTTCAGTGGATCAATCCCCAAAGTAACGGCTGCTGCTCGCGGTGCTGTGTATCGAGGACTACACCTGACAGAAGTCGCCATAGAAGGTGCTGGCATTCGTGTTAACCTCGGTCAAGTTATCAAGGGTCAACCCCTCCGCCTCTTAGAATCCTTTCCCGTATTCGGCGTTTTACGGTTGATTCAAGCCGATCTAAATGCGTCGCTGAAAGCACCTTTGCTAGCTGATGCATTGAGTGAATTTTTGTTGCCTCTTTTGCCAATGGTCGATCGGGAACAGTCGATCGAGTTACAAAATTCGCAAATAGTAATTGATGCAGGTTTGTTGACACTTTCGGCTGTAATTTTGCGGTCTGACGGTACGCAAATTCCTTTTATATTGCGGACTAATTTGCGGATGGATAGCAGTCACGAATTGATGTTTGAGAATCCAGAAATTGAAGTTGCAAAACAATTAAATAGCAAAATTTTCAATGGTTTTAAGATTGATTTCGGCGCAGAAGTTGAGATTGAGGAATTAATTTTGAATCCCGGCGAGATAGTTTGTCGGGGCGGAATTAGAGTCTTGCCTTAGTTAGTTGATAGTTGACAGTTGACTCCGAAAGCAGTAATCAGTAGTCTGTTGGCAGTAGAAAAAATTACCTATTGCCTATTACCTATTAATAACCTTGTTCCCAGGCAGAGCCTGGGAATACATACCCGGAGGCTCTGCCTCCAATTACCCATTATACCAAATCCGGGTTTCCCATCCCCGTTATAATTGGTATGGTGCGTCGCTATGAGATCTCCCAATAGCAACGAGAGTTGTTCGTAGCGACGCACCCTACATTTACTACATTTACGAGATTATAAAAGGGGTAAGTAATCCGGATTTGGTATTACCAATTACCCATTACCAATTACCCATTACCAATTACCCATTACCAATTACCCATTACCAATTACCCATTACCAATTACCACTTGATTAAAAAAGAGTCGATCGCGGGCAAGAACAAAGTCACGAAATAGTAAACTAACGGTGCGGTAAAAACATAACTGTCCGTGCGATCGAGAATGCCACCGTGACCGGGGATCAACTGCCCCGAATCCTTAACACCAGCGTCTCGCTTCATCATCGACTCAGTTAAATCCCCCAACAAACTGGCAACACCAATCAACATCCCAAAAGCAGCGCCAGTATACAGCCAGCCCGGCCAATTCAAATACCAAGACCCGGCGGCGGCCACAGCTATGCTGCCACAAACCCCAAATACCGCACCTTCAACCGTCTTTTTCGGGCTGATGTGGGACAGGCTAGTCCGACCGAAGAATTTGCCGACAAAATAAGCCCCAATGTCAGCGGCCCAGATGCAGAAAAAAGCCAGCAGTAGCGAAGTCAATCCCAAAGATATATTACTGAGGTTTGTCCAAGACTGCGGCGGATAAATATGAACCGGCAAATTGCTAGCAACTACTTGTCCCAGTCCAGTTGTGGCTTGATAAGCTGGATCGAGTCCGACTCGCAGCCGAACCCAATAGCTGGGCAAATAACCCCCGTAGAATAATCCTAAAATTGAAGAGGCAATATCGGCGATCGTCGATAACTTGGGCTGGAACAGCAAGTAGAAACAAATTAAGGTTCCGGCTAGGGGAAACATGGCGTCTACGAATTGCGGTGCAAGGGCCGCAGTAATTAGCAGAACCTGACTGACAACTAAGGTAGTTTTGGCAGCAGGTGCAATGCCCTTAGCCCGGGCTAGTTGAAAATATTCCAATTGACCTAGGTAAACGATAATCCCGAAGCCGACGGTGAAGTACCATCCCCCCAAAATAATCATTCCCAAAGCAACGGCGATCGCAACGATTCCACTGAGAATACGAGACCAAGGCATAAAATGAATTTCTCTTGCAGACGGCGGTGGGTCAATCCAGCTATAGAAGCCCTTATCCTTAGTATGATGGTTAACTGAACGTAAAAAAGGTTAAGAATTACATTTAGTCAGTTGTCAGTTGTCAAGAGGCCTCCCATAATTATTGAGAACAGGCATCCTGCTTGTTCAAGACTTGCTTTTCTGGAGAGGTCTATTAGCATAGACCGGAAAGCCCGATATGACTGCTGACTAATGACTAATCTAGCTTTTCGCCGCTGAGAATAAATATGGGATTGACAGCAGCAAAAGTTTGATGGAGACCGCGAGTCTCTAAGCGGTTGACGGCGGACTGGACTACTTCGATGTTGCGAACTTGCAATTCGGCGAAGCTTTCGGAAAGGGCGTAAAGATTCTCTAAATTGCTGGCTGTGGCGACAACTCGACCGTGGGGCTGCAAGTATCGCCAGACTGCTTGGAGAATGGCTTTAATGGGACGACCTCCTTCGATGCAAACTCGGTGGGGGGGGTGGGACAGATTTTCGAGGCATTCCGGAGCACTACCTTCAATGACTTCTACGTTGTTGAGTTGGAATCGATCGCAATTTATGCGAATCAAGTTGGCGACATCTTCATCCCTTTCTATGGCGATTATTCGACCTTTGGGGCACAACAAACCTGTTTCTACAGCGATCGTACCAGTACCCGCGCCGATATCCCATACCACCGAGTCTGCTTGCAGCCGCAGGTGAGAAATTAACAGCAGTCGGACTTCTCGCTTACTCATGGGAATTCCCGGTAAACGTTCAAATAAATCGTCTGGGATACCAGGAGTGACGTAGGGCCAAAGCATAGTTTTATTTTAGATTTTAGATTTTAGATTTTAGATTCAAGGAAGCTGAAGTTGAAAGTCTGGAAAAAATAGAAATGTTCCCCCATTTCCCCCAAGCCTTAATATTTACTGTCGCACAACGTTGAAAGTTTGGAGGGTGGGATCGCTGCAACCTGTGATTTTTCCACCATCGGCAAGGATTTGTTGCAGGTATTCAAGGGCTTTTGAGGTAATGATTTCACCGGGCATCAAAACGGGTATGCCTGGGGGGTAAGGACAGATCAGTTCGGCACAGAGTCGATCGACTGCTTTGTCTGCTGCTACTGTTTCCGTTGGGGAAAAGAAGGCATCGCGGGGGGAGAGGGAGAGGGGGGGA
>JAAUPI010000146.1 GCA_012035135.1 Microcoleus sp. CSU_2_2
GTTTAATCAGACCCAACATTTTATGATGCTCCACTAAATAGGTGACTGCATCTGTCATTTTACCCCTTAACAAATAGCGTGAGAAATGATATAATCCCCGAAATACCATCTCTTGTGAAATACGTTCTTAGCCTCGTTACGAAAAACTTGCCGCTCTCAGTAAAAGCGTCAAACCACACAAAATTAAAAAATCCCAAGTCAAAAATTAGCAGCCCGCCAACGGGCAATCTTTCCAACAGTTTCACTAAGCGCCAGAAATCCTGCGGTATACCAAACTCAAGACTACTGCCATCATGACTGGTAAGGTCAACAATCGATCGCGCCGTTTTTTGTGATCAGGTGTTAAGCTTAATGGCTTAAAGCTAGAAGGACTCAGCCAATACCAAAGCTTGGCTTCTATTTCTGCAATCTCAGGTGCTGGTACTTGCGTGGCTCGACGCAAGTCTGGATTGCCCGATCGAGCTTTCTGTTTTCGACTCATAAAATCGAATGCCGATGTGACACTGTTGATAATTCTGATTTTAACTTCTGGGTTACGAACTCGGTAGAGGTCACTTCAGCCGTCCTTCGCTTTCGTTAGACGATCGAGCGAGTGCGATCGCCCGCAACATTCCTTAAGTTGACACCAATGCGCCGCACCATCCACCAACTGCACGCGGCGCGGTATGCGGAGGTTTCGCGCTGGACTCATCCGATCGCGATTCCGGACGATCGCATCATCATTACACCACAACAGGGAGAAATCATGAGTTTGTTGGTTAAATTAATTCGGTTGGAATGAAGTTCCGTTGCGATCCAAAAACGATACTTGCACCGGGAAATTTTGTAGCTTGAGATACAGTTTGCACCACAAACCCAGGAAAGCCGCTTTTTTCAGTAAAATAACTGATGTTAATTATAGGTACACGGTTTATTCTGGATACCAGAAAGGATTTGAATCTGCTCTTCAAGCGATCGATATCACTAAGGCTCGGAGATGAGGATCGTTAAAGTTGATGCCGTATATCATCGACAAGCTTGACGTTTCTTGCGATCCTGCTTTATCTTGGTAAATGCGACAAATCATAGGCTGATAGCTCAATGGGCTCAGTCTTGTATAATCCAAAGACTTCTCTAAAACTCGTTAACAAAAAAAGTTGACATAGAGAGGTCTTTTGGACTATCATTTTTTTAATAGCGTATGATTGCCTAAACCCTTAAAACGGAGTTAAGTCTATGATTTGTCGCAAACTAGATCGGGATTTCTCCATGTTTAAGCTAGTCGATGACGCATCATAACTTAGCTGAAGTCGGGCCAAACGATAATTTTTAGCGTGTTGCAATGTAAGTTTGGTGTTTTGCAGATCAATTTGACTTGGAATTGTTCAGAGTGTGGCTCAATCTCAGACGATTGAGAAACTTCTCTAATTTTCCAAGCAAAAGTTACTGCGATAGAAGCATTTTGCCCCGTTCTCAAACTAGGTTTTCCGATCCATCTACACTTTGGAGAAAGCAGAAAATGAAGGACTTTAATAAAAAAGATAACGATCGAGTGACATCGGGCTTATCGATTTCGCTGTTCAGTAATGCTGGAAATCAACAAATGACACTGCCTTCATATTTTGAGGGAGATCTATAAACTTGGATGTGTGAGGTTGGAGAAATATGGAGATACTCATTAACCTAACTCTCTAGATTGAAATTAGGTTGATGAGTTCTATGGAATTAGGTTAATCAGTCAATTGCAGAAAGTGAGTTGCCCCTCACTCTCTGCAAAAATTAGCGGTTCTGTCGAGTATGAAAATGTTAGCTTTCGTGACAATAGTCACGGTCGGATGCGATTTTAAAGATAGGTGACTTTTTCTCGCATCTGCTACACTAATAATCATTAATGACAGACAAAAGCAAACAGGTTTTAGAAGCCTGTATCACCTTCAAAAAGTAAGTCGATTGAGTAACAAGTAAATCGTTTCATCATTTCTCCTTTAATTACACAAAAAGCACAACTACGTCCTTGTCTCCAGAGTAGTAAAGACCTTCAATGAGAATGATGCACCTTTTTATGGCTTAGTTTACACTTCATTTAATTGACTATTCCATTTGTCGAGAACCAATCCGGAAATATTTCCCGATTGTTTTCTTCATTTGACTCAGTTCGATCCTGAATCCGCTAGGTAAAACCTTTTACAAAAAATAAAAAGTCGGGTAATTAATCTCTCCATTGCTCAGATAGCTCTGTTAAGTGGATGTAAAGCTTCGGGTTATTTCTTTCTTTTCGAGATCGGTGAACAAAGAGCGTGAAGGTATCGTAATAAGTACAAACTATATATCGATAAAACTCTTTCAAAGATTTTTCGTCAACTAGAGCGAAATGGACACACATAGACATTTCTTCTAAAAAATTAAGAATATTGACTATTTCCTGCTTTTTCTCTGTATCTGCATATATCTGATTCATGTACTCATTACTTTTGGTATCATCTAGCGGTTTGAGATCTTTATGAATTTTTGCTGCAATTTGTCGAACACTAAAATAGCTAGGATCGTTCCATATTTGTATGTAACGTAAGGTTCGATCGATTTTTTTGTCCTCTAAATTGATTTCGATTCCCCGCAAAGCATATACGGCACTAGATATTCCTGCGGCAGTAGCTAATGTAGTTACCGCAAAATTTAAAGTGTCTCGGTATTTTGATTTTGAGTCATGAAAATGAACAGCGATTAAAGTTAAGGCTGCAATAAAGGTAGTAATTCCAATTCCCATTGTGAGATTTAGACTGATTTTGAGGAATCCGTCGGGTTCTCTTTTACTGAGTGGAGTTGTCGGTTTAGTTAACATTTTTAAGTCCTTAGTGTTCACTGAATATCGAATATTAATCACTTTTACAAACCTACTCAGGGTTTTCCCGGAATCAATTTAAAATAGTTTTGTCTTGGGCGAGTGCCTTTTCAGAAATAACGTGCAATCGAGGGTTTTCCAGAAAGGAGCAAAAAAATTGCACCCACTCCTCAAAGAAGTGGGTGCAAAACGACCGACTTTATTTTGAGCTAAAAACTCAAAACTCCCTTAATAAGCGTCTTGCAATTCGTAAAAATCAGGGGAAATGTAATCTTTCCGCAGCGGCCAGCCTACCCAATCTTCGTTCATCAAAATCCGTTTCAGATTCGGATGTCCTTCATAAACTATGCCGTACATATCGTAGGATTCCCGCTCTTGAAAGTCGGCTGCTTTCCAAATCCAATAGACAGAAGGTACTCTCGGATCGTCGCGGGGGATGAATACTTTGACGCGAATTTCTTCGGGATGGGAAGCATTATCTGTCAGCTTCACCAAATGGTAGACGCTGACTAAATCTTCTCCGGGGCCTTGGTCGTAGGCGCACTGGCACTGCATATAATTGAACCCGTAGGCGTACAGTGCTGTTGACATCGGAATTAGGAATTCTCGATCGACCTTTAATATTTCCACACCCAAATTATCGGCCACTAAAGCTTCGTGCTCGAAGCCATTCTGAGTCAACCACTGGGAAACTTTACCTGCTTCAACGATCGCAGATTCTTGATCAGCCACGGTTTACCTCCTGTTTTTGTGCAGTCAGCAAAGCCGGTGGTACTGGCATTCCCATCGCTTCCGTCAATTCCTTTGGTGGCGCAATCCGGCCGGGAATTGACAAATATTTGCCATCCAAAATGTCATCTACTACTTTCATTTTGTGGGGTCTGGTGTAGTAGCGGTGCGTTGGCTGCAAGTTGCCACGTTCTTGCATCGAATCGTTGGCGATTTTTTTGCGTAATTTGACGATCGCATCAATAATCGCTTCTGGACGAGGCGGACAGCCGGGGATGTACACGTCTACGGGAATCAATTTGTCAACGCCGCGGACTGCTGTGGGGGAGTCTACGCTGAACATTCCGCCCGTGATGGTGCAAGCGCCCATCGCGATCACGTATTTGGGTTCGGGCATTTGTTCGTACAGTCGCACCAAGATGGGGGCGTACTTCATAGTGATCGTGCCGGCGGTGATTAGCAAGTCGGCTTGTCGGGGGCTCGATCGAGGTACTAAGCCAAAGCGATCGAAGTCGAAGCGCGATCCAATCAAAGCTGCAAATTCGATGAAGCAGCAAGCCGTGCCGTACAGCAACGGCCACAGGCTAGAAAGTCTCGCCCAATTATAGAGGTCATCAACCGTAGTTAGGATGACATTCTCTGATAATTCGGAAGTGACTTCGGGCCGATCGACCGGGTTGACAATTAGCGGTTTTTGTGATTTGTCAGAACTTAAGACCATTCCAAGGCTCCTTTGCGCCATGCATAGACAAGAGCAATAACGAGGATCGCGATAAAAAACAAGGCTTCGATAAAAGCCAAAAGTCCTAGCTGGTGGAAAGCCACCGCCCAAGGATAGAGGAAGACGGTCTCTACGTCGAAGATGACGAAGACCAGGGCGAACATATAATACCGGATGTTGAATTGAATCCAGGCTCCGCCGATCGGCTCGACGCCAGATTCGTAGGTAGTGCGTCGGTCGTAGGGACGACTTTTGGGCCGCAGTACCTTAGCCGCCGTGAGGGCGAGGATCGGGACTAGGCTGGAAATTAAGAGGAAGCCTAAGAAATACTCGTAGCCGCTAAGTGCAAACACGGTGAATAATTACTGCCTCGGTGAAAGGGTGTGTAACTCAATCTTTACATTATATAGATTTTGGGTAACTGAGATTACGAGTCGATCGAGATTAATCGTCCATCTTCTGCAATAATTTTTAATGTATATTTTAATAAAACCGCAATCTCAGGATTCGGTAAACGAAATTGTAACTGCCTGTGGAAGACGGGCGGCTGCCTGTGGACGCTGATTAAGACCATCATCGACGCTTTGTGTCGAACACCATTTTGGTGTCCCTAACCTGGCATCGGCGGTTGAGACGGGAAACCTCGAAGACGAATAAGACCGTCCTAATCAGAGTTATAGTTGGCAGCCCCAACTATAACGAAGTTTAGTTGGGGTACTTCACGCTTAGCTGACCTACTCTTTCGGAGCTATGAACGATCGAGCCACTGAGACTAAAACCCTAGATCGGCACGAGTGCCGAGCCTGCGGCTACGTCTACAATCCTCAAAAGGGCGATCCTAAAAATGCAATTGCCCCTGGCACTGCTTTTACAGATGTTCCCCAAACTTGGGTATGTCCCGCTTGCGGGGCGCGCAAGTCGATGTTTCAAAATGTCGGTCAGATGGAAGGGGCGTCGGGATTTAAGGAAAATCAGCGCTACGGTGTCGGCGTTAACGGCATGACCGAAGGTCAGAAAAGTTTGCTGATTTTTGGCGGCTTAGTCGTTGGTTTCTTGTTGTTAATTAGTATGTATGGTTTGCAGTAAAAAGACGATTGTGAGATTTTGGCAACGAATTGTAATTTTATTTGCGGCTACGCTCATCTGTGCGGGTTGCAGTACCATCGGTTCTGTGAGTTACAACCCTTGGCAGGTAATTGCTTTGCCAACGGCAGCTAATTTGCAGGATATTGCCTTTACGGGCAATCCTCAGCACGGCTGGGTGGTGGGTTCTGAGGCAACCCTATTTGAAACCTTGGACGGCGGTACTAACTGGAAACCCATCGCCTTGGATATCGAGGATATGAGGTCGCGTTTTTCGTCGGTCAGTTTTTCGGGTTCCGAAGGCTGGATTGTCGGCCAGCCTTCTGTGTTGCTCCATACTGACGATGAGGGCAAGTCCTGGACTCGGATTGCTTTGAGTGCTCAGTTACCGGGTTCTCCAAGTACGATCGCAGCTTTGGGCCCGAATTCCGCCGAGATGACGACGGATGTGGGGGCGATTTATCGGACTTCTGACGGCGGCAAGAATTGGAAAGCTGTCGTGCAGGATTCTTTTGGAGTGGTTCGCAATATCAATCGATCGTCCGATGGGCAGTATGTTGCAGTTTCCTCGAAGGGAAATTTCTATTCTGTCTGGAAACCGGGACAGGATGCTTGGGAACCTCACAACCGAAATAGTTCTCGTCGCCTGCAAAATATGGGCTTTACTAAGGACGGGCGTTTGTGGATGCTCGCCCGTGGTGGCCAGATTCAGTTTAGTGATCCGGAGAATCCTGAGGGTTGGGGAAAACCGTTTTTTCCCGATCGCAAGGCGAGTTGGGGTTTGCTAGATATGGCTTACCGGACTGATAATGAAGTTTGGGTAGCCGGCGGTGGCGGGAATTTGCTGTGCAGTTTGGACGGCGGGAAAACTTGGCAAAAAGACCGCGAAGTTGAAGATGTTCCCGCTAATTTTTACAAGATTGTCTTTATGACACCGGAACGCGGATTTATCATCGGCGCGAGCGGTACTCTACTTAAATATCAAGGTTCAGCGCAAGCCGCTTGATAGTAGAATGGTTGTATAGATTGTCTGTCGATTCGTTGTTGAAAGGAGGATTCTACATGGCTGGTGGTTCAACTGGAGAACGTCCGTTTGGGGACATTATTACAAGTATCCGTTATTGGGTAATTCACAGCATTACTATTCCGGCTTTGTTTATTGCTGGATGGCTGTTTGTGCAGACTGGTTTGGCTTACGATGCTTTCGGTACTCCTCGCCCTAACCAGTATTTCACTCCCCAACGGGAAGAAGTGCCGATTATCTCGGATCGCTTTGAATCTAAGAAACAAGTAGAGCAGTTCATTGCCAAGTAATTTAACAAGGATCTGGAAAAATGACGAGCAGAACCCCAAACAATGAGCCAATTTCGTATCCGATTTTTACGGTGCGTTGGTTGGCAGTTCATACTTTAGGTGTCCCAACTATTTTCTTTTTGGGCGCGATCGCAGCAATGCAATTTATTCAACGATAGGAGTTTACAATGCCTGAGCGCGTTCCTAATCCCAACGAGCAGCCAGTTGAGTTAAACCGGACTTCTCTTTATTTGGGCTTGTTGCTGATTTTTACTTTGGGTATTTTGTTCTCCAGTTATTTCTTTAACTAACTGGTGTTTGAGTTTGTTTTCGATAGTTCGATCGAATTTATTTAGCTGTGAATTAGTGAGGTGATAGCTATGTCTGGAAGTGGAAGAATTCCTTTGTGGATAGTCGGTACTGTGGCTGGTCTCGGTGCCCTGGGCATTTTATCTCTTTTCTTCTACGGTGCTTATGCCGGTTTAGGTTCTTCTATGTAAGGAGAATCGGGCGTACCTTTATGAAGTACAGTAGGGACACGGCAATGCCGTGTCCCTACAGGATTTATCGCTCAGTTTGTACCTCATAACATCGGGAAACGCTATATTTCCTAATTCCTAATTCTTAGAAACAGGCAAGATGCCTGTTCCACAAAGAATATTTTTTGTGGGTGGGCATCTTGTCCATCCGCACTTAGCAAACTTACGGCAACGGGACAAAGTTATAGCCACTTTTTTCTGCTTGTTTAACTTGCACTAAAATCGGCTTTCCCGCCCGATCGCCTGTTGCCAAAAACCTCACTTCTTCGCTTGCTCCCATTGCCGAGAAATTCGGACTTTTGAGTGCTTGTTGCAATCCCTCTCGCGTATTACTTTGCTGCAAGCCCGCGATGATAGCTTGAGTCGCGTCAAAACTAGTTGCGGTTCGCCAATTGACTACTCCTCCCCACATCTGGCTGGCATTCTTAGGAAAAGTGCTGCTGGGATTAGTTTCAGGATGCCACGGAACAGGCAAAATCAGCCCGTCAACATCCTTTTGCCCGTCTTTTAGTGTTTGAAAGGTGTAAAGAGTTGAAGTGCTGTAAAGCGCTAATTTGCCTTGATTTGCACGGGCTAGATCGATCGCGCGATCGATCCGATCGACGTGAGATCCTATCATCAATCCTTGCGCACCTTGGCTAACAGCATCGGCGATCGCAGTATTAGGATTAAATGTCGGCGCTGACAAGTCGCAGACAGTAGGAACTAATTTGCCACCTGATGCTGAAAGAGAAGCAATAAATTCATCCTTAAACGAAGTGTTACCAGCAGCTTGAGAGTCGTAGCATAAGGCTATATTACTTTGGCCGACTTGTTTGACGATATACTCTGCTAAAGGAGCAGCCATCGATCGAGTATTTGGCACAGTCCGAAAAATATAGCTGCCAAAACCTGACAAATTATTCGCACTGCTGGTAGGTGTCACCATCACCAGTCCTTTGTCCTGATAAATTGGAGCGGCAGCTAAAGATACCGTGCTGTCATTGTGTCCGATTACCGCTAGAATTTTTTGGTCATTTGCTAATACTATTGCAACTTCTTTTCCAACTTCTGGACGGTTGTTATCATTGATGATTGTAACTTGCAAACCCGCACCGTTAATCCCTCCCATAGTGTTGATTTCATCTTGAGCTTGGGCGACACCTCGGAGAATTTCTTGGGCGATGTTGGGGTTGCTACCACTGGGTACGCTGACGGCAATTTTCAGAGAAGTGCGATAGCTTACTTTCGCATTGTTCAAATAAATTACCGTTTCCGGATCATTGCGATGTTGTTGCAGCGAAGCCTGAAATTTTTGAACAGCTTCTTTGTAATCTCCTTTGGCAAAAGCTGTAACGCCTGCTTGTTTTTCGGCTGTGGTTTGGGATGTAAGCAATATCTGATTTCCTAAACTGATGTGACTGGCGATCGCACCTGGTGCACTCGCACCCGATGTAGGTGTAGAAGTAGAATTAGGTGTAGATGGATCTAAATTTTTAGATGCGAATAAACCCGGAAGAAATTTGGATGCGCCAAACCCGATTAAGCCGAGAGAAAAAATAAAAAAAATGGGCGGGGGGCTTTTTCTGTTTTTAGTATTTCCAGTCATATTTTTTTCTCCTGATTGCGTGCAATATTTTTTACTTTTTGGAGGGAGAGCCTCCGGGTATTCTCAGACAGAGACTGGGAACGATAAAAAACTAAAATTTTCGCTCAATTATTATGCTTTTTAAGCGGTAAAACCTGCGGTTGATTGGACAATTTTAGTTCTAGTAGTCGTCGAGAAATCTCGTCATCTAGAATCATGTTGTCCAGGTCTGATGTCAGTTTATCAGCCGGATTTTCCGATAATTCGGCTAAAGCGTTGGTTTGCAAGTAGCGCTTATGAATGGATGACTGTGCCTCTTCAAATTGCGATTGTGCTGAATCTGTACTGACGCTGCTGTTCACTTTAGCAATATCCGCTAATGCTTCATTGACTTCTGACAAATCTTTGAGGTTTTGCAGTTCCATTTTGTAAGTTTCTAAACGCTGCCGTTCGCGATTTAATTTATCCTTATTGGTGCTCAAAATCTGTTCGGATTGAGCAACTTGTTCTGCTAATGTTGGCAGCAATCTTTCAAGGACGATCGCTTTTCCCATCGCTAACCGTGCCGCTTCTTCATTGCCGTGATAACTAGCTAGATTTGCCTGTTGTTCTAGCTGCAAAAATTCTTGCTTTTTGGTGTCATATTTCTTTTTTGCTAGTTGAGAACTTGCAGAAATTTTGGCAACAGATTCAGTTAAATTCAGCACCGAATTTTGCATAGATTGTAGCGATTCTTGGGCAACTTGCACCGCAATTCTGCTGTCAGATTCAGCAGATAATCCCCACAGCCAATTCCACAGGGCTTTCAGTTTGTAACTGGCGCGATCGCCCAACAGCCCGTGAATTAATTTAAGCGCAGCCAGCGCCACTATACCTAACACAATAAAAGCCGTTGGGTTGGAATTATTGGTCTTTGATTTTTGTTGAGTCATTTTGCATTCTCCTTGATGAGTAAACTCTGCTAGTTTTGGTTGGAATTGAGCAAGTAAAAAAATAATTTCTCCTTTGCCGCAGCGTGCTGCTTTAAGCAAGGATGTACAGAAAAGTTCTTAACTAAAATCATTATTCAACCAATTTCTTTGAAAGTCAATTCATAAAATTCATTAATTAAGTTCATAAAAGTCATATTGAGCGTAGAATAAGTGAATTTGATTGTGGGGATTTGCACCATGCTCAGAAACAGGCTGAACGGCCTGTTCCATAAAAAGTGAATTTGATTGTGGGTAAGCATTCTGCCCGCTCCTTCGATCGCACTTAGCAAACTTAGCGCAACGGGACAAAATTATAGCCAGTATTTCCTCTCTGTTTAACTTGTACTAAAATAGGCTCCCCCGCACGATCGCCGCTTGGCAAAAACTTGACATCCTCGCTTGCTCCCAGTGTCGTAAAACTCGTACTTTTCAGTGCTTGTTGCAACCCTTCGCGCGTATTACTTTGTCGCAAGCCCGCGATGACAGCTTGAGTCGCATCAAAACTCGTTGCCGTGCGCCAATTTACTACTCCTCCCCACATCTGACTGGCATTTTTGGGGAAAGTGCTGCTGGGATTAGTTTCAGGATGCCACGGAACAGGCAAAATCAGCCCGTCCACGTCTTTTTGCCCTTCTTTTAGTGTTTGAAAGGTGTACATTGTCGTGCTGCCGTAGAGTGGCAATTTGCCTCGATTGGTGCGAGCCAGAGAGATCGCGCGATCGATGCGATCGATGTGGGGTGCTAACATCAATGCTTGTGCGCCTTTGCTAACTGCATCGGCAATCTCACTTTCGGGATTAAAAGATGGTAATGAAAAGTCACAAACAGTAGGAACTAATTTGCCTCCAGCAGCAGTCAGAGCAGCCACGAATTCATCTTTAAATGATACATTATCCGGTGCTTGGGAGTCGTAACAAATGGCAATATTAGTTTTTCCTGTTTTGACTACATATTCTGCTAAGGGAGCAGCCATTACTTTAATATTAGGCACTGTCCGAAAGATGTAACTGCCAAATCCTGATAAATTATTGGCAAAGCTAGTCGGTGTCACCATTACCAGTTTTTCTTGCTGATAGATCGGAGCAGCTTCGAGAGATGCGTTGCTAGCATTGTGTCCAATTACTGCTAGTATACTTGCATCTTTTGTCAATGCTTTGGCAACTTCTTTGACAACCCCTGGATCGTTGTCATCGTTGACAACTTCTACTTGCAGTTTTGCACCGTTGATGCCACCGGTAGTATTGATTTGATCCTGAGCTTGGGCTACACCTCGGAGGAGTTCTTGAGCGACATTTGGGTTGCTACCAATAGGGACGCTGACAGCAATTTTTAAGGAAGAACCTTTGCTGGCTATGGCATTATTCAAATAGATTAACGTTTCTGGGTCGTTGCGAGTTTGTTGCAGCGAAGCCTGAAAATTTTGAACGGCAGCTTGGTAATCTCCCTTGGCAAAAGCTTGAACACCTGTTTGTTTTGCTGCTGTTGTTTGGGATGCTAGCAAGATCTGATTTCCTACGCTGATCCGATTGGCGATCGCACCCGGTACAATTGTTGCCGATGTCGATGTCGATGTCGATGTGTTTGAACTTATGGATTTCCATACATCAGGAAGGAACTTGTATGCGCCAAATCCAATTAAGCCGAGGGTAACAATAAAAAAGATGGGTGGCGGACTTTTTCTTTTGTTAGTATTTTGACCCATGATTTTTCTCCTTATTAAGTGTGCTATTGTTTACTGTTAGGAGGCAAAGCCTCCGATTATTCTCAGGCAGAGACTCGGAACGATAAAAAACTCAAAGAGGACTGAAGAACTCATTAGTCCTCTGAAAGAGAACTTTAGCTTAAGTTGACACCAATGACCTCTGCCTAAATATCGTCAGACAATTCACCAAATAGCGAATTAATATCAGTTTCCGCAACCTCCTCAGACTTAGTATCTAGTGAATTGGTAGGAGAATTCGGCGACTTTTGCGAATTCACAGAAGTCACATTTGCTACTTTAGCAACTGGTAAATTAGCAGGAGATTCTGACGATTTTGGCGTCTTCACTCCATTCACTTTTGCTACTGGTGATTCGGCCACAGATTCCACAACAGCAACATCCGATTTATTGACATTAATTATAGGTGATTGCGATCCATTGGCTCCATTTTTGCTAGTTTCATTCCGCAGTAACATCGCCATCAAACCGTCCAGCAAACCCCCACTACCGCCGTTACCATTGACTGCGACATCGGGAACAACGCGAACGCTACCATCCGAAACTGCTTGCATCAGTTGCAGCAACGTGTAACTCTGAGTACCAAGAGCATTGACACCAACTTGATAAGCATCCGCTTTTGCTTGTCCCATCAGCCGAATTCCTTCCGCTTCACCGCTTGCGTGTTCGATCGCAGCACTTGCATTTAGTTGGGCAATTTTTACCCCTTCTTCTGCCGCCACCACCTGATTTTGAATATTTGCGATCGCAGTTGCGCGCACCAATTCTTGACGCTGCGATTCGGAACTACGCTGCACTTCGTAGGTTTTTTCTTGTTCCTGAGCAATTTTGCGATCGGTCAATGTTTGCATCAACTCCGCTGGCGGCGAAATCAAACCGATCAGCGTGTCCACAGCCTGCACATCGTAGGCCCGCAGGGCTTGACGCACGTGTTCTGCCGCCTCTGCTTGGCGCTCGCTGCGGGCGATTAGAAAATCGAGAATCGTATATTCTTGAGCAGAATTGCGAAAATAATTGCCCACAATTGGACGCAGCACTTGGTCGATGAGATTCTGCATCGAACCTTGGCGCGAAATCACTCTCGGTGCATCCAAAGTACCGACATGAATGATCTGAAAAACTTCTAAATCAAACGTAAATCCATCAAAAGAAAGCAATTTCAGAGCGGTTAAGTTGGAGTCATAGCCGTGTTCTCCGCTGAACCGCAATGTGAAGTTCAAAACTACATCGGTAGTGGGAACAAGTTCGACTTTCATCACTTTTGTATTGATTGGATGTTTCCCCGGATAAAGCGGTTCTACCCACACACCTTTATCGCCTTTATTGACAAGATTTCCGTGGGTAAAAGCTCCCCCGCTGATATCTTGCTGCGATCGCCCGACATAGGAAATTACAACGCCTACATAGCCGATCGGCACTTCGGTCATTTCTACTTGTTCGACTTGCGCAAACCAGGGATTGAGGTTCCAGGAACCCGAGAGAATCACCTGTTCTTGTAAGCCCCTGCGCCCGCCACCCTTGATGAAAGATTGTGCTTTTTGGAAATTGTCGTGACCGGGAATTATCGGCCCGGCAATTTCACCTTCATCAATGGGAACGCCATCTAGTATGGTCGCAATTCCCACGCACTGTGGAGCAAGTTTGTATACTTGAAATTCCCACGGTTCCATACCCTTTTGAGAGGCATTTGCAGAAGTAATGACTTCAAATACAGCCGTATTGATCCGATAAGTACCAGTTGTGATGATGGCTAGCTGCCGGCCTTTTTCGCCACCGCCGGTGAGAAACTTGCGGGCATTTTGAAAATTGTCGCAATCGACGACTTTACCTAAAATGCGATCGGGAGGAATGGTAGCTCCGTCATTGGCAATAATTAAACCAATTTCATCTTGAGGAACGACAACAACTGGTTCTTTGCGAACGCTGTATTGCCAGGGAAAGTAACCAAAATGCCAACCGGGAGGAAGGGTATCTGCTTGCAAACCTGCTTCGCCATCGAGAGCAATCAATCTATCGGATGGCAAATTTTTGCTGGAGAATTTCTTGGTAACGATTCCTACTTCTCTTTCGCCGATCGCTATTAGTCCCAAAGTCCAGCCAATCTTAGGTAAAAAGATGAAAATTAGGACAATTGCTCCTACGGGATAGATCCAAATCGGGATGCTAATTCCTTCAACTTGGGCTAGTTGAACTTCTTGGGATTCGGGTGGTGGCGGATTGGTTTGAGCGCAAGTTGGTGGGGCGATCGATCCTGCAACTGCGATCGTGGTTGCGAAAGATACAGCCAATGGTAAAAGCTTGCGAAGCCAAGATGATTTAGTCATAGTTTTTAACCTGCTTAAAGCTCAAATGTACTGAAAAGTTGTTAACTACAATCAGTATTCAACAGATTTCTGTTGAGGTCAATTCATTAAAGTCATTAATTATGTTCATAAAAGTCATATTTGGAATGCGATCGTGCATTAAGTGCGATCAATTTATCTCAAAATCAAGCAAATTCGGACAGGGCAATGCTGTTTCCCTACCCTAAAATAATCAATCTGACTCGATTAAAAATGTAACCATCGCCCGATTATTTGTAGGGAAATGGCACTGCCGTCTCCTGAATTTGGGTGATATCAATATATCAACGGGTGCTCAGAAACCGGGTTTTTTCCGAAATACTTCGTTACAGCCCACAGATTCAGTAAAAACCCAGTTTCTTTGATTGTGATGCGTAAGTCCCGTTGATATCAACCACCGCCGCCACCACCACCGCCACCGCCACCTGATC
>JAAUPI010000147.1 GCA_012035135.1 Microcoleus sp. CSU_2_2
ATTGGTATAATACTAAATCCGGGTTACTTACCCCTTTTATAATCTCGTAATGTAGGGTGCGTCGCTACGAACAACTCTCGTTGCTATTGGCAGATCTCATAGCGACGCACCATACCAATTATAACGGGGATGGGAAACCCGGATTTGGTATAATTAGGTTGAGCTACTTAATGCAATGGAACTAAAAACAAAACGGAGCAATATTTGGATAATAGTTTCATCTGTAAGCCTTCTCTTGCTGGCTGCGAGCTCAATTTTTTATTGGAAAATCCAAATATAAACTGACTGTATATTCCGAAAACAAGCCAATCAAATCCTATCCAGTTGTATTTGGCGGCAACCCCACAGGTGATAAACTAAAAGCAGGAGATTTGCGGACACCGGAAGGAATTTTTAGCATCAAAGACCTTTATCCTCACGAAAGTTGGTCAAAGTTTTTGTGGCTGGATTATCCAACTAAACAATCTTGGCGCAAACATATAAAAGCCAAACAAGACGGTATAATTAAGTGGTCAGACAGTGTAGGCAGCGAAGTTGGGATTCACGGTGTGCCAGCTAATTCTAAAAATCTGATAAAAGATCGATCGAACTGGACTTTGGGCTGTGTTTCCCTGTCAAATCAGGATGTTGATGAATTATATCAGTTTGTGCAGAAAGGAACGGTCGTAGAAATTAGCCATTAGATCTCTTGCATTCATTCGCTTTCCTATCTGGAAAATATCTGCGTTTATCTGTGTTGATCTGCCTGACATCTGCGGTTTCTGTATCAATCAAAGACTGAGGCAATCTCGTCTAGTAATCAGTTGGCGCTTGTCAGTAGGAAGAAGTACAAACATTAATCCGTGTATCCTTCCCAATGAACAGCAAAATGTTTTTACCGAAAGTTTCGGTGATAGTGCCAGTTTACAACGGCGAGGCAGATTTGCCAGATTTAATCGAATGTTTCCGATCGCAAACTTATCCATCAGACAAAGTAGAATATCTCTTAGTAGACAACAACAGTCGCGATCGCACTTCAAATCTCCTCCAAACCGCAGCCTCTAACCCCCCCTTGGTAAGGGGGGGAAGTAATTTCAATCAAATCACCATTCGCTACCTCACCGAAAACCAGATTCAAAGTTCCTACGCCGCCCGCAACAAAGGAATTCACAGCTCAAAAGGCGAAATAATTGCATTTACCGATGCAGATTGTCGCCCCCAATCTGACTGGTTGGAAAATTTAGTTAAGCCATTTGTCAATCCAGAAATCGCAATTTCAGCCGGCGAAATACTTGCATTACCCGGTAAAACTATCTTAGAACAACACGCCGCCCGCGAAAATACTTTATCTCAAAAACATACTCTTGCTCACCCTTTTTGTGCCTACGGTCAAACTGCTAACTTAGCTGTACGCAGGCAAGTTTTATCACAAATCGGTTTGTTTCGCCCGTACCTAACTAGCGGTGGCGATGCTGATTTGTGCTGGCGGATTTTGCAGCAAACATCCTATAAATTGCATTTTGCCGAAAATGCGATCGTCCGGCATCGCCACCGCTCTACAATTAAACAGTTGCAAAGTCAATGGTACCGCTACGGTGAGTCAAATAAATATTTGCACGAACTCCACGGCGTCGATTTGATGAGAGAATTGACAACACGGGAATATTTCGATCGGCTTGCGAGATGGCTGTTCAAAGAATTACCCATTGCTGTTGCCAAAAGTGCGATCGGAAAAGCTAATCTGGTAGACTTATTAAATACACCGATCGGCCTAGTCAATGTTAGGGCAAGGGCGATCGGACAGCGCCAAGCCAAACTTCCAGAATCAGCTTGGAAAATTGAACAGTTTTAATTTTTTTAACGGACTTTGCAAAAAACCTGTAGATACAAGGGGCGGGTTTTACCAACAATTATCGCCTCAGATCGATCGGCTCATAAACCCGCCCCCACCCAAGGGTAAATCGCTCTCAAAATTCAACAGCCGTTAAAATCTAGAACCGGAAAAGATTTCGCCGCCTCAATCTGTGCCGCCAAAGCAATTATTGTCGCTTCCGCAGCAGGCCGCCCCACAATTTGAATTCCCACAGGCAAACCATTTTCATCTAAACTAGCAGGAATTGAGATCGCGGGTTGACCGCTAGCATTAAACGGCGGACAAGGAGCAATCCAATTAATAATCCGATTCAAAGTTTCCTCACAACTCAAACCCGCCCACTCACCAATGCGGATCGGCGAGTGCATATAAGTCGGCAAAACTAACACATCAAACTTGTCAAAAAATCCCACAATCCGCCGCGAAATCACCTGTATGTGATTCACAGCCCGCAAATATTCCCCAGCCGACAAAGTTCTTTCCAACAACCAGCGATTCATCGGTTCCAAAGCAGGCCCCGGAATGCCACTAGCCGCTGCCCCAGACTGCCAAATTACCGTAAACGGCTCAATGAAACCTGTAAAATCAGGGCATCCAGGTTCGACATCGTGACCTAAATTTTCCAGTAACTTGACAGTATCTAGTACCGCTTGCTGACACGCACCAGAAGCCTCACCCACAGGAGCAAGAGTCGTTGAAAAAGCAATGCGCAATTTTTTGCCAGATTTTTGACTCGCAGCCTCTAGAAACGAAGGATTTGGGTCTGGTAGCCAGTAAGGATCGCCCGCTATATAGCCCGACATCACGTCCAAAAGCGCCGCCGCATCAGCCACATTCCTAGCCAAGGGCCCATTAGCAGAAATACCGCTCAGGTAATCTCCCACCGGCGCCCAGGAAACCCGCCCCCGCGAGGGTTTAATGCCCACTAAACCGCAAGAGGAAGCTGGACCTCGAATCGAACCGCCACCGTCAGAACCCTGGGCGATGGCGCATAAACCCGCCGCTACAGCCGCCGCTGAGCCACCACTGGAACCTCCGGGCGAGTAATCTAAATTCCAGGGATTCCGCGCCGGGGGGAAACCTGGGGGTTCTGTATAGGGTAAAGAGCCAATCTGAGAAGTTGCGGTTTTGCCCAGAATAATAAATCCTGCTGCTTTGATGCGCATTACCACCGCTTCGTCATAGGCAGAGATATTACCGAGCATTGGCCGGGCGCCATAGGTGCAGGGAACTCCAGCAACTGGGGTCAAATCTTTAATTCCGATCGGCACTCCGAAAAAAGGTGGCAATTCTTGTGGCTGATTCAAGCCAGCAAGTTGCTCTGTTTGGGCTTTAGCAAGAGCGAGCGCCTGTTCTGCTGTCACTGTAAAATAACTGCCGAGTTGAGGATTCAATCGATCGATCCGTTCCAAGTACAGATTCACAAGTTCGATCGGCGACACCTGAAGAGTGCGTACCAGCCTCGCCTGTTCCAAAGCTGAAGTAAAAGCGAAATCCAGTTGATTCATTTGAGCAAATTCCGTAACATCTAACGTCGGTCAATAAAGTGTTTGAATTCTGAAAACTTTCGACATTCAAAAAATGTATCAAATTTATCTTTTATTTTATGTCGATCGCGATCGCATCCTGCAAGATGAAGAATATTCCTTACTGGTGCAGCAGTTTGACTCCCTCTTGAGATAGACTAATCTGAACAGTTAAGCTGTTTTGACACTCTCAGCCCTCTTATCGACTGAGATTCTTAAGACCACAATATCTCTCTGTGAAAGACGCGCACAATAGCGTTCAATATAATCTTAAAGTTCCACAAATCATTCGATCGAGTCAGCCTTCTCGCCAACTTTACATAAGGTCGTGCATATGACACAACAGCCACCATCAGCTCCCCGCCCGCCCGTACCAGGTGCTCCTCCACCCCCAGGGATACCCCGTCCTCCAGCTCCGGGCGTTCCCAGAGCAGCAGGAGCGCCACCGCCACCGCCACCCGCGCCACCCGCGCCGCCCGCGCCGCCTGCTGCTCCCACCGCATCCGCTTCCCAATCTTCAACCACAACCAAAAACTCAAGCTCTGGAATACAGGGACAGCCGACTTTGAAAGAACTGGTGTTGCGAGCCAAAGAAGAAGGAGTTTCCGATCTTCACCTCGGAGTCAACGAATTTCCACGCTTCCGCACGCGTGGCGAAATTGCCGACATCGGCTATCCACCCACGGATTTAGACACGTTTTTTGGATGGTTGCGGGAGTGCATGAGCGATGAAGAAATTGAAATTTTCCAAAAAACCTAGATTTTGACGGCGCTTTTGACTTCGGCTTCGTCCGCATTCGGATCAGTTGCATGGACTCCTTAGCCGGTCCGGCGATGGTACTGCGACTAATTCCGGCCAAAATTCTGACAATGGAGGAATTAAGACTACCGGAAGTCTTTAAGAAAATCTGTGGCTACCACAAAGGGCTAATTTTGGTAACAGGGCCAACTGGTTCGGGCAAGTCTACCACCCTGGCGGCGATGATTGACTACATCAACAAGAGCAAGGCCTACAACATCATCACGATCGAAGACCCGGTAGAATTCGTACACGAAAGCAAAAAATCCTTGATTAAACACCGGGAAGTTGGCCGGCACACCCTCAAGTTTATGAATGCTCTCAAAGGCGCTCTCCGTCAAGACCCGGACATGATGCTAGTCGGAGAAATTCGGGACAGAGAGACGGTGGAAATCGCCCTCAAAGCCTCTCAAACTGGTCACTTGGTATCCGGTACGCTGCACACCAACAGTGCGATCAAAACCCTGAACCGGATTCTCGATATGTTTGGGGCGGAAGAACAGGAAGCGATCAGGGTTTCAATTTCTGAATCTCTAGTGGCGATTATTGCCCAACTGCTGTGTAAAACCACAGATGGTAAGCGCGCTGCTTTCCACGACGTTCTGATCAATACCGATGTGGTTAAGGAATACATTCTCAAGGGGCAGAATGAGGAAATCAACCAGATCATGATCAAAGATACTTATGAAGGCATGACGACGATGAATCAGTCGCTCTACGGCCTTTATCAAGAAGGTCGGATTACTGAAGACCTCTGCCTGGAGAACTCACCTTACCCGAACGAAATGGCTCAGATGCTTCGAGGTAGAGTTTAAATAGTTGACAACACAGTTGACAGCTTGCCCGCTCGCCGGCCGTTGGGTTGACAACTCCCCCCTCGCCCCCCCCAAGGGGGGATGACAGTTGACAGCTTGCCCTTATAACTTTTATTGGTGTAGTTTATTGAAAGCCGATCGCCCGCCATTGCCCAAATTTTTCAAAGGCATTGCCCTGTTTACACCAGGGGGAGATTTAATCTACTGTATAGACGATCGCAAACAAACTCAATGGCACTTGCAGTTGTGCGTAGCTCTACAGGAAATTCTTGGTTTGTCGGAACCGCCCCATTTTCTGATACCGTGCTACACGGCAACCGTTGACTGTTGGCTAGATCCCCGCGATCGACAATTGCGAGTTTTAGCCGAAGCCTACCCCCCGGTACTGCGCCATCAAACGCTGCTGAATGCGATTTTTGACACGGGCGACTTGGTGTGGCATCTCCTCCGTGAAGAAATGTGCGAGCCGATGGCGATTGCTACCTCTTACGAGCAATTCCCCCAACTTTGGGAAAATCACGACTTAGTTGTACGGTTTCCGATCGCCCAATCTCGATCGACTAAACTGTTTTCTGAGACAACTCCACCTTCATCGCGCTTCCCGTCACCGTCGCCAAACCCCCGTTTGCAATCAAGTTCATCTGGTGTAGGTACTTTTGAGACTCAAGGGTACGTTTTACGGCTGTATGTTTCCGGTAGCAACCCCAGCACCGAACGCACTCTCGTAACTATACATCAGTTATTAGAGCAATCTCTCCATCATCCCTACACTTTAAAAGTGATTGATGTGTTCAAACATCCCGAACAAGCTGAGGAAGATCAAATTTCTGCAACTCCTACTTTGATTAAAATTTGGCCGAAACCAGTGCGACGAATTGTAGGCGAATTAAACGATGCAGAAAAAATCATGCGACTGCTAAGTTCGGCGGAATTTTAGATATTTGCGATTATTTAATACTGGCGATCGGGAAGGCAAACATCTGGAGCACATAAACCCGAAAAATCCAAAGTTGTGACTACCAGCGTATCCAACTCAACTCGCCGAATTACATGATTGTTCGTATCAGCAATAAACAAGTGAGAACCAATCGCACTCAATCCTGAAGGTTCAAAAAAGCGAGTCTTGATACCTTTACCATCGAGATGACCTGCCGTCCCATCTCCAATCATAGTTCTAGACATACCACCCCGGTGGTCGATTCGCTTAATTTTGTGATTGTAAGTATCAGCAATCCACAAGTAATTTTGAGCGTATTCGACACCCAAACAGTGTTGCAATCTTACCTCATCTGCACGACCATCTTTATCACCAAAACCAAACAATTCACCACTGCCACAGACAGTTCGCACCTTCGGGTCTTCATTAATGCCGATTGCCCGAATCGAACTAATCTCGCTGTCAGCAACAAATAATTCCGATCGATCCGTCGCCAAGCCACTCGGCTGAGAAAAAGCAGATTCTGCCAGATTCCCGTCAAGACAAGATTCTCTGCCATTACCAGCATAAACGCTAATAATTCCAGTATCTAACTGCATTTCCCAAATTTGGTGTGCTCCTGCCATTGCAATGAAAAGTCTATTTCCAACTCTTTCTAAATCCCAAGGTGAATTTAATTGAGTTTCTAAACCCTTGCCACTCCCATGGAAAATTTCGTGACTTTGTTCGCCATTACCAGCAATAGTTTCTACCTTGTGATTGACAAAATCAATTTTTCTGAGAGCATGATTTTCAGTATCAGCAACATAGAGAATTTGACTTTCTGCATCAAAAACCATGCCTTGAGGTGCGAAAAACTCGGCCTCTCCAAACTCACCATCGGTTAAACCGGGTTTGCCTGTACCGATAACGTGCAGAACTTCTCCTTCAGTAGTGCTAATAACTATGCGGTTGTGTCCTGAATCCGCAATAAACAAGCAAGAACCAACTAAACTCTGTTGCACCGAATTAGCAGGCCCGGGCATGACAATTTCGTCTACAGATTCGCTATGTTCTGTCATTTCACCCAAAAGAGCTTCGTGTTGGTGAAGATGCTTAGCCTCAGTCGCAGCGATCGCAAATGCCAGTATTTTACCAGGAAAAGCTAGCGGTGTTGATACAGGTTTGCGTTCTTTTTCTAAGCTAAAATAGAACTCTTGAAACTTGACAGTACCTTGTTCTCTGTGTTCAGTAATTAACTTACTAAGTAACTCATCAAGTGCTTCTCTATTGCCTTCACCGGAAACGTAGCCGATGACATAACTTTCTGGATCGATCACCATTAAAGTCGGCCAAGCGCGAACAGCGTAGCTTTGCCAAACTTTCATGCCACTGTCTACAATTACGGGATGTTCGATATCGTAGCGGAGGATAGCTTGGCGGATGTTTTCTACTTCTTTTTCGTTGTCAAATTTGGCCGAGTGAACGCCGATAACCGTGAGGGAATCTTTGTATTTTTGTTCGAGGTATTTTAAATCTGGGAGGACGTGCAGACAATTGATGCAGCAGTACGTCCAAAAGTCTAGGAGGACAACGCGGCCTTTGAGGGATTCGATGGAGAGTGGTGTATCGGTGTTTAACCAGGGGTAATTTGCGGGGAATTCTGGTGCTCTGACGCGGGGCATGGATATCTCCTTGGTAGGGCCTGAATAATTTTTATACTTCTTTAATTTAACGAGAAGTTTGGGAGGATGGGGAAAAAACTGATTCAGGCAGGACTTTGGGAGGCAGGCAAGATTCCTATAGCGCATCGCGTCAGGGCCCCGTGCGTTCACGCCGGGGAGTATCAAGTGAGGAGTGTCAATAATTACCAAATTGGGTCAACATAAAGATTAATTGTTACTTGTTCTTTTCCCGAAGGTACACCGGAAATACAAGCACAAATTACTTGTCCATTCTCAAGTTCGATTTCGCAAGCGTGACAAGAACCCATGAGACAGCCGGTAGGAATCGAAATGCCTGCACGTTTAGCTACATCCAGCAACAGTTCTCCCGCTTCAGCTTCAACGGTCACATTATCTGGTAAAAAACAAATTTTTGTCATTCAAACTTCACCTCAGCTACTATTGACTAATGGTAAGGTGCGTCGCTGCGAGTTTGTCGATTTTTTGAGGGATTTAAGGATGGCGACGCACCCTAGGACTACTGTCAACTGACTCCTGACTACTGACTATCCCAAAATCTGCTTGATATCTAAATGCTTTTCAACAGTATCTGCCAGACTTCCTAAAAGAGCTTCTCGGTGTTCCCGGTAATTAGGAATACCTGTAAACAAAGCTTCATGTCCCCGTTTTTTCCGCAAGTGATTTAACCAAGACCGCCGCCAAGATCCGTTGTCAAAAATACCGTGCAGGTAAGTACCCCAGACAGTTTGAGAGCTATTCACAATTCCCAAAGTAGGATCGTCAAACAGGGGGTGAGTCAAATCTGACTCTAACATTTGCGTTCTTCCCTGGTGAATTTCGTAACCTGCAACTGGCAAACCAAGTTGAGGATAGTTAGAAGTTACGAGCCGCTGGCGGGCAATTTTATTAGGAGCGATCGAAGTTTTCAAAGGTAACAATCCCAAGCCTTTAAATTCTCCCTGTTCTCCCTCCAGACCTTCTCGATCGGCTATACTTTCTCCGAGCATCTGAAACCCGCCACAAACTCCCATCACCGTACCGCCAGCCGTTAAATAATTTTTAATTGCTTCGGCCATGCCCGTTTGTCGGAGTACCTGCAAATCAGAAATTGTAGTTTTAGAGCCTGGTAAAATTACTGCATCTGGATGCCCTAAATGGTCTTTGGGGTGGACATATTTTACTCGGACTGTAGTTTCGGATTCCAATGGATCGAAATCGGTAAAATTAGAAATGCGGGGCAAGCGGATGACAGCAATATTGAGGTCTGCATGAGAATTAGGAGAGCGTCGATCGAGCAAATCGAGAGAATCTTCTGCCGGAAATACTTCATCTATCCAAGGAATCACGCCAACTACGGGAATGCCCGTCCGTTCTTCTAGCCAAGTAAGTCCTGGATCTAAGATCGATTTTTGTCCTCGAAACTTATTGATAATAAACCCTTTAATTAAAGCTCGTTCTTCTGGTTCGAGCAACTCCATCGTACCGATAATGTGAGCAAATGCTCCACCGCGATCGATATCAACTACTAGTAAAGTCCGAGCATTCAAATGCTTAGCTACTCGCATATTTGTTAAATCGCGATGTTTGAGATTAATCTCAGCAGGGCTGCCAGCTCCCTCGCAAACAACCATGTCAAACTGTTGCCCAGCCAGAAATTCTAAAGATTCCTTAATAACTTGCCAGCCGATATCAAAATACTGCTCGTAATATTGAGAGGCTCGCACATTTCCTACTGCTTTGCCCTTGATAATTACTTGAGAAGTCATGTCTCCTTGCGGCTTAAGCAAAATCGGATTCATTTCTACCCAAGGTGCCACACCTGCGGCCCAAGCTTGAACTGCTTGAGCGTAGCCAATCTCTCCGCCAGCAGCAGTGACATAGGAATTCAGTGCCATATTCTGACCTTTAAACGGAGTAACTCGCCAGCCCCGCCGAGAAAAAATTCGACACAAAGCTGCAACGAGTAAAGATTTTCCTGCGTGAGAGGTTGTTCCCACGACCATAATTGCTTTCATATATGTATTGATTTAACCTACAAATTTGTCATTATTTTTGTTATTATAGCTCGATTCTAGAAAGTAGAATGCAGAAAACAAAGGGTAGAACGCAGAATCAAAAAATTCTGATTTCTACCTTTTTGTTTTGTGCTTTAGGCCGTCGGTGGTTGTTCGCTGGAAATATTCTCTGACTTAGATTCTGCAATGGGTTTGGCAGATTCGACAACATCCGAAGCAGGCGGATTCGGGCTAATCAATTCAGGTTTTTCTGTCTCTTGAGATAGTTCGTCATCTGTAGGTTTGATGGAGATAACTTCGACGGAAATCGCCTCTACATCCAGTTTGGGGGAACTGTCGGCATCGGGCGCTCCCTCGTTCTTCGCTGGCGTTGCTAAAACCACTTCTACCACAGTTATTTCTAGGGGTGGAATAGAGGAAGAGGATTTTGCTTCTATATCTACGGCTTCTGTGAGTTCAGCAACCGCGTCAGGTGCGGGTGGTTGTTCCAGAGTTTCTGAACTTTTCTGGGCCTCAGTTTCAGAAGGTGCGATCGAAGTTTCCCCGATTTTTGGAGAACTCGTCGTTTCTGTTGCTATTAACTCTGCCATTATTTCAACATCTGGAGGAAACGGCACTCCTGGACTTTCCTCGACAGCAGTGGTGCTAGTTTCTGCTGCTTCGACAGCGGCCTGGGCTAATTCTGATTCGAGAATCCGGTCAATATCCGGTGCAGGAATTGCCGATGTGGGAGGGGGAGATGCCGGTTCTATCGATTCTGAAGCAGTTGTTGGGGTTGGCGTTTGAGGAGTTGCAGGGGGCTTGCTTTTACCCGAACTCCGTCCCAACATACCGCCCAGATTATCTTTGAGATTGCCCAATAGACTGCCAAAGCCACCAGATTTTTTAGTGACTGTGGTGGGAGTTGAGTTTGCTTTTGAGTTTGCCGTTGGGGCTGCCGAACCAGCAGCAGATTGGGACTCTTTAGCAGAAGCCCTCCACACCTGTTCAAAGTCATCGATTTCTGGCTCCTGTTTAAGCCCTGGCTGAGCCTCTGCTGGCTCGACAGTTGGTGCGGTGGCAATTTCTGAAACTTCAAGGGGTAGTGGAGTTTCGTTGCTTGGTGATGATTCTGCTGGAGCTGGCGAAGTTTGAGCAACAGCAGTTTCGATCGACCATACGGGTATTGGCTCAGGTGCAGGTGCAATCGAATCTGAAACTGGTAACTCAGGGGCGATGGCACTTGCGGGAGTTGGTTCGATCGAACTTTCGGAAATAAGTTCAGCTACTGGGGGCGTTGTCGGCTGTTCCTCTACCTTGGCTTCGCTGGTATTGGGAACGGGTGCAGCAACTTCAGCTTTTGGCTTGTTCGATCTCACAAACTTCGGTTTTTTCGGTGCGGTGTCTGGTTTCTTACCAAAAAAAGTCGGAAACGACCCGCTAGCAACGCCCTTCAAATTGACAGACGCAGGAATTGGCGTTTGCTGAGCAATAGGGGTCACTTGTCTGCGCAAATTCAGAGTTTCCCATGCCAACCAGCCTAACAAAGCGACGCCTGCCATTTGACCCAGCAGGAGAGCACCGGTAATTCTGCCCGCACAAGCCCATAAAACTAACGCATAAAAAAATCCTACCCCGCTCCAAGCAAAGTCACTTTTACGGTGAACCTCTGGAAAAAAGAAGGCAGCCATGTAAATACTGAAGCTGCCAAGACCGACCGCCAACGCCAGAAAGTATGCAAGCATATTGTCGGTACCTCCGCTGTGTCAAATAACTTCTACGCGCTAATTCTACCTTTGGGAGACACTTAACGGCTTCTTTCTCTAGGACAATTCTGAATGTGGAACGGTTCGGGGAAGGAAAGGAATGTGGAATGCGGTTGCGGGAAGACGTTGTAACAAACTATTTAGATTCACCGTAATTAGTGATATTTATCACCGATTTATGCTCGCACGATCGCACCCAGCCATATAGGATGTTTTGTATGTTGTAGATGTAAGAGGAGTAGTGCCTTGGAGCCTCTCGTATTGGAGACAGTCCCATGTTTGAAAAACTGGTGTTAGCAGCCGCCTTAACCTTATCCCTTCAAATATTTGTCGGAGTCAGCACCTCCGCAAAAGTACCTAAAAATTACGTATTTCGATCGCTCTTGGGCCCGGTTGAGACCCAGAAACTACCCTTGGTTGCAACACCTTCGTCTGTCCCTGGGAACCTGGAATCCTAATGTTTCGTGCAAGTTATCGATCGGGCTGAAGCAGGGTATTCTTTGCGGATTTTATTCAATATATTAGCAAATTAATTACTGTAACAGACTAGACAAGTCCCAAAATTTTATTGTAGAGTATAAATATTCAAACTTTCAAACAATAGTGTAATCCTTGATTACGAGTTTGTCATCACACTGACGATTAAACCCAGGAGAGTTAAAATGGCACTTGGCGATATTCTATTGAACGAAAACAACCGAGAAAATTGTGTTAATGATTGTGTAAAGTTGATAGACGAACAGGTAGCTTCAGCGTCGGGATTTGGTGGTCTTGCTCTGAAAGCTGCCTATTCTACTGTCAAGGGAATACGAGCTGACTATTGCGCTCAAGTCGTCGATCAACTGCTACCAGAAATCTCGATCGCACTCGATCCGATGTGGACTGAAGCCGTAAACAATGGCAACCCAGTCGAATATCTAGCCCAAAGAAAAAGTCAAGTAGCAGATGAATTGCTCCAAATCAGCGATAAAAGAGTTGAAAATAGCACGAGAGCGATCGTGAAAGGTGCCTATGCTAAACTCCGCCCTTCAGCTAAGAATTACGTGGAAAACGGAGTACCGGATTTAGCCAAAATCATTAATAAACATAATAGCGCGACATGATAAATAAGCGAACTTAAACAATTGACAATTGACAGTTGAAGCGTGAATTTTTCGGATAAGGACTAAAGTCCTCACTACAAACCCAAGGTTCGTAGTGAGGACTTTAATCCTTTTTTTAGCGATCAATTAGTTGCTAATATTTGCAACATTGCTTTTCCGGTAATTCCCAAACCCAAAAACATTACCAATACCGCACTAATTGCAGGTAAAATTTTGACTACTGTTATCTGTTTCGGCAGTCGATCGAACTTCTGTTTGGCATAAACTAAAATCAAGCCGATCGCACTCAGCACCAAAGCCAATCCCAAACTAAATGCTACCACGAGCGTCATTCCCAAACCAATATTGCCCAAAGCTGAGGCACTTAACAGCATTACCAAAGCCGAAGGACAAGGTAATAAACCGCCGGAAATTCCTAACGCTACCAAGCTTTTCCAAGTAATCGACTCCCCGTCAGATCCGGGGGGTAAATGCGAGTGAAGACGCCCATCTCCGTGATGGTGGTAGTGACGATCGATCTTTGGTTTTACAGGCTTATATTCTCTCTCCCAAGTTCCCCTGTTTAACAGATTAACTGGTTCTTGAAGGTTTGTAGTAAGGACTTTAGTCCTTAAACCCCAGTTTGGATAAAAAATTTTAGTCTTGAAATATTTGAGGACTGAAGTCCTCGCTACAAACCGATGTTTGATTCTTTCTGAAAGCAACTTAAAGCCAATAATAGCTACTAATAAACCAGAAATTAGACTCAGCCAAGGATGTAGTTTTTCTGGGTTAATTAAATGAGAAGCAAACAGAGTAATTCCGCCGACAGCAAACACGCCGGCAGTGTGAGTAATTGTTGTTGTTGCTGCTAAAAATAAAGCGTGTAAGGGAGTAGCTCGCGAACCGACTAAATAAGCACCAACGATGGTTTTTCCGTGTCCTGGCGACATCGCGTGTACTGCTCCCCAAGCAAATGCTCCTGCTAATGCTAGCAGCCAACTCCAACCAAAATCCCAGATAGATTCATTTCCTCCTAATAAAAAATCCCGGTTTTGTGGCGTAAAAACAAAGCTTGTCACAGCGCCTGCTTGCACGATCGTAGCCTGACAGCTAGCTGTCTTTATTCCCGGCAAAAATAGATTATAGTTGATTCGTAATTTATCTTTGGAAGTTAATTTTGCACCTGGTAAATTTGGTGTTTCAGCTCGAACAGACTGCGGCAAATTGTAATCTAAAATTACAGTGCTGTGGGTGTTTGGTTGCTGGATTAGGCTGGCACTTTGAGCTGCTATTTCTAAAGGTTTGACTGTGACGACGCTGCTGTTGGCAATGCGAATTTGTTGGCTAAAAAATGTTTGGAGTTGTGCTTGGTGGCCGCGTACTTCGGCAGGTTGTAGCTGGTGATCTCGATTGTCGTCTGCGAATTTTGTCAAGCCGGTTGGGAAAGTTAAAGTTACTTCGGCTTGTGAATCTTTGACTACTATTTCGGCTACGGATAAGTCTGCCCAGTGAGAGTAAACTGGACGAATTGCAGTTGTTAATAGGAATGAAAGTGTGAGGAAAAATAGAATGAAAAATTTGGGCGATCGACTCGATTTTTTCAGCATGAGTACCTCTGTTTTTAGGTGTGTTTTAATAAATTATTTTTGTTTGTTGCGATCGATTCTGTGAGTGATTTTTTTGGTGATTCCGATAGTCCGAACCGTAAGAGATTTTTTTGGTGATTCCGATAGTCCGAATCGTGAGG
>JAAUPI010000148.1 GCA_012035135.1 Microcoleus sp. CSU_2_2
GCAGTAAATCAAGTTTTGTTGAATACCCAGACGTGGCTTTTCTTTGGGAGCTTTCACGCTATGTTCTTGTCTCACTATACTATTTTAGTCTACCAGATTGAGTGACGCAAAGCGGGCAAAAAACTGACGCTATACTTGGGAATTAAAGCCGTCCTTTCAGGACGGGGTTTTCAACCCAGTTCTCTGATAATTATTTTAAACGAAAACGGCCAAATTCGCAGAGTTTGAAAGTAACCAGTAACAAGTAACTAATAACTACTGACTAAACGGCGATTTTTTCTGAATGTTCGATCTTTGTCCCCAAAACCTTCAGAAATTCAGCCAGCCAGTTAGGATGTGCCGGCCACCCAGGGGCAGTGACTAAATTGCCGTCAACTACGGCTTCGGTAACAGAAACTTCTGTATATTTGCCACCTGCCCGGAGTACGTCGGGGCTACAAGCGGGGTAGGCCGTGCAGCGTTTGCCTTCGAGTACGCCTGCTGCGGTTAAGACTTGCAAGCCGTGACAAATAGATGCGATCGGCTTTTTGCTGTTGGCAAAGTAACGGGTAATTTGCAGCACTTTTTCGTTGAGGCGGATGTATTCTGGGGCCCTGCCTCCAGGGATAATTAAAGCGTCATAGTCGGCGGGGTTGATTTCATCAAAACTCGCATTTAAAGTGAAGTTATGGCCTGGTTTTTCGCTGTAGGTTTGGTCGCCTTCAAAGTCGTGAATTGCGGTGCGAATAGTTTCGCCTGCGGCTTTGTCGGGGCAGATAGCATGGACGGTGTGGCCTACCATTGCAGTGCTTGAAAGGGAACCATTACTTCATAGTCTTCTACAAAATCGCCGACTAGCATTAATATTTTTTGGGCTGCCATGTTTGCAACTCCTATTATTTTGGTTTGCTTAAATGCGTGAGATACCAACTTTTTAAAGAAGTTGGAGGTATGAGTATTCTATTTTTTTAGGTGGGCTGGATTAGAAAATAGTTTGGCGATCGGAAAAAGATGCGGGGCGGTTAAAATGCCGACCCCGCAAGCAATTCTGAAATCTAGAAGCCGTTCCGTCCCCAAATTACCATTGAAATTGAGAAGGAGAACAGAACTAGCAGCGAAACCCAACCCAGTGACAAAATATCCATAGCTATTTATTGAACAAACTCTACAAAATGACTCCATAGCTTATGATAATTCAATTTGAGCCATTTTTTTGAGCCATTTTTGAAGTGAAGGCGCTGTGAAGGACTCGTCAAATTTTAGTGCCGCTGAACGCCTAGAATCTTTGAAAGCAGGGGCTGTTGCTGCTTTTGCTATGTTTTTAGGTGACATACCGCTATGCGATTCGCCGAGATGTTAATCCCTTGCAGAAATTATCAAAATTTTCATCTCAAGCTTGACATACACAATTTTTGTGTATATATTATGTATATAGTCATTATTCAGGGACGTTACCGATATGACAAATCCGATCTTGACCGCATTGTCTCAATGGTTCTCGCCAGGAGAATCTCAGACTAGGGCACAGAAAGCTGCGATCGGCTCAATCTGCGACAACATGGACAAACTAGGGACGATCGCAGAAACTATTCACCCAGGGCAGCGAGGACGAGTTTCGTTTCAGGGAACGACATGGTTTGGAGTCTGTCCCTATGATGTTGTTTTAATGCCGAATACGCGAGTTCGCGTGCTCGAACATCATGACTCTACCCTAATTGTGGAGCCTGTTACGTTTGACAGCAATTTTGCTTTGCCATCGGTTCGAGGAGTTTGAATTGTATTCAACGATGCAAAGTGATAGGAGTGCGATCGGCATTTGCCCTCCCGAAACAGGGCAAATGCTTACAGAGCAACATCTGAAGTCGATCGTCAAGCATTAAATATATTTTGTTGAATATTTTTGCAAAACTTGTATAACTTATATACAAAAAATGTTAAAATGGTAAATACAGTTTCCGGGGATCGCTAAATATAATTTGCTACGAAAGTAATAGACTAAAGCGCTGACTATATTATAAAAACGTCAGTAACATCTTTGTCTAGCAAGTAACTTTTGTATGTTATCCTCAGCAAAGGTGTGATTCAAGCAATCAAGGATATGTATGAAAGACACAAATAATATGCCAAAAAGAAAAAGACTCAACCTAGATTTGACGCCAGAAGCTTATGAATTGTTGCAAAAGTTGGCAGATGAGTCAGGTAAGAACATGGCAGATGTATTGAGAACTGGACTTGCTCTCTATGGCATTGCTCAACAAGAGAGTAAAAAAGGGCGCTGTCTGGGAGTGGTGCAAGATGACAAGGTAATTAAACAAATTGTGACGACTTAGAGCAGGCATAAACAGTTGACAGTTGACAGCGGTATCCCGCTTGACGGCGGGTAGTTCACTCTCATCAGCAAGTGCTCTTGTGTTAAATCCCCGACTTCTTTAAGAAGTCGGGGATCTGGCTCGTTATTCTGTTTTGTTTTGTAAATTAAATAATTCCGTTCTCTTCATATAATTGTTGCTGGCAATTTTCTACCATTTTTATATTGGTTACTACTGTTTTAACTGCCACGCTAACTTCATTGAGTATTTCCGCAAAATCTTCTGTATCATCTTCTCCCAAATCTAAAAATATCCCTGCTTCTACCTGAATATTATAGTCAACTTTTCTACGTGAATTGGCAAAAATAATTTTGTATTCTGCGATGCGATCGAAAACCCAATTTGAGCGATCGATCCTACCTAATTGTTCTAGAGAATCTGCTTCAGCATTCAAAAAGTCAATCACGTTCTCAAACTCATCAAACAACTCACCTATTACTGAAAATCTATCTTTGATATCACTTTTGAACTCTTCTAATAAAAAACATGACTCAACAAACGAGCCAGTAAATATATTGCCATTATTTTTAAATCGTTCTAAGATTTCATTTTTTCCTCCTTGGTTGCCTCCAAATTTTGATCGTTCTATTTTAGTATCACTTAGATTAATCCTGGTCAAATCAGCACCTTGTAAGTCAGTATTTATTAGCCTTGCATTACTCAAATTGGTATTGACAAGATAGGCGCGATTTAGATGAGTTTCCTCTAGTTGAGAGTTGCTTAAATCCGCGTTGAGAAGGTTTGACCCTGCCAAATCGGCACCATACATCATAGTATCACTGAGGTTAGCATTACTGAGGTTGCTACGCCGGAGTTCACAATCTCCCAATTCGGCACTAACTAGATAAGCATCGCTGAGGTTGGTTCGAGATAAATTGGCATTTCTTAAGTTAGAGTCTGCTAATACACTAGCAATCAGTTTTGCCCCGATTAATTTGGCAGCACTTAAATCTGTCTTGGTTAAATTAGCTCTACTTAAATCTGAATGATTTAAATCGCTATTGCTTAAATCCGCTTCATTAAAATTGGCTGAGATTAAGTTACAACGACTAAGATGTGCATTACTGATTTGAGCTTTGATCAAAACAGCTCGATATAAGTTAGCACCTTCTAATTCCACCTCATTCAAGTTAGCATAGCTTAAATCTGCAAAACTTAAATCTGCATTTTTGAGTCTAGCTTTGGCAAGATTTGCATTGCATAATTTTGCACCTCTGAGTTGAATCCGGTCTAGTTTTGCCTCCGTTAAAATTGCGTCACTTAAATCTCCACATCTCAGAAAAACACCGTGCAATTGAGCATTCCGCAAGATTGCATGATTCATCCTGACATTGTGTAAGTTCGCACCTGTAAGGGTAGCACCAGATAGGTTAGCTGCTTGCAAATTAGCTTCCTTGAGCTTGGCTTCATGCAGTTGCGCTTCTTGCAGATTGACTCCTTCAAGGTTCGCACCTGTAAAGTTGCTTCGCCGTAATTTAGCTTTGTGTAAGTTGGCATTGCATAAAGTGGCGTTGGTTAGTCGAACACATCTTGCTTCAATTTCTCGCAAATCGGCTTGGTTAAGGTTTGCTCGATCCATTGTAGAATTATTCAAAATTGCCTCTTTCAAAACTGCTCCTTCTAAGTTAGCTTGCTTAAAGTTGGCGCGATTGATCGTAGCAAGGCTGAGATCGCAGTTACATAGCTGAGCTTCCACCAGTCTTGCACCGGTTAGGTCCACCTCTCTCAGGTTAGCTTGCCCCAGATCTGCAGATGTTAAATCTGCTCCCCTGATTTGTGATTTAATTAATGAAGCCTTGACTAGACAAGCGTTTGAAAGTTTTGAGCTACCAAAGTTAGTATTAGTTGCTTGAACTTCTCTCAAATTTGCATTCTTCAGATTGGCACGGCGTAGGATAGTATTTGTCAGTATTGCACCACTGAGGTTGGCATCGATCAAGCTAGCGCCTCGGAGTGTTGCGCCACTTAAGTTAGCACCGGATAAGTTGGCATTTGTTAAATTAGCGCCGTTAAAGTTGGTATTACTGAGGTTCGCATGATTTAGGTTAATATTTATCAGGATTCTTCCCTCAAAATTCTGTCCTGAATAGTCTCCATAGGGCTGCAAATTTTCTTCCATATATGATGCCGATGTTGCTGAAGTAATCATCAGACGATCGTATCCGTTACAGCATCCCGTGCTTGAAACTTTGGATACTATTCAGGACATACATAAATAATACAGTGATTTCACGTAGATGGTAAGTAAAACGCAAATTCTTCACCATTTTCAGATCCCGGACTTCTTTAAAAAGTTGGAGATCTGTTATTTTGGGCTTACTTGGTCAAACTATCTGTAGCTTTATTTCTCAGGATTGGTATAATGAGGGCGATCGCCCGCTCTGAATCGCAAGCAGCAACTAAATTTTCGTTAAACGTGTTTACATTTCTTAATTATTATTAAAATAAGAAGCGTAAAGTTACGATCGCACATCGCACGTTATGCTACTTTCAGGCAATCAGCGCACCAAGTTAGACGACACCGACGACAATTTGTTCTATTCCTATCCCCGGTTTGTGACGCACGTAGACGAGGGATTCATTCAGCAGTTAACTGATGTATATCGGGAACGCCTCAAGCCGAACACTCGGATTTTCGACATGATGAGCAGTTGGGTTTCTCACTTGCCAGATGAGATGGAATTTGCTCATGTGGAAGGGCACGGCATGAATGAAGAAGAGTTGGCAAAAAATCGCAGGCTGAATCATTATTTCGTGCAGAATTTGAACGCAAATCCGAAGTTGCCACTGCCGGATTCAGAGTTTGATGCAGTTGTCAACTGCGTTTCGGTACAGTATTTGCAGTATCCAGATGCCATATTTTCCGAGATTCACCGAATCTTGAAACCGGGTGGCGTAGCGATTTTTAGCTTTTCCAACCGGATGTTTTACCAAAAGGCGATCGCGGCTTGGCGGGAAGGATCGCAGAGCGATCGGGTAGAATTAGTCAAGGGTTATTTTGATTCTGTCAAAGGAGCGAATATACCCGGATTTAGCAAGCCGGAAGTCATTGTTCGCCTTTCTAACTTGCCGAGTTTTATGCAAATGCTGCGCATAGGAAGTGGCGATCCGTTTTACGCGGTGGTTGCTTACCGCCAGAGTTAGAATTTTTGTGCAGTGAGGACTTTAGGATTTTAGCTGAAGATTGAAAAAACTCAAGTCCTGACTGCCAAATAGGCTGGAATTTAGTAATTATACAAACAGTTACTCTTCTAGCCATACCGATCGCCAGTTCCCAAAATTATTATATCAGAAATAAATGCAATTCCCGTGCTAGTATCTAGATTGAGCATTTAAACAAAAAATACAAAGCCATCACAATTGTACTGTGAAACCCTATCATCAAATACCGATCGACGAATGTGGCGAACCTTTAGTTCAAATTCCCTCCGAACATTTTGCCTTTGAGCAGCCGCATCCTTATCAAAAATTAGGCGCACCATATCACAACAGCAAAGCAGATTCGCCTTACTATTTACGGCAAGGAGTTGTAGATAGTTTGTTGGCAGCTCAAAAACAGTTGCAGCAACATCATCCTGATTGGAAAATACAGATATTCGATGCTTACCGGCCGGTGGAAGTCCAGCAATTTATGGTAGATTATACTTTTGCCGAAATTGCCAAAGCTCAAGGCTGTACGTTGCCAGTTGCAGAAGACAAACGCCAAGTAATTTTAGAAAAAGTCTATCAGTTTTGGGCAGTACCGAGTCTCGATCGCGCCACACCACCTCCCCACAGTACAGGAGCCGCATTAGATATAAATTTAGTAGATAAAAATCATCAGCCAATTGACATGGGTTCTCCCATTGATGAGATATCAGCCCGTTCTTATCCCGATCATTTTGCTAATAGCAACGATCCGGAAGCAAAGGAATATCACCGTCGCAGACAAGTATTAAAAGATGCGATGACGGCGGCCGATTTTCAGCAGCATCCTAACGAGTGGTGGCATTTTTCGTGGGGAGATCAGATGTGGGCTTGGCTGACAAATCAACAGCAGGGTAGGAGTCAAGTTATGGCGCGATACGGTCGCTGCTAAGTAAATTCACTTAATTAAACTTAAACAGTTGTCATTGAAGGACGCGCTAAATTTCCTAATTTCAAAACCGCAACTATTGCCAGAAGAGTAGCAGTGCTTTAAAATTAATGAGAGCGAACAAGTGCAGGCAAATTGAGTCAGCACCGCATACCCTAAAGGATAACTGAGAGTTAACTGAATGAAAGCACTAATCCTCTCTGGCGGCAAAGGAACACGCTTGCGTCCCCTCACCTATACGGGTGCTAAGCAGTTAGTACCGGTGGCAAATAAGCCGATACTGTGGTATGGAATCGAAGGAATTGTAGCGGCAGGTATTACCGATATTGGGATTATTATTAGTCCTGAAACAGGGGAAGAGGTGAAGGCGAAAACCGGAAATGGCTCTCGTTTTGGTGCAAAAATTACTTATATCTTACAAGAACAGCCGGCGGGACTCGCTCACGCGGTGAAAGTTGCCAGACCATTTTTGGGTGATTCTCCGTTTATTATGTATTTAGGAGATAACTTAATTCAAAATCAATTAGATCCGTTTTTAGAGAATTTTCAAAAAAATCAACTTGACGCTTTGATTCTGTTGCGACCAGTCCAAAATCCGAGTGCTTTCGGTGTTGCGAAAGTAGATGAAAAGGGGCGAGTTTTGCAACTTGTAGAAAAACCGAAAGTCCCACCATCTAATTTAGCATTGGTTGGGATTTACTTTTTTGCTCCTACCATTCACGAGGCGATTGATCGAATTCAACCTTCGCCTCGCGGGGAACTCGAAATTACCGATGCTATTCAACAGTTGATCGATGAACAAAAACAAGTTGAAGCGTGCAATTTAGAAGGTTGGTGGTTGGATACAGGGAAAAAAGATGATTTGCTGAGTGCTAACCAAATTATTCTAGATAGCTGTATCGTAACTTCAACTGAATTAAAGGTAGACGATAAAAGTCAAATTATCGGGCGAGTGCAAATAGGGGAAGGCACTGAAATCATTAATTCTACTGTTCGCGGGCCTGTGGTAATTGGCGAAAATTGTCGCATCGAAAATTGCTTTATCGGGCCTTATAGCAGTATTGCCGATCGAGTAACGATGATTGATGCGGATATCGAACATAGTGTAATATTGCAAAGTGCGAAAATAGTTGGTATTCACCAGCGAATTGTTGACAGCGTGATCGGGCAACGAGCTCAACTCACAAATGCCCCGCCACGCCCTAAAGCTTTGCGATTTATGATTGGTGATGACAGTCAAATTGAATTAGTTTAAAGACGCACTTAAGTTGACACGAATGGCGGGCTCTGCCCGCCCTACCTGATAAGGAGGCGAAAGATTGCAGTACGAAGAAATACCAACTCAAGAGGTAATAGATAAATTGCGACAAACTTTAGAGCCACGAATAGGGATTGCTGAGTTGCCGCAGTCTGGAAAGACAAATAGTACGATCGCCCTTGATGAAGAAGATGAAGATATCGCCCTGTTGAAGAGTGGTTTCGACATTTACAATATCCCAATTACATCTTACCAGAGACGACTTGGTTCGGTAGTTATCGCCGTTAGAAAAATAGTCCGAAAATTGCTCAGGCCGGTACTGGAACGACAGGTAGTTTACAATTTTGCCAATACCCGCGTCGTTCAAACATTGAACAACCAGTTGCAAAAGCTACAGGAGAATCAAAAAATACTCGATCGAGAAGTTAACGCAGAATTTAGTGATCGATTTCCGGAAGTTACGGCCCAGCTTGCCATTCAATCTCAAGCCATCACAGCCCTTCAATCTCAAATTGAGCAAATTCAAGCAGTACAACAACAGCATAGTGCTATTTTAGCTCAAATTACGGCTCAATTGGGCGATCGACAAAAATAAACAATATCCAATGAATACAATACCAATATGTTCCATAATTATAGTCAATTATCAAGGTCTGCGCCAGACGAAAGATTGCTTAAAATCTCTTCAAAAACTTGCCTATCCAGAACAGCAACTAGACTTGATTTTAATTGATAACTGTTCCCAAGACGAATCCGTTAACACTCTTGGTCAACTATTTCCGCAAGTTCGGGTTTTTGTCAACTCCGAAAACAACTTTGCTAAAGCTTTGAACCTTGGTATTAGCCAAGCTAAAGGACAATATATCAGTTTTCTGAATAACGATGCTACCCTCGATAGTCATTGGCTAGAAATCTTGGTGAAACTCCTAGAAACTAACCCTGATTTCGGTGCTGCCAGTGGCAAACTGCTATTCAAAGATGGGCGTATTAATAGCGTTGGCATTCAACAGTTGCCTAATTTTTATTGGCAAGATGTCGGGTTTGGTGAAAAAGATTCAGGACAGTATAACATAGAACGCGAAGTAGAAGGTCTTTGTTGGGCTGCCGTGCTTTTCCGCAGGGAATGTCTCGAAAATGTTGGTCAAATTGATGAAGATTTTGTGATGTATTTTGAGGATGTAGAGTTTTCTAAACGCTGCCAAAAACAAGGATGGAAAATGCTTTACACTCCGACAGCCATCGCCCATCACGAATACCGGGGTTCGAGTAAGGGTAGCAAACTCACGGAGTATTTTTGCAACCGGAATCGGTTTTTGTATTTAGCCAAACACGAACCTTTGCAACTTGCTGCCTCAATTCACACTTCGGATTTTTTTACTAACAAGCAGTACGATTTGTTGTTGGAAAGTTTATTTGTAGCAATTAAAAAATTGTACGAATATCAGAAGCCGGAAATCATCGAAATTGTGCTGTCGCAATTGTCTGAAAAGTTAGCTGTAATTTATAGTCACTTCAAAGTCGATCGCATTTTTTCTCGCTTGCAGGTGGTTGGAAAATCTCGTAAAATGTCGATCGCAATTTACGATCATGGACTGCATTTTATTGGTGGCGGACAAAAATACGTCGTTACTATCGCTTCCTTGCTACAAAATCAATTCGACATTACTTTTATTACTAACAAGCCAGTTACTATTTCTGACTTAGAATCATGGTATGGCTTGAATCTTTCGCAATGTAAAATAAAAGTGATCCCCTTACAGTTTTACGAAAAACGCGGAATGCAATGTATTGATTCTAGCATCATTGTGGAGGATATGAAAAATCCGTTTGATGAAATTGCCAAAGCCAGCAAAAATTACGATATTTTTATCAATGCCAACCAACTGGAAAAAGTGAAACCGCTGTCACCAATTTCGGTATTTATCTGCCACTTTCCCAATACCTTTCGCAATCATCACTTTGGTGTCGATAACTATACTTTTATGATTGCAAGCAGTAAATTTAGCATCAAGTGGTTGGACAAACGCTGGAACTTACAGCCAACTTTTATGCTGTATCCGCCTGTGGAAATGGAAACAGTTAAAGTTCCCAAAGAAAAGATGATTTTGGCTGTCGGACAGTTTGAAGCTGGGGGAACGAAAAAGCAAATTGAATTAATTCAAGCTTTCCGCAGTTTGTTGGTAGATTATCCAGAACAAATGCAAGGATGGCGGTTAATTTTAGTCGGAAGTAGTATTCCGAAGAATCCTTATTTAAAAACAGTCCAGAATCTATTAAAGCAAGGTGCGGGTGCGATCGAACTCAAGGTCAATGCTGACTTCGATGAGGTAAAATCGCTTTATGCTAAAGCTAGCATATTTTGGCACGCCTGCGGATTGGGTGAAGTCAATCCTCAAAGATGCGAACATTTCGGGATGGCGACTGTAGAAGCAATGCAAAATAGTTGTGCTCCGATTGTTTTCAATGGTGGTGGCCAACCGGAAATTGTCGAAAATCGGCGATCGGGTTTTTTATTCAATACCATTGAGGAACTTTGCCTGCATTCACATAAACTAATAGTCAATCCCGATTTATTAGCAGAAATTCAAGCGGCTGCCTATCAGCGCAGTCAATATTTTAGACTTCCACAATTCGAGTCAAAAGTCAAGCATTTTTTTGAGATTATTCATCAAGAATATGCTACAATTCGTCTGCCAAATCCGGCGGATGTAGCTCAAATGCTCGATAAACAGTTGACAGTTGACAGTTGACAGAGGTCGCGTGATATTTTTAGGATGAAATTTACACCCCACCCTATTGTGTAGGGTGCGTCGCTATTAGATGTTTTAATATTAGTTAGAGATTGTCGCAGGCGACGCACCATACGGTATTGTGTGGGTGCGTCGCTATTAGATGTTTTAATATTAGTTAGAGATTGTCGCAGGCGACGCACCATACGGTATCGAATTATGCCTAATTCACTGTTAATTAACCTGTCATTTTTAACTTCCGAACCGACAGGAATCGGGACTTATGCAGCCAATCTTTTTCCCGAACTGCAAAAACTAGAACCTACATTACTTACTTCCCAGGAAATAGACAATTATAATTGCTATCAAATACCCGACAATCTCACACCCGATCGCGGAAGTAAAGGACAAATTAATAGAATCCTGTGGACTCAGTTCAACGTACCTAAAATTTATCATAAATTGCGATCACACTTAATATTTTCCCCAGTCCCCGAAGCACCTTTATATTCTGGGTGTCGCCACATTGTCACCGTTCATGATTTAATTCCTTTGCGATTTCCCAAACGGTTTTCTCGCTTGACAGCATACTGTCGTTATTATATACCGCAGGTTTTGAAACAGGCAGAACATATTATTTGCGATTCCCAAGCGACTGCCGATGATGTTGCTAATTTCTTCAAAATTCCTGCCAAAAAAATGACCGCAATTCCTTTAGCTTGTGATAATATTAATTATAGATATCTAGATTTGCCAGCCAAAAATTACTTTCTTTACACCGGCAGACACGATCCTTACAAAAACTTGGAAAGATTAATTAGTGCATTTGCCAGTTTACCCGATCGATCGAATTACGAACTTTGGTTAGCGGGACCGACTAATGCCTACACGCCACAGTTAATTGCACAAGTTGAAGAATTAGGTTTAAAATATCTAATCAAATTTCTCGGTTACGTTCCCTATGCTCAATTACCTATACTAATGAATCAGGCGATCGCACTTATTTTTCCTACACTTTGGGAAGGCTTTGGGTTGCCAATTTTAGAAGCAATGGCTTGTGGCACCCCCGTCATTACTTCCAACCTATCATCCATGCCAGAAGTAGCTGGAGATGCGGCATTATTAGTAAATCCTTATAGTGTCGGAGAAATCGTCGCAGCAATGCAAGCAGTAGCCACAGATTCAAAATTGCGATCGAACTTAAAAACTGCTAGTTTAGCAAGAGCCGATCGATTTAGCTGGAGCAAAACCGGAAAAGCCACTGCTAATATATTACAACAATACCTTTAAATCTTCTCTCTCTTTCTCTCTCCTCTCTGCGCCCTCTGCGCCCTCTGCGGTTAACAAAAAAAGTCTCACCAAAAAACCGCAATCTAAATATTATCAAAATTCAGGGGTTTAAAACCCCCGCTTTTAGGCGTCATGTTTTTAGGATGGGGTGTAAATCCCACCCTAAAAACCTCGCTGTCAACAGTCAACTGTTTAACCCATGGCCAATCCCCAATCCAACTTACTCATCAACCTCTCCTTCCTAATTTCCAAACCAACAGGCTTAGCCATCTACGCCAAAAACCTATTTCCCCATCTAAAATCACTCAACCCAACATTACTAACAGCCCAAGAATTTTCCGACAGTACCTGTTACAAAATCCCATCCAACCTAACTCCAGAACAAGGAAGCAAAGGACACATCAACCGACTGCTGTGGACGCAAACCCAACTCCCCAAAATATACAAACAACTCAAATCCCAGCTTTTATTTTCTCCAATTCCCGAAGCGCCACTATTTGCTGGCTGTCGCTACATAGTTACAGTACATGACTTAATTGCGTTGCGATTTCCCCGTCGCTTCGATCCCTTAACACCATACCACCGTTACTATATTCCCCAAGTGCTGCGCCAAGCTCAACACGTCATCTGTGACTCGGAAGCAACTGCTAAAGATATCGTCAATTTTTGCCAAATTCCAACTTCTTTGATTACGCCAATTTTACCCGGATACGATGCTAGTTTTTTTCGGTTTCTCGATTTGCCAACTAGCAATTATTTTCTGTATATGGGCCGCCATAATCCTTATAAAAACTTGGAGAGAATCATAGCAGCATTTGCTACTTTACCAAGCAGTGGCGAGTACGAATTATGGATAGCCGGATCGGAAGATAAACGTTATACACCGCTGTTGAAAGCGCAAGTTCAAGCATTGGGATTGGTCGATCGAGTAAAATTTTTAGACTACATTCCCCCGGCTGACTTGCCGAAAGTTATCAACCAAGCCATCGCCCTAGTTTTCCCCAGCCTTTGGGAAGGATTCGGACTCCCCGTACTCGAAGCCATGGCTTGCGGTACTCCTGTCATCACTTCTAACCTGTCTTCCATGCCAGAAGTCGCTGGCGGTGCAGCATTTTTAGTCAATCCTTACAGCGTCGGGGAAATCGGTGAAGCTATGGGCGCGATCGCAGGTGATGGTAAAGTACGATCGCACCTGAGAGGCCTCGGTTTAGCGAGAGCAAAACAATTTAGCTGGGAAAAAACTGGTGGGGAAACTGCTACTATTCTCGATCGGTATCTTTGAAGGAAGAAGAAAGAAGGAAGAAGAAAGAAGGAAGACCAAAACATTGATTTGGACACGGATACACGGATGAACTTAACACGAGTTTTGATTCTTCGTATCCAGAATTACCCTCCCCCACTCTTTCCCTCTCCCTCTCCCCCACTATCCCCGACAGGATCAGTTAGGGACTGTGTACCCCCCTACTTGTTGATGCCCAACTGATCGCCACGCTTGTACTGCTGGTAAGCAGCAAAAAACAGCCCAGCCAGAGTAACAAAGATTAGACCCAGAACAATACCTGAAAGCAACGGTTCTACCATGAGAGCTCCTTATCGTTAAGATTTAACAACCTATTTTTAATATTACCAGCACTTACACAGATGAATTTCCGCATTTATCGTCATTGAAGCGGTCTGAAAGCTTGATCTCCAGGCTGCGAACGATTAAGCTATGTTATGAGAAATAAATTTTCTTGTACATACTTTTTTAATTGAACTCCTTTGAATAACCAATTTACCAGGAATGAAATTCAAAACCCGATCGAGCGGCTAGTCATATTTGCTCTAGCGGTTTTGCTCGCGATCGGCTTAGCGAGTTTAGCAATTCGCCACTTTCAAGTTGCCGATCCCTACGTGAGCAGCGTACTGTCCCTCACGGGAGATCCCATTCAGGGTTCTGCCATTTTTCACATGAACTGTGCGGGATGTCACAAATCCCTTGCAGACACTCAAGTCGGGCCCAGCTTGTGTAAAGTATCACAACACAAGTCCGAAGTCGATCTGATCCGCCAAGTCACCAGCGGCAGAACCCCACCAATGCCACAATTTCAGCCGAGTCCGCAAGAAATGGCCGACTTGCTGAGTTATCTAGAGAAAATTTAGCGCCGGAAAAGATAAGTATTGTCTATTTATAAAACAAGGACGGAAAGCGGAAAACTCATCAGCTTTAGCTATGAGATGTAAGCGACACGAGCGGTTTTAACCGCCGTCAATCTTTCTTGAATCTTAACATTTTTAGCGGTGTAAAAAGGGCTTTCGCCCTTATACTTAAGATGAGAATGAATACACA
>JAAUPI010000149.1 GCA_012035135.1 Microcoleus sp. CSU_2_2
GAGTAATACCAAATCCGGGTTTCCCATCCCCGTTATAATTGGTATGGTGCGTCGCTATGAGATCTCCCAATAGCAACGAGAGTTGTTCGTAGCGACGCACCCTACATTTACTACATTTACGAGATTATAAAAGGGGTAACTAACCCGGATTTGGTATAAGTCAGCACATCAGGACTTATGAAAAAATTGGCTTGACGTGCTATACCTCAATTGGCTCGACGTACCCAGCCATTGATAGTAAAGCGGCTGTCAGCAAAAGCTTTCGAGGGACAACTGACGGGCAAAACTTCGTGCATATAGCGACTCAGAAAAAATACAATGCTGTTATTGCGCGGTTCAACTGTTCTAAAAGACTGATCGGCAACATAAAAATTGTTCTCAATTTTGCTGTCATAAATTAGCAATTCGCCACCAGAAAAAGCCTTTGGTTCTCGATTGAAATAGTAAACGTAGGTAAAAAATCGGGTGGCTGTATCTGGCGAACCGCTGTCGTTGTGAAGTTTGTAAAAGTTATTGTCGTTGTGCATGGTTAACTGAGATTCTATTTCGCCGATCGCAAATGAAGTAAGATTTAATTTGCGGAGTACGTCGGGTAGAATTGCTTTAATCCGATTCACCATCAATTCTGAGAATTCGGGGAATGAGTGGAGTACCATAGAACGGCGGTAATCCTCGGCATTGGTTGAGGTACTGGTAGTTACAAATTGTGATTCTTTTGCTAAAACGTATTTAATAAGTTTATTCTTTTCGGCGGTTGTCAGGAAGTTGTCAATTTGAGCGTATCGAGATATTAATTCGTCGTTGACTGGCGGCGCAGAGGCGGGGATTTCTAAGGGAATTTCTACAGGGATTTCTAAGGGAATTTCTGGCTGCTGGGATGGCGGTTGTTGTAAGTAAATTGGAGGTTCTGTGACTAACCCGACTAGATGTTCGCCTGGAAAACAAAGTGCCGATCGTCCGTCGTCTATGGGAATCTGAAATAAGGTGGAAAAACCTGCTGTTTGGTTAGTGTGATCGAGTAATGTTTTGACAAGGCGGTGCAATAATGGTGCATCGGATTTGAGCGCGATCGTGCATTGATGTCCGCCAGTGAGGAGGATTTTAACTTTTACTTCTTGGGGTTTAGTTTGCTGTTGAATTGTGGTAGTCATAAAATTATTTTTTGATTGGCAACATTCAGATTTTATACTTTTTGCAATACGCTAAATAAATTTTAGGCGGGAATGCTCTTTTGTTAGAACCCCGACAACTTCGGCGAAGTCGGGACTCTGGGTATTCTGTTTTTTATTTTTAATGCAAAAAGTGGCGGATGTCGGTAAAAACCATTGTAATTCCGAGTTGGTTGGCACAGTCGATCGAATCTCGATCGCGCATACTTCCTCCCGGTTGGACGATCGCACTTATTCCCGCCTCAGCCGCCGTTTTTACGGAATCGTCGAAGGGGAAAAAACCATCACTAGCTAAAATAGCTCCTTTAGCTTTCTCTCCGGCTTGTTCTAATGCTAGTTTAACCGATCCGACGCGATTCATTTGTCCTGCACCGACACCAATTGTAGTGCAATTGCGCGTCACTACGATCGCATTTGATTTAACGTGTTTTGCTACTTTCCAAGCAAACAGCAATTCTGCTAACTCTTCTGCTGTCGGCTGTTTCTCAGTAACTGCACGCCATTTACTCGTATCTTCTATTACATTGTCTGCATCTTGGACGAGTAAACCACCTGCGATTACTTTAGCAGTTTGCGACGGCCCTTGAGTCAAATCTGGCAAAATCAACACTCGCACTTTTGCCTTCTTTTTGATAATTTCTTCAGCTTCCGGTTCGCACCCAGGCGCAACTATACATTCTAAAAATGTTTTAGTTAATGCAGTGGCAGTGGCTGCATCAATCGGGCGGTTGAGAGCAACAATTCCACCAAATGCTGATACTGAATCCGTGTCGAATGCTTTCTGATATGCTTCTGAAATAGTGGTTCCCAAGGCGGTGCCACATGGATTTGTATGCTTGAGAATCGCGGCGGCGGGAGTGTCTGGGAATTCTACGATTAGCCTCCTGGCTGCTTCTAAATCTACTAAATTGTTATAACTTAATTCTTTGCCTTGCAGGATGGTGCTATTCGTCCAGCCTGTGGGAGTTTTTCCGCTTTGATACCAGGTGGCTGCTTGATGGGGGTTTTCGCCGTAACGCAGAGTTTGCAGCTTTTTTCCTGATAGGTTAAACTCGGTTTTTGGGGATGATTCTTGAGTGGATTGACTGCTGAGATAGGATGCGATCGCGCTGTCATAGTTAGCAGTATGCTTAAAGGTTGCTAGCGCGCACTTTTGCCGAAATTCTAATGAAGCTTCTCCACCGTTTTGTCGCAGTTCTTCTAAATAAGTATGATACTGGTCTGGATCGCACAAAACTGTCAAATATGCGTGGTTTTTTGCTGAAGCCCTCAGCATCGCAGGTCCGCCGATGTCTATCTGTTCAATTGCCTCTGCTACTGTTACTCCGGATTTAGCGATTGTTTGTTCAAATGGATACAAATTGACAACGACTAAATCGATCGGGCGAATTTGATTTTCTGTTAAATCTGTGATATCTTGTGCTACATCTCGACGTGCCAAAATACCTCCGTGGATGCGTGGGTGGAGTGTTTTGACTCGCCCGCCTAAAATTTCTGAAGAACCAGTATATTCAGCTACTTTGGTGACGGGGATTCCAGCTTCTTTCAGGATCGTCGCTGTCCCGCCACTGCTAATTATGTCAAATTCAAATTCTTCTACTAAACTGCGTGCTAAGTCAATTAGTCCGGTTTTGTTAGATGTACTTAGAAGTGCTAGACGTGCCATTGGTGTGAAATTGCGATCGCAAAAATAGACAGGTTATATTCTAGATCGAATCTGGCTGTACTGGCACGATCTAGGCATTGGTAATTGGTAATTGGTATTAGTTTTTTAACTTAAAGATGAGTTTGCTTTACTCGACTATATTTATGTTTACAAAAAGATATATAGATTCTCAAGTAAGTGAGGTACATCCAGATAGATTCCCCCATTCCCCCCTTGGGGGGGCGAGGGGGGTTTCCATTACCCATTACCGCTTCGATTAAAAAAAATCTGAGAAAGGCTATACATATTTTAATTGGACATTTATTTCTAAATAGTGTTGACATCTCTTAGCAAAATGTTACACAGAATTATATTACCATCAAATCTTAATTTTAATAATATCTTAGGATTGTCGATCAATAAGGTGTGCTAGGATTGATTGTAAATTATTCTCTGCTTCAATAGGCGGGGAATTGAGCGATCGAAACAAATTAAATTTAAAAAATTTTTCTGGAAGGGTTTAACTATGATGTTTTTTCATGATGCAGACCCAAAAAGTAATATCACTAATATCAACAGTTTGCAACAGCGTACAGCAGAAAATATTGCAAATAATAAACTAAACAATCAACAGTTGCCAAACAGTTTAGGGCCGGATGTGGCAGACAGCCACCTCTCAGAAGCTTATATTGTTAATCTGTGCGAAATGCAGCAGATGCAACTAGCAATGCAACAGCTAAAGCGCGATTTAAAAGCTAGCGAATCTCGATTTAGGAATGCGATCGAAAAAAATGCAGACGGCATCGCAGTTGTCAATAAACAAGGGCTTGTTTGTTTTGCAAACCCGTCAGCAGAAGCGCTGTTTAACTGTACGGAAGAGGAACTTTTAGGACAAGAGTTTTTTGGTAATTTAGTAGTAGAAGGTTCGGCTTGCGACATTGAGATGGACACGGATATTATTCCGCAAGTGGGAGAAACAGACGCAGCAGGAATGCGCGTCGTGCAAACACAAGTTAAAGCTATTCGCAAACACAAAGAAAATGCTGTGGTAGAAATGCGGTTGGTGGAAACGGAATGGGAAGGGGAAAGGGCTTATCTAGCTACGCTGCGGGATATTACCGATCGCAAACGCACAGAAGAAATGCTGTGGCTGTACGATCGGGCTATGGCGGCTACCAGCACTGGAATTGTCATCTCTGACGCCACGAACCCCGATCGCCCAATTATTTATTGCAATCCAGCATTTGAAAGCATGACTGGCTATCAGCGAGACGAAATTATTGGTAAAAACTGTCGATTTTTGCAAGGAATTGATACCGATCCGGTGGCAGTGAGAATCATCCGGCAAGCCTTGCAAAGCGAGAGCGAATGCAAGGTAATATTAAAGAATTATCGCAAAGACGGAACCTCTTTTTGGAATGCTTTATCAATATCTCCAGTCCGCGATCGCGTTGGTAAATTAACTCACTTTATCGGCGTACAAAGAGACATCACCGATCGCAAACAATCGGAGGAAGCTTTGCGGAAATCAGAAACGCAAAGTAGAGAACAAGCAGCGAAACTAGAAGCAGCCCTCGGAGAACTCAAAGACACTCATTCTCAGCTCGTTCAAAGTGAAAAAATGTCCAGTTTGGGAGTATTAATTGCTGGCATCGCTCACGAAATCAACAACCCCGTCAGCTTCATCTACGGTAATCTTGCTCATCTCAAAAACTATACTCAAGACTTGTTACACCTGGTGGAACTTTACGAAGAACATTATCCCGCTCCAGTACCGGAAATTCAAGCAGAAAAAGAGACGATCGAACTCGATTTTATCACTAAAGATTTGCCCCAAATCATGTCTTCAATGAATGTGGGAGTTGAACGCATTTCCCAAATTGTCCAGTCCTTGCGCAACTTCTCGCGGCACGACAATTCAGAAATGAAACCAGTTAACCTTCACGATGGTATTGATAGCACGCTGTTAATTCTCAATCACCGCTTGAAAGGAAACGGAGAAATGCCACCTATTCAACTAGTGAAAAAATACGGTAATTTGCCACTTGTTGAGTGTTTTTCTGGGCCGATCAACCAAGTATTTATGAATATTCTCAGCAACGCGATCGATGCTTTGAATGATTGGAATAGTGGGCGATCTTTTCCAGAAATGCGAGACAATCCCAGTCAAATTAGGATTTGCACGGAAGTAGGCGATTCCCTTGGGCATAGCTTCAGTTCGCGCAATTTTGCAGAAATCCGAATTAGCGACAACGGGCCGGGAATGAGCGAGGAAGTCAAGCAGCAAATATTTGATACCTTTTTTACCACAAAACCGATCGGCAAAGGCACAGGTATGGGTTTGTCTATTAGCTATCAAATAGTTGTAGAAAAACACCAAGGTAAATTAGATTGTATTTCTGAAATAGGCAATGGTACAGAATTTATTATCAGGCTGCCGATCGAACATTAAGACTGGGTGGGCTATTACTAGCCAGCGTCTTGGTGTTCCTTATTGAAGCATTTAAGCACTTTTTCGTTAGTTCCTAACGGCAACGGTCATTTCAGATTCTAGATTCTGCCCGGTATTGCCCGATCGAAACCTTGCAAATCCTAGCCACCGCCAGCGCTTGTAGATGAAAAGTTAATGTAGATTTGGCCGATCGGTCAAATTGTAGTGACAACAGCTAGGGTGATTTTGCTATGGTTGTTAAGGCGGGTCGATCGGACTGAACAGATTTCTCAATCAAACTGTACAGCTTGCTAACTCGTCCGTGCAGGTAAGCTTCAATTTTAACAAATTAGCTACCCTCGAAAACCAATTTTCTGTACTAAAAGCTTTAGCTAGCAACCCTGAAGGAGTAAAAACATGGTTCAAACTCAAGAAATTTCTCACACCGCAACTCTGCGTGCATCTGCTGCGCCCAACGCAATTGCTGCCACAGAATTACGCCCTTGGGGTGCTTTTACAACTCTTGAAGAGGGCCCAGGATATAAAATTAAGCGTATAGAAGTTAAGCCCGGACACCGCCTCAGCCTGCAAATGCACCACCACCGCAGCGAACACTGGATCGTAGTTTCCGGTACAGCGAAAGTTACTTGCGGCGAAACAGAAGAAGTTCTATTTACAAATCAGTCTACCTACGTTCCTCAGTGTGTCAATCACCGCCTTGAAAATCCGGGAGTTATCCCACTGATTTTAATTGAAGTACAAAATGGCGAATATCTCGGAGAAGATGATATTGTACGCTTTCAAGACGATTATTCCCGTACCGACTCTCAAGGTAAATAACTGTCAAAACTCCTAATACCGAGGAATTTCGCTATTAGCCAGGGGTTTCATATCATATCCAATCGAACGAGCACAATCAGATGAGTTTGTAGTGAGGACTTTAGTCCTTCCATTGTAGGGACTTGCATTCCTCAGTACAAACCATTTTTATGATCGGTCATCGACCGGACATGATATCACCTCTTGGTGAACGATATTTGCGACTTTAGGTAGGGGCGAATTATCAAAGCACGAAGTTATAGTCATAATAGATATCTCCCAAAAAGCTGGTTTTAAACAGGCAGGATGCCTGTTCCACAATAATTATGGGAGATGTCTAACATCTATTAAAAGCGATCGCCCGCCCCAACAACAAATGTACGTCCAAACCTTGCGAAAACCAGACGGCCGCCCACTCACACTCTATAGTCGCTACCCAATTCCAGAAGCTATCGCCGCCGTAAGTCCTAGCAATGAACCCGTCCAAGCAAACCCGCACTTTCGCTGGCATCCTTTGCGAGGGGAATGGGTAGCCTACGCCAGCCACCGTCAGGGAAGAACTTTCATGCCGCCGCCGGAATACAACCCGCTGGCTGCTACAATTAATCCTAAATTTCCGACTGAATTGCCGCCGGGAGATTACGATGTCGCAGTCTTTGACAACCGCTTTCCCTCAATGACTTTGCAAGCAAAAAACGCACCTGCAAATATTGTGGAAACTTTGCCAGCTAAGGGCATTTGCGAAGTCGTTGTTTTCACTCAAGATCCGCTGTCTTCTTTAGGCATTTTGGAGTTATCTCACTTAGAATTGCTGTTAGAAGTATGGGCCGATCGTACTTCAGTTATCGGCAGCAATCCCGAAATTGAATACGTCTTGCCTTTTGAAAATCGTGGCGTCGAAGTAGGAGTGACTTTGCATCATCCCCACGGTCAAATTTACGCTTATCCCTTCGTGCCACCGGTGCCGGCGCGGATGTTAGAATGTCAGTCAGTTTACTATCAAAAAAACAGTTCCGGTTTGCTGCAAGATTTGATTCAAAAAGAGATTGCTGACCAACAACGAATTCTTTATTTAGACGAAGAGGCAATCGCCTTTGTGCCCGCTTGCGCCCGCTACCCCTACGAAGTTTGGATTGCCCCGATCGCACCTGCCGCTACATTTATCAATCTTACCGAAACACAGCGTCGATCGCTCGCCAAAGCCTTAAAAACAGTCACCCTCAAATACGACGGTTTGTGGCACCGCCCGTTCCCTTATTTGATGGCTTGGTTTCAAGGCCCTACAGACGGGAAACCGCATCCAGAAGCGCATTTGCACGCCCAATTTTATCCGCCCTATCGATCGAGCGATCGGCTAAAATATCTAGCAGGAACCGAACTCGCCGCCGGAATGTTTGCCAACGACGCATTACCCGAAGAAAAAGCTCAAGAATTGCAAGCCGTACCTGTCAATCTATTATGATAAACTCATTAAATCAAGAAGTCGATCGCAAACTTGAATTCATCCGCAAAACCTTAACCGAAACAGGATCGATTTATCTGCCCTAATTCTTCAACTACCCCATCCTGCTTAAAGAAGTCGAGGATTTGAATGCTATGATGTTCATCTGCTGCGATCGATGGTTAAATTGAAAAAAATCATGCGCAATTTAGCAATTGCCACTTTATCCCTTACCGCTTTGCTGGCTATTGGCTATCTAACTCCCAGAAAGTGGGGAAATTACTCGCAAACAGATTGTGTAATTCCGATTTATATTTCCAATCAAGGCATCCACACTGATATTATAGTTCCAGTCAAAAATGAATTCTTTAATTGGAATCAATATTTACGCTTAAGCGAAATCGGGCGCGATTCAAATTCTGAGTATCAATATTTGTCTTTCGGTTGGGGAGATAGAGATTTTATGCTGGAGACTCCTACCTCCGCCACCATCAATCCAGTTACGGCTTTCAATGCACTATTTCTCCCTACTCCGTCTACGGTGCAAGTCCAAGGTTATCGGGTTTTGCCGCAAAACAAAGAAACAAAATGTGTTAAAATTAGTGGGCGTAATTACCTAAACATTGTGAATTTCCTTAAAAATTCATTCCAACTAGATGCCGGAGGTAATAAACTAAAAATTAGTTATGGCTACCACAACAGTGATAGTTTTTATGAAGCAAACGGCAGTTACTCTATTTTGAGAAGTTGCAATGATTGGACGGCGGAAGCTTTGAGAAAAGCTGATGTCAATACTCCTTTGTGGTCAATGCTTTCGTCAGCGATTATGTTTCATTTAAACAGTGGCTGTGAATGTATAACAGTTGACACTTGACAGTTGACAGTTGACAGTCAATCAATCAATTGTCAGAATTACCACTACAATTACTCATTACCAATTACCAATTCCCCAATTCCCCCTTGGGGGGCAGGAGGGGGGGTTCCCATTCCCCATTCCAGATATTATGAATGTAATTCCGGCGATCGACTTATTGGATGGAAAATGCGTCAGACTCTATCAGGGAGACTACGCCAAGTCCCAAACTTTTAACGACAATCCCGTCGAAGTCGCCAGACAGTGGGTAAATGAAGGCGCAACCATGCTGCATTTAGTAGACCTCGACGGCGCCAAAGCGGGTTATCCCGTCAACCAAGCAGCCATTGAAGCCATTGTCAGGGCAGTTGATGTTCCCTGTCAAGTCGGAGGCGGAATGCGCGATCGCACTTCGGTTGCTGCTATCCTCAATTTAGGTGTTAGGCGGGCAATTCTAGGCACCGTTGCTGTCGAACAACCGCAATTAGTCGGCGAATTATCCGCTGAATTTCCCGGTCAAATTCTGGTCGGCATCGACGCTAGAAATGGGAAAGTTGCTACTAGAGGCTGGCTGGAAACATCGGCCGTTTTAGCAACAGAATTGGCGCAGCAAATGGCCCAATTAGGGGCTGCTGAAATTATCTATACAGACATTCACCGAGACGGTACGATGGAAGGGCCGAATTTGGCATCTTTGCGCGAAATTGCCAATGCTATTTCGATTCCAGTGATTGCTTCGGGTGGCGTCAGTTCGATCGCAGATTTATTGAGTTTGTTGGCTTTGGAACCAATTGGTGTCAAAAGTGCGATCATTGGTAGAGCAATTTATACTGGAGATGTGTTGCTAAAAGAAGCAATTCAAGCAGTAGGTCAAGGAAGGTGGCAGGATGTTCCGCCAGATTTGGGCTCTTCAAGCTTTGCTTAATAGTCAGATAGAGTGAAGTGACTACCTATCCTAAAAACCTCACTGTCAACTGTCAACTGTCAACTGTTTAACACCTCACTCATGTTTGTGAACCATACAATTACGACTTTAAGTTCTGCGATCGCATCCCTAGTTGTCCCCATACCTTTGTTAGCAACAGTCGAGGCAGAAAATGCGCCGATCGTCCTCAGCGGAGTTTTACTCAGTTTGGTAGTGATTTATCTCGCTAGTAAATTAGGCGCAGAAGTAGCTAGAAACTTCGATTTCCCCCCGGTTTTGGGTGAATTGGTAGCAGGGGTAATTGTCGGGGTGTCTGCTTTACACCTGATCGTTTTTCCCGAAGCAGGGCTGTCAGCCTCAGATTCCGGAATTATGACTGTTTTGCAGTCGATTAATCATCTATCCCCCACCGCCGTTACCAGTATTTTTGAATCGCAGAGTGAAGTCGTTTCAGTGCTAGCTGAATTAGGCGTAATTATCCTGCTGTTTGAAATTGGCTTAGAGTCGGATCTCAGGCAACTCAAAGAAGTGGGAGTTCAAGCAGTTATTGTCGCCTGCGTGGGCGTGGCAGTTCCCTTTGGCGCCGGTACTGTTGGCTTAATGATGCTATTCCATACAGCCGCAATTCCGGCGATTTTTGCAGGGGCGGCTTTGACAGCAACTAGCATCGGAATTACCTCAAAAGTGTTGTCGGAATTAGGACAACTGAAATCTAAAGAAGGTCAAATCATTGTCGGTGCGGCGGTGATTGATGATGTGCTAGGAATTATTGTTTTAGCTGTTGTCGCTAGCTTGGCCAAAACTGGTGAAATAGATGTTGTTAATGTCATCTATTTGATTGTCAGTGCCACTGCTTTTCTACTAGGTTCGATTCTGCTAGGCGGTTTCTTCAACAAAACTTTTTCGGCGGTGGTGGAACACCTCAAAACTCGTGGTAATATTGTGATTCCTGCCTTTATTTTTGCCTTATTCATGGCATTTCTGGGCAACGCAATTCATCTCGAAGCAATTTTGGGTGCCTTTGCTGCGGGCTTGGTTTTGGATGAAAGCGATGCGCGCAATGAGTTGGATGAATTGGTGAAACCCATCGCCGATGTGATTGTTCCCATCTTTTTTGTGACGGTGGGAGCACGGGCAGATTTGGGAGTTTTGAACCCAGCGGTGCCGGATAATCGGGCTGGCCTTTGGATCGCCACTTTCTTGATTGTGGTGGCGATTATTGGCAAAATTGTTACAGGCTGGGTGGTGTTCGGTCAGCCGGGAATTAATCGATTGGCGATCGGAGTGGGAATGATTCCTCGGGGCGAAGTCGGGTTAGTTTTTGCTGGCATCGGTTCCGCTAGCGGGGTTTTGGATAAACCGTTAGAGGTTTCGATTATTATCATGGTAATTCTGACGACATTTTTGGCGCCACCATTCTTGCGGATTGCTTTTGGTGATTCAGTAGAACCTCCAGCTACAGAAGAAACTTCTAGCGAGAAAATCGTTTGATGGATTGAATTTGAGGCAAGGGCGATCGGCTGATTTAGCAACGCAATTAGACATCTGGCATAATTATCTTGAGAAATGTGCCAGATGCGAGCACGAATAGACGCCCATTGGTGTCAACTAAACGTTAAATCGACTATCTCATAGCAATTAAAAAAGCCCTCAATTTCTAAGGACTTTCTTTTCAGACAGCGATCGAAACTACCCAGGAGCACCCGATCGCACACCTTGATCTCCCGTCACCTCCGAATCTTTCGTTTCCGGCGGCGCTTCCGACGCAACCGCACCCGCGTGAGGCCACTTCCAATCGCGGATTTCCGGCAGATCGTCGCCGTGTTTGTTGATATACTGCCTGTGTTCGATCAACTTATCGCGGATAGCTTGTTTGCCATAAGCCGCAGCATAACCGAGTTTTGGCACGCGATCGATCGCATCTCCGACCAAATGAAAGCGATCGAGGTCATTAATCACCACCATATCAAACGGCGTCGTAGTCGTTCCCTCCTCCTTGTAACCGCGAACGTGAATATTCGGGTGATTTGTCCGGCGGTAAGTCAACCGATGAATCAACCAAGGATAGCCGTGAAAAGCAAAAATTACTGGCTTATCGGTAGTGAACAAAGCATCAAAATCCTTGTTAGACAAACCGTGGGGATGTTCTGTCGAAGGCTGAAGCGTCATCAAATCCACCACATTCACCACCCGCACTTTCAAATCCGGGAAATATTGACGTAAAAGGTCAACGGCAGCCAAAGTTTCCAGCGTCGGAACATCACCAGCGCAAGCCATTACTACATCAGGTTCGTGACCTTTATCATTGCTAGCCCACTCCCAAATTCCGATGCCTGCGGTACAGTGTTTGATCGCAGCATCCATATCCAGATATTGCAAAGCCGGCTGCTTTCCAGCAATAATCACGTTGACGTAGTGGCGGCTGCGAAGACAGTGGTCAGTTACTGACAGCAACGTGTTTGCATCCGGCGGTAAATAGATCCGCACAACTTCCGCTTTCTTGTTAATTACGTGGTCGATAAAACCCGGATCTTGGTGCGAAAAACCGTTGTGGTCTTGCCGCCAAACGTGAGATGTTAGTAAGTAATTCAGAGATGCGATCGGGCGACGCCACGGAATATGACGAGTAGTTTTCAACCATTTAGCGTGTTGGTTGAACATCGAATCGATGATGTGAATAAACGCTTCATAGCAGGAGAAAAAGCCGTGCCTTCCTGTTAGCAAATAGCCTTCTAACCAACCCTGACAGAGATGTTCGCTGAGGACTTCCATCACTCGCCCGTCGGCAGAAATCCGATCGTCCTCCGGCAAAATTTCCCCCGCCCACATCCGGTTTGTGACATCTAACACCGGATCGAGTCGGTTTGAAGCAGTTTCATCCGGCCCGACAATGCGGAAATTCGCGTTTTCCTGATTCAGTTTCATCACATCTCGCAGAAAACGGCCAGTGACGCGGGTGGCTTCTGCCATGATAGTGCCTGGTTTTGGCACATCTACGGCGTAATCCTGGAATTTTGGCATTTTCAAGTCTTTTAGCAGAATGCCGCCGTTAGCGTGCGGATTTGCCCCCATGCGCCGATCGCCCTTGGGTGCAAGTTCTGCCAATTCAGGAATTAATTTGCCGTTTTCGTCGAAAAGTTCTTCCGGCTTGTAACTCTTCATCCAATCTTCCAGGAGTTGGACGTGCTCCGGTTTAGAAGCCATTTCGGATAACGGAACTTGGTGCGATCGCCAATAATCCTCAGTTTTCTTCCCATCAACTTCTTTCGGCCCCGTCCAACCCTTGGGACTTTTCAGTACAATCATCGGCCACTGAGGGCGATCGGAATAGCCATTACTCCGGGCTTTTTCCTGAATCGCCTTAATTTCACCGATGACTGTATCCATCGTTGCAGCCATCAACTGGTGCATCGTTTCCGGGTCCGATCCTTCCACAAAATAAGGTTTGTAGCCGTAGCCAACAAACAAACTTGCCAATTCCTCGCGCGGAATGCGGGCCAACAGCGTGGGATTGGCAATTTTGTAGCCGTTCAAGTGCAAAATCGGCAACACGGCCCCGTCCCGAACCGGGTTGAGAAACTTGTTAGAATGCCAGCTAGCAGCCAGCGGGCCCGTTTCCGCTTCCCCGTCGCCGACAACAGCCGCCACAATCAAATCGGGATTGTCGAAGGCCGCACCGTAAGCGTGGACGAGGGCGTAGCCGAGTTCGCCGCCTTCGTGAATCGAACCGGGAGTTTCCGGCGCGACGTGGCTGGGGATACCGCCGGGAAACGAAAACTGTTTGAACAGCCGTTTAATTCCCTCTTCGTCCTGGGAAATGTTCGGGTAATACTCGGTGTAAGTTCCTTCCAGATAAGTGTTCGCCACCAAGCCCGGCCCGCCATGTCCGGGGCCTGCGATGTAGATAGCGTTTAAATCTTGGGATTTGATGAGGCGGTTGAGGTGAACGTAGATGAAGTTGAGGCCTGGAGTGGTGCCCCAATGTCCGAGGAGTCTGGGTTTGACGTGTTCGAGTTTGAGGGGTTCTTTGAGTAACGGGTTGTCGAGGAGGTATATTTGTCCGACGGATAGATAGTTGGCGGCCCGCCAGTAGGCGTTGATTTTGTGCAGTTCTGAGTCGGAAAGCGGTTTTAATTGGGGGATCTCGGTGGTTCCTAGCGTCATCGGCTGTTAACTCCTGAGTTGTGGTTGTTTGGTAAAGTTTTTCGGGAAGTTTTTCCGGAAGTTTTTCCGGAAGTGCGATCGGTATTAATTTGTTATCTATGACATTTGGTATTTAAACTCCATGTCTTCCACACAAACTATTGAATTGTAGCTCGTTTATGTCTAAATAGGGCTTGCTGAATAATCGATCGCAAGCCAAAAACAAGGGCGATCGATAATCTGAAAGAGGGTTTAAAGATAAGTTTTTCTGTATCGCTCGCCCCTAATTATAACTATTGCTCATCTTCCACCCAA
>JAAUPI010000150.1 GCA_012035135.1 Microcoleus sp. CSU_2_2
GTGCGGTGCGGGTGCGGGTGCGGGTGCTGGTGCGGGTGCTGGCACTGGTGCCGGACTCGGACTAGGTGTGGGTGCTGGTGCTGGCGCTGGTGCCGGACTTGGGGAAGGAGTTTGACTAATGGTGCTTGCTGTGGTACACGAACCTAAATTACTTTCGTCGTTGGGATATCCGCTAGCCACATACCCTTTGACGGGGGCGGTAATTTGAATCCAGAGGCGGCCATCCGAGGCTTTAACAGAAGTAGCACCTTGGAACAGCGTTACCTTAGTGTTAAGTGCTACGCCACCAACTCGAGGGGATTTGGGGTCTGGATTCTGGCGGACGGTCAAACCCTCCTTAGGAGTGACTAGGCGGCAAAGGTTGTCGGCCTGGGCTATTTGAAAGGTGGGACTATTTTCAAAGGCAATATTTTCAGCATCCTGACTGAGATTGGAGGTGGATTCCGGGGTAACAGTAATTGCATTGGCCTGCAAACCGCCGGCGACGATCGCGATCGCGCCGAGTAGTGCAGCGGGTTTGTTCCAGCAATTCAAGTTTTTCATACGTTCAACTCCTCATTTAACCAAAACTATTATCTTAATTGGAGGTCAATATAGCAAAAAAATTGATTTGTCTTCCAGAATCGTGGTGCGATCGGGCGATTTTAGATTTTAGATTATGAAATCCCTCCCACGCATGAATCCGGCGGCTTTGTAGCTTGGATGCTTGCGGTCAAGATTTCAACCTGCCCCAACCATGCCCCTAGGTGCTGCCTCGGCTCGAAGGAGTTAGAACCCCAACTTCTTCAAAAAGTTGGGGTTCTAAGTGTTCTGTTTTTTCAAGTCACTTTAAAATTGTCGCAAAAAGCGCAAATCGCTAGCATAAACTCGACGAATATCATCAATTTCATGCAGTACCATTGCAAAACGTTCAACACCAAAACCAGCCGCAAAACCAGTATATTTTTCTGGGTCTAAACCTACTCCTTGCAGAACATTAGGATCGACCGTACCGCATCCTAAAACTTCCAGCCATTTACCATTCCACTGCAAATCAACTTCCGCAGAAGGTTCTGTAAACGGAAAGTAACTCGTGCGAAAACGAATCGGCAAATCTTGTCCGAACATTTGTCGCAAAAACTCTTTAATTGTACCTTTCAAGTCAGTAAAAGTCAGCCCTTCATCTATTGCCAAAAGTTCAATTTGGTGAAAGACTGCGGCGTGAGTCGCATCAACTGTATCGCGACGGTAAACGCGACCGGGAGAGACAATCCGAATTGGCGGTTTGTGCTGTTCCATGTAGCGAATTTGCACCGAGGATGTTTGAGTCCGCAGCAAGTTGCCACTTGGGAGGTAAAAGGTATCTTGCATATCCCGCGCTGGGTGGTCTGGCGGGGTGTTCAATGCCTCGAAGTTGTAATAATCTGTTTCCATTTCCGGGCCGTTGGCGACGGTGTAGCCGAGGCCAACAAAGATATCTAAAGCGCGGTCTATAACGCTGTTTAAAGGGTGAATGCGACCTTGGGGGCGAAAAATCCCCGGCATGGTGACATCGATGGTTTCTGAGGCTAATTTGGCTTGGATTTGGGCGGTTTGGAGAGCGGCGCGCTTGGATTCCAAATCAGTTTGTAGGGCTTCTTTGACGGTGTTGGCGATCGCACCTAATTGCGGCCGCCGATCGGGCGGCAGTTTGCCCATCATCGCTAAAATTTGAGATAGTTGACCTTTTTTGCCGAGGTAATTGACGCGCAACTGTTCGAGTTGTTCGAGGGTATTGGTAGTTGCGATCGCGCTTTTGGCTTCTTGGCTCAGGGTTTCTAGTTGGGTTTCAATGTCGCTTAGCTGGACAGTCATCTTGATTTTAGATTTTAGATTTTAGATTTTAGATTGATCGCGGTTTTTAGCCAAGCTGAGTTTAGCACAATCATTTTGATTTTAGAATTGAGATTTGAGATTGAAGGCTGTTGTGAGCCAAGCTAAATTTAGCGCAATCATTTTGATTTTAGAGTTGAGATTTGAGATTGAAGGCTGTTGTGAGCCAAGCTAAATTTAGTTTAGTATTGTTCTCAGGCCTACAAAACTTTCAATGAAACTTTTAATTAGCAACGACGACGGCATCTTTGCACAAGGCATCCGCAGCCTTGCCAACGCACTCGCCGCCGCCGGCCACAACGTGAGTGTAGTTTGTCCAGATAGAGAACGCTCGGCCACGGGCCACGGGCTCACCCTGCACCAGCCCATCCGGGCCGAAATTGTCGAATCTGTTTTCGAGCCAACAGTCACAGCTTGGGCTTGTTCTGGTACTCCCGCCGACTGCGTGAAACTAGCTTTGTGGGCTTTACTTGACAAACCGCCAGATTTTGTGATTTCTGGGATCAATCACGGCCCGAATTTAGGAACGGATATCCTCTGTTCGGGGACTGTTTCGGCGGCCATGGAAGGATTTATGGAAGGCATTCCCAGCATTGCTTTCAGCCTTGCAAGCTATACTTCACAGGAATTTGGGGTGGCCGTGAATTTTGCTGTTACTTTGCTCGCACAGTTGGAAAAAGAGCCAATGCTAAAACCGATGTTGTTGAATGTCAATATACCAGCGGTTGAACAAGCAGAAATTACCGGAGTTACGATCGCCCGTCAAGGGATTCGCCGCTATTTCGACATATTTCAAAAGCGTACAGATCCGCGTGGCAAAACTTATTATTGGCTGGCTGGGGAATTGTTAGAAGATGTGGAAGAAACCTCCGATCCGACGGTATCGCATGATATGCCTACAGATGTACAAGCTATTCGCGACCATAAAATTACAGTTACTCCGCTGCAATACAATCTCACCTATGGAGCTGGCTTGCACTCGTTACGGGATTGGAAATTTGAAGATTTTTTGGTTGAGTAAGATCCGATCGGGCGGATCTGAGCGGTAGACTAGGAATTAAGGATATGTGCCGATCGGAGATCCCCCCTAGCCCCCCCCTAAAAAAAGAGGGTGGACAAGAGCTTTGACTCATCCTCCTTCTTAAGGGGGAGGGATTTATGGGGATCGAGATCTAATTGTCAAGCCAGGAAAACACGCTCTAGGCGTTAGCGCAGGCTCTCAATTGGTTATTGGTTTTTTACTCAAGAAAAACAGTTATGAACGCTCCCACCTATAACACTCATTCTGTCACTTGCCCGATTTGCCACCGTTCCAGCGTCGTCGGCCCAGTGGGGATGGTAAGTGGACTATTCACTTGTCCGCACTGTCATTCCCATATGGTAATTAGCTGGAGCGGCCATTTTGTGCGCGATCCTTTTAGCTTGAAACAACTAACGGTGGGAAAAATGCTCAGGCGCGAGAGCAGGCCCCTAGCTCGCATTCAGCGCGACTTGGGGATTGGGAAGTATTTCGGGTTGCTGGCTATTTTGGGGAGTGCTGTATTTTTGGGATTTGCCATCGCCACGACTGAACAATCATTGCCGCGCCAGCAATCATTTCAACAAGGATTTTTTGAATGGGTGAATGGGAGTGGGAATTCCCAGAATGTTTCTCGTTAACTGAACAGATGGGAATTCCCCCGCTATAGGTGTACTCACCTTAGCGGTGGGATGAAAGGCGCGTGAGTTGACGATTGCACCGCCGACCAATTCGACAAGCGTAGCTCTCGACAACAGAGGCGGTGTATGAGGAAACGAACAAATTCCTTGCGTTCTTCTAGCATCCTTGTTATCATGTTATCACAGATATTGATCACCGATAATGTATCAAGCCTACAAATTCAGAATATATCCTACAGCCGAGCAGCAAACATATTTTGCGGGCGCTTTCGGTTGTTGTCGTTGGTTCTGGAATTACAGCTTGAATCTGTGTCAGCAAACCTACAAAGATACTGGGAAAGGACTTAGCAGAAGTGCGATTCAAGGACTACTCCCAAATCTCAAAAAAGAGTACCCTTGGCTAACTAATGCTTATTCCCAATCACTTCAAGTAGTTGCACTGAATCTGTCTACTGCTTACCTAAACTTCTTCAATCGACGCGGCGGTTTTCCTAGCTTCAAATCGAAACATGGCAAGCAGTCGATTAGTTATCCTCAGAATGTCAAAGTAGGCGATAGTTTGATCAAATTGCCAATCATTGGTGAGGTGCATTGCGTAATTCATCGAAAACTAGAGGGCACTGTCAAAACCGTTACTATTTCTCAAAATACTGATGGTAAATATTATGCTTCGATCTTGGTTGATGATGGACGGGAAGCACCAAAAAATGATGCTAATGGTAAGGCGATCGGCTTAGATGTTGGTCTGATTGATTTTGCTGTAACCAGTGATGGTAGCAAGTATGCAAACCCTAAGCATCTCAAGAAACATAGCCGTAATCTCAAGCGCAAACAGCAAAAGCTAAGTCGTAAACAGAAAGGGAGCAATACTAGACACAAGGCTAAAAGGTTAGTAGCCAGAGTTCATTCAAAAATCAAAAGAGTCCGTGAAGATTTTTTACACAAACTATCCCGCAAGATAGTAGACGAAAACCAAGTCATTGCAGTAGAGAATCTCAATGTCAAAGGCATGATACGCAATCACTGCCTAGCTCAAGCTATTAGCGATGCTGGATGGGGAATGTTTGGAACAATGCTCAAGTATAAAGCTGAGAAATCAGGCAAGATCTATATCGAAATAGATCGCTTTTTCCCTAGCTCTTTGACTTGCAATAATTGTCTGCACAAAGTATCCGAAATGCCTTTGAGTGTGCGTCATTGGGATTGCCCTAGGTGTCATAGTCACAACGATAGAGATATCAATGCTGCGAAAAACATTAGGGATGAAGCCTTGCGGTTTTTGGCATTAGGAACTAGTGCTGCTGCCAGTAGAGGGAATGTAAGTCAACCTGGGAAGATTTCGGTCTTGGCAGATGCTATTCCCCGCGAAACTGGAAGCCCCCGTCATAGCGGTACTCCGCTTGACGGTGGGTAGTTCACCATTTCGCTACACAAATTGTGACACTGACTGGGGTTCGAGAACAGCAATGTCGGGCATCTGCCAAGCGCAAGCGCGTTAGTGGCGTTCGACTCAAAGTTACACCGCGGACTTAATACGTGGGCAAAAATTACCTGTGGGTAGGTTTGTCCTTGTTTTTAGAAGCGGTACTTCACAACGTAAATTTAATCGTGCCGTGGAAGCCAAAGTCGAACAATTTTCGCAAAAGTGGTTGAGTCTGCTCGTCAGTGGACTAATTGCCGCAGCGGCCTTAGCAGGAGTCGTTGCGATGCAGTCCAGCGGGCAGTTGGGCGGAATTACTGCTGTGGAAACTCAGGGGGAAAAGCCCGCACCTGCAATCTCTGCTGCCAGTTTCAAGCAATCCGAACAGCAAGAAGGGCTGCGCCTAAAAATGCTCAAAGCTCTCCCCACTTTTGGATTTGACAATTTAGTTGCAGATTGGACATTTCTCAAATTTTTGCAGTATTTTGGCGACGACGAAGCGCGAAGCGTAACGGGCTACCATCTGAGTCAAGATTATTTTGATATCATTACGCGGCACGATCCGAGGTGGGTGGAAATTTACCCGTTTCTTTCCATTGCTGTTTCTTTTTACCAAGCAAAACCTGAAATTGCCGTGCGGTTGATGGAGCGGGGTATTAGCGCTCTTTCGCCACAAATTGACCCGCAAGCGTGGAGGGTATGGCGAAATAAAGGTCTCGATGAGTTGCTGCTACTTGGTGATATTCCCCAAGCAACTCGATCGCATGACATGGCTGCTCAATGGGTGGAAGGAACCCCGGAAGGGCAGAAATTAGCACCAATGTTTCGAGCAACTGCTAATTTTTTGAGGCGAGATCCCGATAGCGTGCCGGTGCGGTTTGCTGCTTGGAGTGCAGTTTATTATCAAACAAACGACAAGTTTGTGCGACAAAAGGCGAGACAAGCTCTTGTAAAGTTGGGGGCTCAGGTGCGAAAGGACAAGGATGGAAATGAGAGTTTTATTCTGCCAACCAGGGGGAATTAAACTCTGTTTGTACGGTTTAGCTGCGCAGCAGCTTATTCACTTATAGCGTAAGGGTTTGCGAGATTTAAACATCCCCTCTACGGGGGGAACTTCAATTTAAAGCTGGTGCTGCTCCTTCTACGGGTCGAATGATCGCGGGTTTAGTGGTAGATTTTGGCTGAAATAGTGCTTTGAGTGCCGCATCGAGATTTTCGGCCATGACGATGCGGTTTTCATAGGCAACAATGACTCTGATTAAAGTTGGTAAACTGTTACGATCGGCCTCTAAATAAAGAGGTTCCACATACAACAAAGATTGTTCGATCGGAATCACTAATAAATTGCCTTGAATTGCTTTTGAACCCTGGCGACTCCAGAGGGATATTTGTTCGGAAATAACCGGATCTTGGTTAATTAAAGCTTCGATTTGTTCCGGGCCGTAGACTAATCGCTGTTTGGGAAATTGGTACAGCAGCAATTTGCCGTAATCATCGTCGTCCGATCGCCCTGCAATCCAAGCAGTTAAATTGTTGCGACTTACCGGAGTAAATGGCAACAGTAAAATAAATTCTTCTGCTGTTTCCGTTGGCAGTTTCATAATTAAATAATATGGTTCTACAGGCTGCTGTTCGTTGCCATAAATTTCATTGGGAACCCGCCACAAATCTTCCCGATTGTAAAATACTTGCGGGTCTTCCATGTGATAAGTTAACAAGCGTTCGGATTGAATGCTCAACATATCTGCTGGATATCTGATATGTTTGCGGAGAGCAGGAGGCATTTTTTCGAGGGGTTTGAAGAGTCCAGGAAAGATCGCAATCCAACTTTCGATAATCGGGTCGGATTGGTTAGCAACGTAGAAGTCAACGGAGCCGTTGTAAGCGTCAATTACGACTTTTACGGAGTTCCGGATGTAGTTAAATTCATTTTTACCTGGGTCAGAATACGGGTAGCGATCGCTTGTTGTATAAGCATCAATAATCCAATAAAGATAGTTTGAATAATCCTTATTTATCGATAATGAAGGCTGAATTACCTTGCCAATTTCCTCCCGGTTTTTTTCTATGTCGCCTTGGCTGAGATTGCCGTTAGCTACTACTAAATAGGGGTCAGAATCGTATCGTAAAAAAGGAGCGATCGCCCGCACTCTTTGGTTAATATTACGGCGGTACAGCAACTTTGTTTCTGGTTTAAAATTGCGGGTAAACGCTATTTGCCAATTTTTGAGATGATAAGCAAACAGCCAGCGTCGCCACATAGGACCGATCGCAATTCCCCCTCTACCGCTGTATGTATTATAAACATTCTCTTCGCCACTGGGATAGTCAAATTCTTTAACTTTTGTCGGGGCGATTGCATCGGTATCGGTGACTTCGCCGTAATAAATCCGGGGGTGGCCGATCGGAATGCTGGCCCGAATGCGATCGCTAGTAATATCTAAAGCAGTTTCGCCGGAGCCCGCGTCAACTCCAATATCTTTAACAAAATAATCTGGTAAGCCACCGACACCGACAGTATTTACAGGAGAAAGAGTAAAGCCGTAACCGTGAGTGTAAATCAGGTGTTCGTTCACCCAAGTTTGAGCTTCGGGGGCAACTGCTGTGTAGTCTAATTCTCGTGCTGCGAGAATCACTTGCTGGCTGTCAGTATCTCCATTTTTGGCTGTTTCGTTCTTAATTGTATAGCGATCGATATCGGCATCTAAAAATTTATAATAAGGTCTAATTTGCTGTAATTGTCGGTTGGTTTGCAGCAGCGGTCGCTTGTCCCACAGACGAATGTTACCGATCGTCAGTTGATTTTTTTGTAAGTCTGCATAGGTAAGTTTCCCGACTGGATCGAAAGTTTTGACTTCGATTCTTTTGAGGTCGAATGCTTCTTGAGTAAAGGCGATGCTGCGCTCTATGTATGGTCGTTCCCGCGCTAGTTCGTTGGGCTCAACGATCAGACTCTGGACAATATTTGGCAGTAGCCATCCTAAGAAAATATTTACAATTAAAAAGCCAAAAATAATCTTTTTTAAGTTGTGGTTTTTAATTTTTAAATTAAAAACTGGCCACAGCATCAAAAGTGCGATCGCCCCCGCCAAGATACTCAAAAATCCATAGACGGGCAGCCGCACTGTCACGTCAGCGTAATTCGCCCCGTAGGTAACGTCTCCCCGCGAGTACAGCAAGGCGTAGCGCCCCAGCCAGTACCGGAGTGCTACGGCTAGCATGAAAGCTGCTCCCAAGCCGTACAAGTGCCGCTGTTGCGATCGGGAAAACCCCAAGAACATCCCTTGACTGAGGCTGTTTCCCGACAGTAAATATGTTAAAGCACAAGATAATAAACCATACAAAAACAAGGCGGTCAGCCAGAATGCTAGTAACTCTAAAATTGGCAGAACAAATACATAAAAGTTAATATCTTGACTAAAAATAGGGGCGATCGTGTTAAAATTAGTAGGGTGAAAATATTGTAAAAGTTTTGTCCAGCGACTGGCGGCAATTAGCCCGATCGCCAAACTGAGAAAAAGGGCGATCGTCCGCAGCCAAAATTCTGGCTTAATTATCAAGAACAACATTATCCCTAGCAGCGCACCCAACTGCCACCAGTTAGAAAATAGCTGCACTGCGATTTGCTGAATTGACTGAATTCCCAACTGAATTGGCAGTACAGAGGAAGTGCCATCTCTACCAAAATATCCTAGGCTATTGGCAGCTAACAGTCCGCAGTGAATAACCGTCAAACTTGCGATCGAACTCAATCCCAATACCGCCAATAGCAGCCAGGAAAACGCACTTTTAGATTTGACTTCAGGTAATCGATCGTCCTTGCCCGTTTTTCTCCCATTTCCTGAAGCGATTAACGCGCCCAAAGTAAGTGATTTTATTTCTACTGCGGGATGTTGGAGGCGGCTGGCTAAAGCCAAATTTCCCATCAAAAAGGCAGAGGAAACAGCAATTGCGATCGTCCCCAGCAACCCTTGAGTTTTCAGCTTCAACAGCAAAACCTGAAGATATCCAACTTCCTGAAACCAGAGAATTTCTGCTGCAAGGCGGGAGGCAAACTCAACAAACAGCCACAGCCCTGCAAGCAGTAAAATTATCGGATAAATTCGCTTAATACTCATTAGTCATAGTCATTAGTTGTTAGTCATTAAACTGGTTAAACTGGTTCCAAGGCTCTGCCTGGGAACCCATACCCAGAGGCTCTGCCTCGTCCAAAAATGGAGGCAGAGCCTCCGGATAGACGTTACCAGGCTCCAGCCTGGTAACAAGTTACGAGTAAAACCCTAAATTCTAGTTAAGAAACCCCGTTGCTGGGCGAGCCAATGGGTAAGTCCTAATTACATTCAAAGCTGATGCAAAACATCACCAATGACTAATGACTAATGACCAGCTAAATGCTGTCCATTCTCAACTGTCAACTGTCAACTGTTAGCTGTTAGCTGTACTGCTGATTGACATCCACATCCAAATTAAACAATGTTTGTAAAGTCTGCATCGCTTGCCGTCGCGCCTCAATATCTTGTTGAGCGCGCAACTGCACCATCGGATCGTGCAAAATTTTATTTACAATCCCTCTTGTTAAAGATTCAATCACATCTTGATGTTTCTCCGAAAATTCCGACCCCAAACGAGATAAAGCTTTTTCTAACTCTTGTTCGCGAATCAATTCTATCTTATCCCGCAAACAGCTAATAGTAGGAACTGTTTCTAGACTGCGCCACCAAACATCAAAAGCCTCTACTTCCTCCTCCAGCAAACCCTGAGCTTCCATTGCCATTTTGCGGCGGCTTTCGTGATTTTGAGCTACCACTGCTTTCAAGTCGTCCACATTAAATGACTGGACATTAGGGAGTTCCTTTGCATCCGAGTCAACGTTGCGAGGCACAGAAATATCCACCAACATCAAAGGGCGATCGGGTTCTAAAACAGTTGCCAATTTAGCTTTATTTAACAACGGATCGGTAGCAGCCGTACTGGTAAAAACCAAATCAGAACTAGCTATTACCTGCATCATTTCCGACAGCAGATGCAAGTGTAATTGAGCATCTTTAAACTGATTGGCCAAATCCTCAGCACCCCGGGCCGATCGATTTACGATCGAAATATGGCTAGCTCCTTTTGACAGCAAATGCTGCACCAAAAGCCGCGACATTTTGCCAGCACCGATAATTGCAATTCGGCTGCTGGCTAAATTCTGACCTTTCAGTTGAGCCAATTCCGCAGCCGCCGAAGAAATCGAAACCGCACCCGTACCGATGCTAGTTTCCGTGCGCACCCGCTTTCCTGCTGTGATCGCTTGCTTGAACAAGCGCTCCAAAATTCTGCCGACACCTTTATACTGTTGAGCGAGTTTGTGAGTTTGTTTTACTTGAGCCAAAATTTGCCCTTCCCCCAACACCAAACTGTCGAGACCAGCAGCAACTCGCATCAAGTGCATTACCGCATCTTCGTGCAGTAAAATAAACAGGTGAGGCCGCAAAGACTGCAAAGGAACTTTACTACACTCCGAAAGGAACTGAATCACCTCCCGAACACCAGGCTCCGACTCGGTGGTAATAATATAAATTTCTAAGCGGTTGCAAGTGCTCAGAATCGCAACCTCTTGAATGTGCGGGTAGCTGCGCAATTGGGCGATCGCCCCTTCCACCTTCTGTTCTGGAATGCTCAGTTTTTCACGAACTTCAACCGGTGCTGTTTTATGGCTAAGACCTACGACTGCAATATTCATGTTTGTGATTTGTCACTATTTATCTTTACTTGTCAACAGTCACCTGTTATTAGTCCTTAGTTTATCGCTAATAACAGGTGACTGGTAACTGGTAACTGTTGACAGCCAACAGTCAACAGCCAACAGTCAACCGTTAACTGTTAACTAATGACTAATTTAATTGCAGAGATTTCGGCTGGTCAAACATATGGATTGTATCCACAAACCGAGCAGTCTTCGACTGAGAAGAAATTACCAAACTTTCAGTACGAGCACCGCCGCCAAAGAAGCGAACTCCATCCATCAACGTTCCGGGAGTAATTCCGCAAGCTGCAAACAGAACTGTTTCACCAGATGCCAACTCTTCAGCATTGTAAACTTTGTCTGGGTCGGTAATGCCCATTTCTTTAAGTCGGGCGAGATTGCTCTCTTTGCTTTCACCGATCAAACCAGTTTTGACAATAGCCGGATCGTAAATTAACTGTCCTTGGAAGTGACCGCCCAAACAGCGCATGGCTGCTGCTGAAATTACACCTTCTGGTGCTGCACCAATACCCATAAGTGCGTGGATATTAGAACCAGAAAACGCGCAAGAAATTGCTGCGGAAACGTCGCCGTCGCTGATCAAGCGAACTCTTGCACCCGCTTCTCGAATTTCATTAATTAAACCTTTGTGCCGATCGCGATCCATCACCACCACCACCAAATCCTCAATACTGCGGCCGAGGCAATCAGAGATAATTTTTAGGTTTTGGGTGGGCGTCTTGCGAATATCTACATGATTTTTAGCAGCAGCAGGAGCAGCCAATTTGTTCATGTAGAAATCGGGAGCAGCAAACAAACCTCCTTTTTCAGAGATTGCCAAAACTGCCATCGAACCGTTTTGACCGTAAGCAACTAAGTTAGTGCCTTCGCAGGGGTCAACAGCGATGTCAATTTCGATCAATTCATCTATATTGCAGATATCTTTGGCATCTTCGCGAGTACAAATACCTACTTGTTCTCCGATGTAAAGCATAGGTGCATCATCGCGCTCGCCTTCGCCGATCACGATCCGGCCGCGCATATGAATTTTGTTCATCCGCTCCCGCATAGCTTCTACAGCCACTCTGTCAGCTTCATCTTTCTCGCCTTTGCCCATCAAGCGAGCTGAGGCGATCGCGGCCTGCTCAACTACTTCGATAATCTCTAAACCGATTACATTGTCCACAAACTATATTCTCCCAATTAAGTCTTGCGTGCCTTGTGCTTTTTTGCACTCCCAGCAATCAAGTTTATCAGAGGCGGGGATCTCCGAGATCGTAAGCAGTCGCTCAGTTTGTGTTAACTTTTGCTTCTTTAGAGACTGGGAAAAAGAAAATTTAGGCAAACAAGCTCAAGGATTGATCCCCGGAATGCTGCGATCCTACAAGGCCGATCGACTTTTTGGAGGCAAGTCGCCAGACAGAGTGCAGTTAACTGGGGAAAAATTCGTCATATCATTATTCCAGATCAAAACAAAGCTTTTTCTCGACCCATGTTCGCGGAAACTAGAGTTAATAACGTTGGAGCAAGAATGAATGATGATGAAAGCCCAAGATATTATGACCACAGAAGTTGTCACCATTCGCGGTTCGGCAACGGTAGCTGAAGCGGTGGCAATGATGAACGAACTGTGTCTGCGCGCGTTAATTGTTGAACGCCGCCACGAACAGGATGCCTACGGCATTGTGACTGAAACGGATATTGTTTACAAGGTAGCAGCCTATGGAGTAGATCCGAAAAAAGTCCGCGTTTTCGAGATTATGACCAAGCCTTGCATTACGGTAAATCCTGACTTGGGTGTGGAATATGTGGCTCGGCTGTTCGCAAATACCCGCATCCGCCGGGCTCCGGTGATTAAGGACAAGCTCGTCGGGATTATTTCGGTAACGGATATATTGACAAAAAGCGATTTTGTCGATAAGCCAAAGAGTGTTATATTTGAGGATGCAATTGAAAAGGCGATCGCAGATGCTAGAAGTGTTTGCGCTCAGAAAGGTGCTACTTCTAAGGAGTGTGCAGTAGCCTGGGATATTGTAGAAGAAATGCAGGCTGAGGCTGCTCATCAGCGCTCTGTCAAACTCGAAAAAACTGCTTTTGACGAGTATTGTGAAGAAAATCCAGATGCGGCTGAAGCTCGGATGTACGACAGTTAGGTTAGTCAGTTGGCAGTTGGTAGTTGGCAGTTGGAAGAATCAAAAATTCTGCCTTCTACCTTCTGCCTTCACAAGAAGGTCATCACAATTAAGGATACTAAGCAACCTAACTGAATCACTAAGCACAAAAGACGAAATATTGGATTAATACCTGCGATGTGAATTACTGAGTGTACCAGCCGAAACACGATGTACACAACTATTAGCAAATCTACCGCTGTTCCAGATACGCCCCGAACTGTTAGCAGGAAAACCACTCCCAGATATAAAGACAGATTTTCTACTAAATTGGACTGTACCCGAAATAGCCGCCACAGCAAGCTTTCATCGTTTGGTGTTCCAAAATCTTTGACAGATCCACCCGTAGATAGATGCCGAATTCTGACTGTGAGGAGAAGGATCACCACAGCAATCGTCCACAAAATGAAAATTGCTAAACCCCAGAGAGGAAAGGTCATGCTAGCCGAATTCATAAACAAACCTCGGAAAACTTACTAATATCTTAGGAAGCTCGCTATTGAGAACTCTAGAAAAAAATTGCGCTCTTTTATTAAATTATTGCGATTAACCTTTGATATCGTTTCCGGTAGCATCGGAATTATACCAAATCCGGGTTACTTACCCCTTTTATAATCTCGTAAATGTAGTAAATGTAGGGTGCGTCGCTACGAACAACTCTCGTTGCTATTGGGAGATCTCATAGCGACGCACCATACCAATTATAA
>JAAUPI010000006.1 GCA_012035135.1 Microcoleus sp. CSU_2_2
ACTGCTTTAATAGCTTCAATTAAATTCATTGTTGATGCACTCTGTAGGATAATCGATCGCAATTGGATCGAGTCCGATCGCGATCGACTATTATAATTTACTTTGGGACAATTAATCCACCCTGCCCCCTACCCCCCCCAAGGGGGGAAGAAGAAAGAGGGAAGAAGAAAGAAAAAAGAGGATGAATGTTTGAGTTCACCGAAGAACGAGACGGAAGCCCGTGGCTCCCGACATGGGTCAGAAGTCGGTTAACTGGAGGTTACGTTGCTTTCCCAGTCAATCCTTGTCTACAGATTTAACTTTTCAAGATCTTAGCAATGCGAACATAACGAGCCCAAAATGGCTCCGATCGATCGCTGCAAGATTTCAAATTCCCCTTCTCCTCTAACGATTGTAAAATTTGATTAGTTTCGCACAGTTTAGCCTCTACCAGCTTGTGTTCGGTGATGTCCTGACAAGCACCGTAAATGCGGACAGCTTGTCCCTCAGCTTCATCCCACACAACTTGCCGACAATCCCACAGCCACCGGATTTCCCCCGTTTTTGTGATAATTCGATACTCGCTTACTTCCTTGCAACTTGACGAGCGAGACTGGATTTGTTCTAGCAGCATTTCTCGATCGTCGGGATGAATGCAATCGCATTCTAGCCAGCCTGAAGTTTCGATTTCTGACGGAGTATAACCCGTAATGCGGGTAAAAGCTTCTGTCATCCAATCGCAGGCCCACGTTTTGTCAGGCAATAGGTTAAAAGAATAGGCAAAATCCGAGGTAATTTGCGATAGAATGCGATAATGTGATTCGGATTCTCGCAGCGCTGCTTCTGAAATCTTGCGTTCAGTGATGTCGCGGGAAATGATTACTATGCCATTGATGCTGGAATCGTGCAACAAATTATTAGCCACGACTTCTAAATACACCCAGTAACCCTCAGCATGACGTTTCCGATATTCTATGGGGCGTGCAATTCCTGGCTGTTCGAGTAATTTAGCAAAATATGTTTGCCAAACAGTTACATCGTCTGGGTGGAGAAAATCATCTTGAAATCCGCCAAGTCTTGGTTCGAGTTTGTAGCCTAAAATCCGCTCTACTGCAACCGGACTTTGCTCGCGGATGCGCCCGTCAGCTTCAACAATTGTAATTAAGTCGGAAGAATTTCGCAGCAGAGTTTGCAATCGGGCTTCGCCTTTAGTCAGTGCCTGAGTTGCACTTCGGTATTGCCTCGATTCTTGTTGTAATTGCTCCTCTAGCTGTCCGATCCTAGCAGCTTGTTTTCTAAGTTGAATTTCTAATTTGCTATTGAGTCTTTCTAATTTTGCTATGGATTCGTTAGGAAACAAAAGTGAATGAAATTCGAGAGCCAATTCCTGTAAAGATAAAGATAGGTTATCGATATTACTGGTTAAAGTTGCTTGTTGCTCTGACGGCAGTTTTTTGAGTTTTTCCTGCAAGTCTTGCAACTGCTTAAATATTTTTTCGATCATTATAGTAACGGTTCCAACTCAGAATAGTTAGCCTGTCTATCTATTTTATACAATCATACCAGCTTATTTACGTAAAGTATCAAAATTCTTAAAAGGGAACAGGGAACTTATAAATCTCGCTCCCCAACAGTTGAGGCTCAATTTTAAGTTATATGCCGTCAGGTTTTGCCCTCCGGGTCAAAAGTGCTCACCAAGACGCGGGCTGGTAATGGGAACCCCTATCTGCCCCAGGGCGGTTTCATTCTCGGTTGATGGGTTGATGGAGAGAGGGGGAGAGGGAATTGGGTAATGGGGGAATCTATTGGGATTTACCCTGCGCGTCTCCGTGAATTTTGTATAATCTACTTTCGTAGTACAAATACACTACAATGATATTGTAGCTAGTGCTCTCGCAGGAGGTTTCCCTCGTGGTAAAGTCCAATCTTCCTCAAAATTTCAATTTAATTCTGCCCGCAGGAACCCAAATTGTTACCAAAATTGAGGTCAAAAACCCCGCCAGCAACCAATCTTGGAAACAGGGATTAGTAGGGGTCATCGTTGAATCGCCTACGGACAATTCCCACGCATATTTAGTCAAACTCCCAGATGGAACAGAAGTTAGTCTGCGACGACACGAACTCAGTATTCGCAAGCAGTTTCAAAGCGAGGGATTAGAGTCAGGAGGAGATTTTTTAGCAGAATATAATCTCTATGATTCTGTTATTTACCGCTGCATTGTTGGTTCGAGAGCTTATGGGCTCGATCACGAGCAATCTGATACAGATATCCGGGGGATTTACCTGCCACCAGCAATGCTTCATTGGTCGCTTTACGGCGTTCCAGAGCAATTGGAAAACCAGGAAAATCAGGAATGTTATTGGGAACTGCAAAAGTTTTTGGTTTTGGCACTAAAAGCTAATCCGAATGTGCTGGAATGTTTGTACACGCCTTTGGTAGAAACGGTCGCTCCTCTAGCAGCAGAATTGCTGGAAATTAGGGAAATCTTTCTGTCTCAATTGGTTTATCAAACTTACAATAGTTATGTTTTGTCTCAATTTAAAAAAATGGAGCAAGATTTGCGGAATACAGGAGAAGTTCGATCGAAGCACGCAATGCATTTGATTCGGTTGTTGCTGTCGGGAATTACGGTGCTGAAGGAGGGGTTTGTTCCGGTTCGGGTGCAGGATTATCGATCGCAACTTTTATCTATCCGCAATCGGGAAATGTCCTGGGAAGAGGTGAATCGGTGGCGGTTGGATTTGCATCGAGAGTTCGATCAGGCTTTTGCTGTAACTTCCTTACCAGAACGTCCTAATTACGAGAAAGCTAATCAGTTTTTGATTGAAGCGCGTCAAAGGGCGATCGACTAATATCATGTCCGGTCAATTAACATTAATTAAGGATTGAGTGGAAGAGGGGGAAAGAGGGAGAGAGGGGAGGTAAAGTTAATTATAGGTAATCGACTGGACATCATATTACCATTTATACAATTAGCAAAAAAATGATAGAGTACATTTCTGATTTAGCCAAAATTATCTCCGATCGATCTTATCCGCTGCTGTTTGCGACTGTCAGTGGCTCGCATTTATACGGGTTTCCTTCCGTAGATTCTGACTTTGATTTGCGGGGAGTTCATATATTGCCATTACCCGAAGTAGTTGGACTGATTTTGGGACGAGAAACTCTTGAAGTTTCTGAGGTGCGGGAGGGATTGGAACTAGATTTAGTAACTCACGATATCAAGAAATTTTTTGATTTGCTGTTGCGGCGGAATGGCTATGTACTCGAACAACTTTACTCGCCACTAATAGTTTACACTACTCCCGAACATGAGGAATTAAAGGCGATCGCTTCTAGCTGCATTACTAAACATCACAGTCACCACTATCTCGGTTTTGCTCAAACTCAGTGGAAATTGTTTGAGAAAGAACGCCCGCGTCGCGTGAAACCGCTGCTGTATGTTTTCCGGGTGTTACTGACAGGAATTCATTTGATTCAAACGGGGGAGGTTGAGGCTAATTTGGTGAAACTTAATGAAAAGTTTCAGTTGTCGTACATTCCTGATTTGATTGCAATAAAGTTGGGCGGACAGGAACAATCGGTGGTGGAAGATGCGGATCTCGAGTTTTATCGACAAGAGCGCGATCGACTGATTAATCTATTGGAAGATTCAAGCCGTACAAGTCATTTACCGTCAAATCCTGATGCGAAATTTGCACTCAATGAATTACTGATTAAAGTGAGGATGAGATCTATAGCAGTTGAGAGTTGATACCAAATCCGGCTTTCCCATCCCCGTTATAATTGGTATGGTGCGTCGCTATGAGATCTCCCAATAGCAACGAGAGTTGTTCGTAGCGACGCACCCTACATTTACGAGATTATAAAAGGGGTAAGTAACCCGGATTTGGTATGAGAGTTGAGAGTTGAGAGTTAGAGCGATTTCAATCGCCGAATGATCAAAAAAGACTTAACTATGAATAAATTAGATTATGAGTCCTATTTAATGTCGGCTTCTAGAGACAATTTTCTCCAATTTGTGGCATCCGGCTGCGGATAAACCAAAACTTTTAATTTCGCTTTTAAGGTTTGATAAAGTGCCAAAGCCGGCGACATAACCGTTAACTTTGGCTGCGATATTAGAGTTGATGAACTGCTGACGATCGCACGTTCGATCGAATTCTTTCATCAATTCTGCGTGCTGACGCAAATAATACTTTTGATGGTAATCTTCAGCCAAATAAAACGCAATCAAAGGTTCAACTAAAGTATAGATTTCGCCTCCAGCAGTTCTTTCGCGATCGAATTTTATTTCAATCGATCGCCTTTGTTCTTGACTGTGATAAAAAACCGCATCCATATACTGTCTCGACCAATTAGGAGATTGTCGTGGATTGTGGCTTGTCCAGAAAATATCCAGCAGTTCTCCATAAGAAATTCGCGTGCGATCGAAATCGATTTCTACTACTTCAATATGATTGCCTATATGATGATAATTCGGGCTTTCTGTAGTGCCTCCCGCGTAACCGACGCGAGTCCGCAAGACAGCTTCCATCACTCCAAATTGCGCGTCTGGAGACCAAAAACAGCCAAGTCCAAAAGTCGCAGTTTCGATCGTTTTAGGTGATTGAGCATTCATAATTCTGACATCTGTATTAGTCCTATTTTTCAATCTAAATAGACAGCCCAATACTAATAATAATTAAACCCAATAAAACCAACCAGACTAGATGGCGTTGACACCAATTTTTTACTAATTGGGCCCAACCGCCACTGATGTATTTGGTAGTTTCAGGAACTAATGGTTCGGCTCGGTCGTGATAAAGCGTGCATTCTTTGGCAAAGGGACGCTGCGGATAGTTGCAAGTGTCGTCTTCGTGGTAAATACAGGTAGTGCACAGAAATTCTGCCGGTTTCGATCGATACAGGGGGATACCCGGATGACCGAAGGCTTTGAGAGGGGCTTGGCAGTGGGGGCAGGTAATGCTTCGGGCCTCCACGGGTTGGTGACAGCGAGGGCAATCAGGCATTGACGACAGGGTGATGGGGTAAAGTTGCAGGTAGGTAGATTAGCGGGTTTTCCGAACGCCGATCGGCCGATCGCACTCGCCACCAGGCGGCGGGATGCTCCAAAATAGAAAGGTAGGTCGATCGATTTTGGAGGCGACCTCAGGGGTAATTCCGGGGGTTGATCGGTTTTGGGTTGATGACAAGCGTTGAAACATCAGGCTTGTACCAAAAAATATCGTCCAAAATCTCAAATCCAAAATTCGATCGGGGCGGATGTAACTTCAAGTTTACAGAGGCTTTCGTGACTTTGGCAGGCGACTTGAGTCGATCGGGTCTTTTGGGGCAAACAGTAGGAAAAATCTATGGATAACAATAACAACTTACTCAAACAACTGGTCATGCTGGGCATCGGTACTACCTCCCTGGTGGCCGAGAAATTGCAGGAAGCGAGTGACCAGTGGGTCAAAGATGGCAAAATCAATCCCGATCAAGCCAAAACCTTTGTCGATGATATGACGGAACAACTCAAATCCGAGCAGGGGAACTGGGAGACGCAGTTGCAGCGCCAATTGCGGAATATCCTCCAAGATATGGGAGTTCCCCGGCAGTCGGAAATGGATGAGTTGCGCGGCCGGCTCGATCGTTTGGAGCGGCAGGTGCGGGATTTGGAAAACCGTCACTGGCGCTGAGTTTGGTGGGATGAATTGTGGGCTGCTATTTTGTGATAAAATAGTCACCGAATTTATCACAAAGTAAAGCGGGATGCAGGAAGCGAGCGTGGCTTCAGCCCTTCCTAGGAAAGCGACGCTCCCGACTTGAGTCGCCTACAATCTTGTTCTATAATTAAAGCGTTCGTTGAGAACAATCAACTACGTGTTGAACCATTCCTAGTACGGCGAAATTCCGGCTACTTAGTACGGGGCTAGATACCCAACACAAAAAGAGCAGGGTGGTGAGCGTACCGAACTGGCGAAAGTGTTGAACTCCGAAAGCACTAAAAAGCAGATAAGTAAGCGCAATTGCAGCGTCGCAAGACAGTTGTTTTGAGCGTCTAGAGGTACCTTGACTGAAGTCCTGGGGAGTATCAAAATTCACAGAGTGTAAGAAGGAGGATTAATTTTGCGAGGAATTCTGGTCAGCTTAGGGGTAATGTTGGTTTGCTTTTTGTTTTTGATAGTGGCTCAAGTTACCGATTCTCCACGGAAAGCGATAGCAGCCGAATTGAATAATCCTCAATCCCTAACTGCTGTTGAAATGTTGTCAGCGCCATCTCTAGCTCGAGATAGCGTGCTAGTAGCTGAGGCTACTTTACCACAAGTACCAGCTACGATCGCTGGCAATAATATGACTGAAAATACTGAAAAAACTGTCACCACAGATTCTGGTTTGAAGTACGTCGAATTGGAAGAGGGCAATGGGGCGACTCCAAACACCGGCCAGACAGTAGTGGTTCACTACACCGGTACTTTGGAGGACGGCACGAAGTTTGATAGTTCGCGCGATCGCAATTCTCCTTTTCAGTTCAAAATTGGTGTGGGCCAAGTAATTAAGGGTTGGGATGAAGGTGTCGGTACGATGAAGGTTGGTAGCCGCCGTCAGTTGATTATTCCTCCCGAACTCGGTTACGGTGCTCGCGGTGCTGGCGGGGTGATACCTCCGAATGCGACGCTGATTTTTGATGTGGAATTGTTGAAAATTGCTGGCTAAGTAGCTCAACTTAACGAAGGGTAAAACTTTTACGTTTTTTGGAAACCCGGTTTCTCAAAGAAACCGGGTTTCTGTGTAATATCATGTCCGATCGAACGATCGTAGTATCTCGTCGGTCAGGGCAGGTTTTTACAGCTTTTTTCAAGTATGTGAGGTACACAAAAAAGGTAAGGACACGGCGGCAGTGCCGTGTCCCTACGGGGTTGTTAAATGTACCTCATAAATCTGCAATCTGCTGTAAGATTGTCAATATCTCCCCATCTCCCACTCTCCCCCTCTCTTTTCTTCCTTCTTCTATAATTTACGATCGCTTGGGAGATGCCAGATTGCGAAAGCAGGTAAATTGGCCGTCAAATAATAGTTTGATAATTCCTGTCGGGCCGTTTCTGTGCTTGGTAATAATGACTTCTGCAATTCCGCGATCGGGCGAATCGGGGTTGTAATATTCATCGCGGTACAGCATAATTACTAAATCCGCGTCCTGTTCAATACTTCCGCTTTCTCGTAAATCTGACATCATCGGTCGCTTGTTTGTCCTCGCTTCCACACTTCGACTCAACTGAGACAAGGCAATAATCGGCACGCTGAGTTCCCGCGCTAAACCTTTGAGACTCCTGGTAATTCGAGATAATTCTTGGACTCGATTTTCGCTGCTTCCTTCCATTAATTGCAGGTAATCCAGCAAGATTAATCCTAGAGTTCCACCTTGTTCTGCTTGGAGGCGACGGGCTTTCGATCGCATCTCCGTAACGGTAATATTGGGAGTATCGTCAATAAAAATTGGCAGTTCTGATAAGTTACCAATAGCTTCACTAATCGGTTCCCATTCGTTTTGGCTAATTCTGCCCGATCGCAACCTGTTACTTTCTATTTTAGCTTCGCCGGAAAGGATGCGCTGCACTAACTGTTCTTTTGACATTTCTAAGCTAAAAACAGCAACGGGCAATCTTTGTTGACCTGCGGCGATGTGGTGGGCGATATTGGTACAAAAAGCCGTCTTTCCCATTGCCGGTCTCCCAGCAACGATGATTAAATCCGATCGCTGAAAGCCTCCTGTCATCGCATCTAAGTCATAAAAACCGCATGGAATGCCGGGAAGTGTCAGCCCTTCATTGCGATTTTCTAGTTCTTGAAATGTGACATTTAAAGTTTCGCCGATCGACACTAAATCTTGTTGCGGGCGTTCTTGAGTTATACCAAAAACTTCTTGTTCGGCGCGATCTAAAACTGTTTCTAACGGTATAGCTGTTTCGTAACCCAATTGTACGATGTTGTTGCCGGCTTCGATCAGTCTGCGGCGTTGATATTTGTCTTCAACTAAGATTGCATATTGGTCAATGTTGACGGCTGAAACAGTACGATCGACCAATTGCGCTAGTTTTGTTTGCCCGCCGATTTGCTCTAACTGATTGCGATCCGCTAGGGAAGTAGTAACTGTCATCAAATCGGTAGGCTGACCTTTAAAAAACAGATCTAAGGCCGATCGATAAATGACTTGATGAGCGGTGATGGCAAAAAAATCGGGACGCAAAAGTTCGGCAATTCGGGAAATAGCTTCGGGGTCAATTAAAATCCCGCCCAAAATTGCTTCTTCTGCCTCTACATTTGTTGGCATCAAGTCGCTCATTTATTATTGGTAATAGGTAATGGTAATGGGTAATTGGTGATTGGTAATTGGTGATTGGTAATTGGTGATTGGGAATTTGTAATGGCGACGTACCCTACTGTTACTGTTATTAGTCAGGTGCGTCACTGCGAGATTGTCGCTACAATTAGGAATTTGTGATGGCGACGCACCCTACTATTACTGTTGCATGAGTTTTGACAATTAGTATTACTTACTACCAATTCCCCATGCCCCATTCCCATTCCCCATCACTGTTACATCGGTATAACTTGAATATCCACTTCGGCGGTAACTTCTGCGTGCAGTTTGATTTCAGCTTTATAAGTACCAGTTTTGCGAATTTCGGGGAGGGTAATGCCACGCCGATCGACCTCTTGACTGGTAGAGTTGAAAATCAATTCTGCTACTTCCTGGCTGGTAACAGTACCAAAAATCGCCTCTGCTTCGCCGACTTGCTTGGAAATGATGAAAGGCCCAGCCGCTTCGAGGGCGGTTTTGCGAACTTCAGCTTGCTGCTTGAGTTCTAGCTGCCGCAGTCTTTCTTCCTCGCGGCGACGTTCTGCTTGCTTGAGAATGCCTGGAGTAGCGCGAAATCCCATCCCTTGGGGTACTAGGTAGTTGCGGGCGTAGCCTGGAGCTACTTCTACTACGTCGCCAGCTTTGCCGAGTTTGCTGACATCTTTATTTAAAACTAATTGGACGCGCTTGGCCATGATCGTTGGTAGTGGTTTTTAACTCGAACATTCAATAATAGCGAAGTTTGAGGGGCGATCGCAAGGGAGAAGGTAATGGGTAGTTGGCAGTGGGCAGCGGGCAGTTGGCTGTAGGAAAACAAGAGAAATATTTATTTAAAATAAAATAATCTGTTTTGGAGAGGTCTATTAGTCCTCTTTGAGAGGACTTTAGCTTTGAGGCAGGGGTTTAAACCCCTGCCGGACTGCGGGTGTGACCTGGTTGTTGACACCAATGGGCAATGCTGTGTCCTTAATATTTCAAAAATCTAGAATTTAATTAAAATAAAATATTTCGTTTTTTTGTGCCGGATGGTATTCTCGTTGTATGATCGCACTAGCCAAAAATTAACAGTGGCTAAAAAAAAATACCCATATCTTAAAACCGTATACTCCTAAGTGTCAAAGCAAGTTGTGAAAAACAAATAACGGTAACGTCCTAATAATCGAAAATGTTTCTCGATCTTAAAATCAATTCGATCGTCCTATTTACTCTTCAAAATTGCTCTTTCATCCCGCGCAAACGAGCGAAGGTTTGCACCGGATCGTGGCTTTTGGTGGCTGACTGAAGGCTGGGAAAATCCCAGCGCAAAAATGGGTTTGTGCTTTTTTCCAGTCCGATCGAAGATGGTATGGTAGGTTGCGATCGACTCCGAGCAATCTTGACTTCGGCCCAGCGACGCTGTAAATCTAAATTGTCGCCATCTACGCTCAGGGCAAATTGCAAGTTTTTCAGCGTATATTCGTGAGCGCACCAGACTCTCGTACTGTCCGGCAATTTTCGCAATTGCTCTAGGGAAGCTATCATTTGAGCTGGCGTGCCTTCTTTCAGTCTGCCACAGCCTCCGGCAAACAGGGTATCGCCACAGAACAATTCGCCGATTTCGCTGGGATTGCTAGGGGGAAAATAGTAAGCGATGTGGGCTTTTGTGTGTCCGGGAACAAACAGGATTTCGGCGGTTCTTTTGGCAAAGGAAATTCGATCGCCACCTTGTAAAAACACTTGCTGTCCGGGAATTCTGCCTCTGTCTTCGGCGCCGCCATAAACTTTAATTTGGGGGAAGCGTTCGATCAGTTGTTGGTTGCCCCCTACGTGGTCTCTGTCGTGGTGGGTGTTGAAAATTGCCGTCAATTCGGCTCTCAGGGCTTGCAGTTGCTGCAACACTGGTTTTGCTTCGCCTGGATCGACGACGGCTGTGATGTTGCGATCGGGGTCGTGCAGTAAGAAAATATAGTTGTCGGACAGTGCCGGAAGCCGATAAACTTGCATGGAAACTGCCTCTCAACGGAAATTTTTTATACAATGAAACTGGGTGGTAAGCTGGTTTCTCAAGAACTGCAAGCTGATTTCAATATTATGACATAGAATTGATCGACTTATGCGAACATCTCAAAACAAATCCAACTTAACGATTGCTCAAATGGTCGATCGAATTGTCGCGTCTGGCAAAATCGCTCGCCGGGAGCATTTAATTCTCACTTCTGCGATCCTATCTGATGATAAAATTTCGGATGAAGAGCGATATCAAATTAATCGAGTGTTTGATTATATCCAAATTGGTCGCCTAAACTTTATTGATTGAAGGTGTAAATTCAAAATCTAATCTACAGTCAAAACTCCAAAAACAGGAAAAAAAATCAAATGAGTGCAGAAAAGGCAACTATTTTGGTAACGGGGGGAGCTGGATATATTGGCTCTCACGCGGTATTAACACTGAAACGCGCTGGTTACGATGTGGTGATTTTGGATAATTTAGTTTACGGCCACCGAGATTTAGTAGAACAGGTTTTGCAAGTGGAGTTGCTGGTTGGGGATACGAGCGATCGACCTCTGCTAGACAATATATTTGCTACTCGCAATATTGCTGCGGTCATGCACTTTTCTGCTTACGCTTATGTGGGTGAATCTGTTACCGATCCAGCCAAATATTACCGCAATAATGTCATCGGTACTATTACTCTTTTGGAAGCGATGATAGCTGCTGGAGTGCATAAATTTGTGTTTTCTTCTACCTGCGCTACTTACGGCGTGCCACAGAGAATTCCGCTGACAGAAGACCACCCGCAAAATCCGATCAATCCCTATGGTGCTACTAAGTTAATGGTAGAACGGATTTTGTCAGATTTTGACGTTGCTTATAATTTTAAGTCTGTTTGTTTCCGTTATTTTAATGCTGCTGGAGCCGATCCGAGTGGCTTGTTGGGAGAAGATCACAATCCCGAAACTCACTTGATCCCGTTGGTGCTGCTGGCTGCGTTGGGCAAGCGAGATTCGATCGCCATTTTTGGCACCGATTACGATACTCCTGACGGTACTTGCATTCGGGATTACATTCACGTTAACGATTTGGCATCGGCTCACATTTTGGGATTGGAATATTTGTTAAAGGGTGGCAAATCTGATTTCTTTAATTTAGGTAACGGTGGCGGTTTTTCAGTGAAAGAGGTGATAGAAACGGCTCGTCAAGTGACGGGAAAAGAAATTAAAGCTGTTGAGTGCGATCGGCGTCCTGGAGACCCACCTGCTTTAGTTGGCAGCAGCGAAAAAGCTATCAAAACATTGGGTTGGTCGCCAGAATATCCTGACATTAAGAATATTGTAACTCACGCTTGGCAGTGGCATCAAAAACGTCACTCAAAGGCATAAGTTAGTCATTAGTCATTGGTTATTTGTGAGTTGCTCCCAATATCCGTTTTTTACCAGTAGGGGCGAAGCATTCCGGCAATAAATATCAGCCTCTAGCTAATAAGTTATACCAAATCCGGGTAACTTACCCCTTTTATAATCTCGTAAATGTAGTAAATGTAGGGTGCGTCGCTACGAACAACTCTCGTTGCTATTGGGAGATCTCATAGCGACGCACCATACCAATTATAACGGGGATGGGAAACCCGGATTTGGTATTATATGCCGGAATGCTTCGCCCTCTACGACTGGAATGCTTCGCCCTCTGCGACTGGAATGCTTCGCCCTCTGCGACTGGAATGCTTCGCCCTCTGCGACTGGAATAAATCCGTCGTTAGCGCAGCCCTCGAAGAGGATCGCACCTTGACATATCTGGGTGTGCACTGCGCACCTGACGATTGACAAAAGAGGCGAGTATGCTGATAATATTTGCTAAATTGTAGTTGGAAATGAAAGACAGTTTACCATCGATTTATTTTTACATTCCCAAAAACCAGTGGCCTGTGGGATATCTGCCACAAAGTCCTGAACAATACGGGGAGTGGATGAGTTTTTGGAACAGCAGGTATGGCAGAGGAAAATATGACTGGACTTTACAAACTTATCTTTATTTGACAGCAGACGGGCTACCGTGTAAATTAACAGATATCATGCCAGATGAAGGAATTGTGATATCGCACCGAGATTTTTTATCTGACAATTTACAACCACTACCAAAATTGCTGATTATTTGTATTAAAGTAGATAGAGAGCCTCACCCCTATGCTCAGTTGCAAATTGTGCAAAATAATCGCGATGAAATGTGCGCGCGATCGCCAAATTTATGGCAGAGTTATCCGCTCAAATTTTGGCTGCAACCTCGGTTAATTCCCCGCAATTCGAGCCGGGGCGATCGCTTTACAAATGCTGCCTTTTTCGGCGTTTTAGATAGCCTAGCACCCGAATTACAAACACCTTCTTGGAAGGAAAAGCTCAGTGCTTTGGGTTTGCGGTGGGAGGTGGTAGGCCACGATCGCTGGCACGATTACAGCGAGGTAGACGCAATTGTTGCTGTTCGCAGTTTTCAGGTCGATCGTACTTTTGACTCGAAACCACCATCGAAATTAATTAACGCTTGGCACGCTGGCATTCCGGCTATTCTCGGTCGCGAATCTGCGTATCAAAATGAACGCAAAAGCGAACTTGACTACATCGAAATAGCTGACGCAGACGAAGCAATTGCTGCTCTAAATCGTTTGCAGAACGATCGCAGTTTGCGTCTCGCAATGGTAGAAAATGGTAAAATCAGAGCCAAGGAAATGGGGAATTCCCAGATTACTTTGCAGTGGCGTCATTTTTTGACAAACGTAGCGGTTCCTGCCTATTATAGCTGGTGTACTGCATCGGTTTGGCAGCAACAAATATTTTTAAAACGTCGCTATCTAATTCTCAAAGTAAACCGCATACAGCGCCGATTCAATCAAATTTTATCTGGGCAATAGCCGTGAAGATTTGCTATTTTATTCAAACTCATCAAAACCCTCAACAAATTTATCGACTGGTTCGCACAATTAAACGATCGAGTCCTCATTCTCAAATTCTAATTAATCACAACTTTAACAGGAGTTATTTAGACTTGACTCCGCTTCAAGATTTGTCAGATATTCATTTATTAGAAAATCAGGAATATTTAATTCGCGGTGATTTTTCTGGTCAAGTTCAACCGTATTTAAATGCCGTCAACTGGTTGCTGGAAAATAATTCTGATTTTGACTGGCTGATCAATCTGACAGGTCAAGATTATCCGACTCAGCCGCTGTTGGAAACCGAAGATTTTCTCGCGCAAACAAATAGCGATGGTTTCATCCGCTATTGGGATATTTTTGCCGATCGAATACCTTGGGATCGAGAGAAGGGATTCAAACGTTATTATTGTCAGTATTGGCGAATTCCCGGACGCTGGAGTTACAGTTTTTTGAAAGAATTTCAGCAATTGCGACTGATTAAACAATTGACTCCGCTGAAATTTTATCTGACTTACGGGCCGCTGGTGGGGATACCGCGCCGATCGACTCCATTTAACCATGAATTCAGTTGCTACGGTGGCTGGGCGTGGTATACTCTTTCTAGAAAATGCGTTGAATATATCAAAAATTTTGTCGATCGGCACCCAAATTTTGTGGACTACTACAAAAGAACGGTAGTGCCTGAAGAGTCTTTTATACAAACTATCTTGGTCAATAATCAAAATTTTAATTTGGTCAATGATGACAAACGCTATATTGATTATACCGGGGCGATCGGCGGTTCACCTCGAACGCTGACAATTCAAGATTATTCGACAATTACTAACGGCAAATTCCACTTTGCTCGTAAATTCGACCTGCAACAAGATGCTGAAATTCTAGACAAGTTAGATGCGTTAATTTTTAAGTGAAAAAATAGTTTAGGAATTACGTAATGAAATTAGAAAACAAGGGATTTATCACTATTTTAACCGGACTTTACTCTTTCCAAGATTGCGTTCATTTTTTGGCGTCGGTCCGGAAGTTTCACCGGGAACCAATTATTGTTTTAATAGATAGAGTTCCCCTAATTTTATATCCCTTACTTCTGGTGTTCGGCAATGTCAGATTGCAACCTGCACCTAAAAACGAAAATCCTGTTTTAGCGTCGCGCCAAGCTAAAATATCGTTAGCTCAAACATCTCATTTTGAGAAGACTATTTACATGGACTGTGATATTTGTTTGCTGTCACCAATAGATGAGGTTTTTGACTATCTTGACGAGGTAGACTTGTTGGTGACAGAAGATGTTCAACCCGCGATTGCGAAAGCGGTAAATTTATTAAGATTCAAGCAAGATATTCTCTTAACTTTGCAATCAGTCGGATTGCCACTCAACGAACATAGCATTCAATACAATGGCGGATTTATCGCTTTTAAAAGGAGCAGTAAGAATCAGGAGTTATTCAAATATTTTAAGAAATATTTCGATCTAGTAGTTGCCAATCAAAATGTGCTATTATTAAAAGACCAAGGTGCTTTTGCTGCTGCTATTGAATCGGTAAAACCAAAATTAAAAATATTGTCCCCTGCTTACAACTACTTGGATAAATGGAAAAACATTTACACGATCGACTCACCGATTAAGGTAATGCACTGTACTTATCCCTACCGTCCTCAGTACGCTAAGAATGTGACCCGATCGCTCTTGACTAGAATATTCGATCGCACGGCTAAAATATTTTTACCGAATCAACTCAACAATCCCTGGCGTTTAAAATAATCTTAGCCAATTTACTGAATATTTCAACAGTTGTTGCTGTGCAAAATTACACGGAAAAATTTTACAATCACTTGCAAAAGACATCTCAAGAATCTGCGAAAGAAATTATTCCTATTGTTTGGGAATTTGTGCAGCCACAGCGAGTAATTGATGTCGGCTGCGGTACGGGAACTTGGTTGTCAGCATTTAAAGAATTCGGCGTCGCAGAGATTTTGGGAGTAGACGGCGATTGGGTTGACATCAAAATGCTAGAAATTCCGGCTGAAAACTTTTTAGCCTTAGATTTAACAAAACCTTTAGCAATTGACAAGCAATTTGATTTAGTGGTTTCCTTGGAAGTTGCCGAACATTTACCACCTGAATGCGCGAAAATATTTGTAGGTTCTCTAGTGAAGCTAGGCCCGGTTATCTTATTTTCGGCGGCTGTACCGTGTCAAGGTGGAACAAACCACATCAACGAACAGTGGCCGGACTATTGGGCGAAACTATTTCAAGAGCAAGGATACGTGACGATCGACTGCTTGAGATCCAAAATATGGCAAAATGATCGAGTTAAATGGTACTACGCGCAAAACATATTCATATTTGCCGATCGAGAATATTTAGCAACCAATCAATTATTGCAAAAAGAGGTCGATCGAACTAACATTTTTCAGCTTTCCCTAATACACCCGCAGCTTTATTTGCGAACAGCATCCGAGGCAATAAAACTCAGACAAGAAATCGCCAACGTTTTAGCGCTAACAGATTCGAGGATTTCACTAAAAAAAGTGTTGTTTTCTTTGCTAACCTTGACAAAAGCTCGGTTAAGCAGGAAAATAAAACAACTTTTTTGAAAAAAATTAGCAAGTGAAAGTTTCATTAGTTGTGAGCGATTTGTCTGGAGGAGGTGCAATTCGTGCATTTCTGCTAGCTCAAGTCCTGATCCAGCTTAATTGCGATGTAGAAGTTGTAGGGTTTCAGTTTGGCAAAGAATTATATGCTATTCCTCCTAGAGGCATCTCGGTATGTGCGATACCGGGGAAAAACTATCCAGAGTTTTTGATGAGTGCTAAAAAAATTTTGAAAAAAATAGATGGGGATATTATTTATGCAGTCAAACCTAAACCTACAAGCTTTGGTTTATCGCTGCTAAAAAAACTGGAGACTCGCCGTCATGTAATTTTAGATATAGATGACTGGGAACTTAGCTGGTACGGCGGAGACGAATGGAAATATCGCCCCTCTTTCAAACAACTTTATCGAGACATTTTCAAAAAAAATGGTCAATTGAGAAAGCCGGATCACCCGCTATATATCAAGTGGATGGAAAGTTTAGTTAATCGTGCCAATGCCGTCACCGTTGATACTGAGTTTTTAAAACAGCGTTTTGGTGGTATATATTTGCCGAATGGGAAAGATACTGAAATGTTCGACCCTACTAAATACAACCCTGAATTGAGTAGACAGCGTTACGGGTTGTCGGGATATAGAGTTTTAATGTTTCCCGGTGCACCGAGACCTCACAAAGGTGTTGAGGATGTGTTAATGGCACTCGAACAATTAAATCAGCCAGATTTAAAATTAGCAATTGTGGGCGGAAGTCCTTATGATGATTATGATGATAAACTTATGGAACAATGGGGTCGTTGGATTATTAAATTGCCCAGGTTTCCAGTCGAAACGATGCCTGAAATTGTAGCAGCAGCTCACGTTGTAGTTGTTCCTCAGCGAGAGACGATGGCAGCAGTGGCTCAGTTTCCGCTCAAGCTGACAGATGGCATGGCAATGGCTAAACCTATTTTGTCTACGCGAGTGGGAGATATTCCAGCAATTTTAGGCGGAACGGGTTATTTGGTAGATCCGGATTCTCCAGCTCAAATTTCCCAAAAAATTCAATGGATATTTCAAAATTTGACAACCGCGAATTTTCAAGGAATGAAAGCTAGGGAAAGATGCATAGAAAAATATAGCATTCAAACAATGACCCCTATTCTTTCGGATATAATTTCACGTATATCGAGATAACGTTTAATTGACTGAATGGAAGAATATTGACCACCCGCAATAAACGGGTACAAGCCCCCGATGCCAGGAGTGAAGATCCCAAAATTTTAGACTCCTGTTCAATCTCTCAGATTAATCTGTGGAGTAAATCTCAAATCTCAAATCTCAAATCGATTGACTGGCTGTAATTCAAGAATTTTTTGAGATGCCGTACTGTTTAGCTGGGAATGCTTCATGTCTGCCAATAAGCTACTCCTAAAATTTGCCAGACGATACCCAGGCAGGATTTTGTTGACTGTGATGCTGGGCTTTTCTGGGGCTTTATTCAACGGTATTAGCACTACTTTGATTGTACCAGTGCTTTTAAGTTTTTTGGAGGAAGCTGTCGAGCTGCGTGGCGCTCCACCTCTACTTCAAACTCTGATGTATCCGTTTGAGGGAATGCCTCAAAATCATCGTTTGTTGTTGATGACAGTGGCAATTGTTATGGCAATTACTTTGAAGAACCTAGCGAGTTATGCCAATACTTTAGTAGCTACTTCTCTGACACGCTCTTTGACTTTTGATTTGCGAGAAGCAGGTTTGCGGTTGTTACTAGATGTGGATTTAGATTTTTACTCAAAAACTAAAGTAGGGGATTTAATTAATAGATTGGGTGGAGAAGTTGGTCGAACTGCTAGTGCAGTTGGCACGGCTATAGGAATGTTTACGACCTCAATTACTGTTTTGGTGTTTGTGGGTTTGCTATTTTCAATATCGTGGAAACTGACGTTGACATCTACAGTTTTATTAGCGTTAGTCTCTTGGACAAATCAATACATTATTAACCGTTCTAAACATTTTGGTCAGATGCTATCTGAGATGTCTAAAGATTATTCAGTTAGGGTACTGGAAACCATGACTGGGATTCGGTTGGTGAAGTCAACGGGGAACGAAGAAAAGGAGTATCAACGGATCAAGCAGTTAATTCAAAGGCGAGAAAAAGCGGATTTTCAAGCTCAAGTCAACTATGCAGCGATCGCCCCAATTAATGAAGTTGTTAATTTGATAGTTATTCTTTTGATTGTATTTATAGGTCGGACAATCTTTGCGAATGAAATAGAGTCTATTTCGACTGTTTTACTGACTTATTTATTGGTGCTGTTTCGGCTAATTCCTCTGATTTCTCAGTTAAATAGCGCGCGCAGTCAATTTGCTAATACGTCGGCTAGTGTAGATGTTGTAAATGATTTTTTAAGGTGCGACGACAAACCATTTATGCTGAATGGAACAGTACCATACACTCACTTGCGATCGGGAGTTCATTTTAACAATTTATCTTTTAGCTATCCCAATCATAAAACTTTAGTTCTTAAAGGAATCGATTTATTTTTGCCTCAAGGCACTACTTTAGCTTTGGTAGGAAGTTCTGGTTCTGGCAAGTCAACTTTAGCAGATTTACTGCCGAGATTTTACGATCCTACTGAAGGTTATATCTCGATCGACGGTACTGATTTGCGCGAATATGAGCTGAAAAGTCTCAGAAAAGCGATGGGAATTGTTAGCCAAGATACGTTTTTGTTTAATGCTTCGGTGCGCGATAACATAGCTTATGCAAGGCAAGAAGCGACTGATGAGGAAATTGTGGAAGCCGCTAAAGGAGCTAATGCTTACGAGTTTATCGAACAGTTGGCGAATGGTTTGGATACTCAAATTGGCGATCGGGGCGTGATTTTGTCGGGAGGGCAGCGTCAGAGAATTTCTATTGCTAGAGCCCTGCTGCAAAACCCAGAAATTTTAATTTTAGATGAAGCAACGAGTTCGCTGGACACTCTTTCGGAAAGGTACGTGCAAGAGGCGATCGAGAAATTGAGTTACGATCGCACTACTTTAGTAATTGCACACCGTCTCTCGACAGTCCAAAAAGCCGATAAAATTGCCGTGATCGATCGAGGACAAATAGTAGAAATTGGCTGTCACGAAGAATTGCTCACCAAAGGAGGTTACTATACTCGCTTGTATTCTATGCAATTTGCAGAAGAAACCGCTCGCGATGAAGCTTTAATTAGAGGTTCTTACGAAATTCGCACCCGCTTGACTCCGATGATTGCTTTCCTCAAGTTGCTAGTTGATGAAATGGTAGATTCTCCCGAAGAAAGGGACGAGTTAATTAGAGAATCTTTTCACTCTGCTGCTAATATTCTCAAAACTTTAGAATTTATTGAATGTACTATTAAACGTCAGACTGTTAAAAGGTAGTCAGTTGACACTTGAGTGTTGACCCTTCGACTACGCGAGCGGGCAGGCAGTTGACAGTTGATAGGAAAGCAGTCATTAGACATTTTCATAAAATAATCTGAAACCCTTTTCCTGTCTGGACAAAACCTGAATTTACTGTTTAACTATGTCTAAATACTATGTTTTTTTTACCAGAAATGTCTTACCAAAACCTAATGTAGCTAGCTTAGTTCAAGTTGCTCATTCTGCAAATGCCGCAGCAAACCTCGGTTTACCAGCAGTTTTGGTATATCTGGGCAAGGGATGGAATGCTTTGAATCCGGTTGATTTAATTCGTCCCTTTCAACCACGAAAACCGGATGAAAAACTTGCCAAAATATACAATCTTCAAGATCAATTAAAAGTAGCAGCTTTACCGATGCCGTGGCCGATCGATCTTTTTGACAGCAAGTGGACGAGTTCCAGTACAATAGTCTCAAAATACTACTTACCCATTCACCTGCTGAAATCCACTCAAATCGTCCACACCCGCGATTGGAACTTTGTCAAAGCAGCAATTAAAAACGGCATTCCCGCTATCTACGAACAGCATCACCACGAATCCAAGCAATTTGAGCCGGAAATTGTCAGCAATCCTCTGTTTCAGATTGCTGTAACTGTTGCCGATACAGTGCGAGATAGCATGATTCAAAATGGAATGCCGCCGGAAAAAGTAATTATGCTGCACAATGGTTTTAATCAATTATTTCTCGCCAGACAAACAGAAAATGCCCAAATTTGGCGGCAGCAATTATTAATAGATGAACGCGAACACTTGGCAGTTTATGCGGGAGGGCTTTATCCGTTTAAAGGAGTCGATATGTTGGTGGATGTAGCGAAAGAATTGCCGGGAATTCAATTTGCGATCGCAGGCGGCGATTCATCCCAAGTAATAGCATACCAACAATTAGCCAAATCCCAGCAAGTTAACAACATCAAATTTCTCGGCTACCTCCCGCAAAATCAACTTGCTAGCTTGCTGCAAGCCGCCGATGTTTTAACTCACCCGCACTGTTTGACAGAAGCTGCGATGTTTACATCTCCCTTAAAATTCTTCGATTATATGGCATCGGGAACACCGATTATTGTGACGGAAATTCCATCTTTGCTTGAGTTTAAATCGGGGAATATCGCTGCGATTTGGTGCGCACCGGATAATCCGCATCAGTTTGCAGAAAGTATTCAAAGTAGTTTAGCAAAATATCCGAGAAAGGTCGAAGGTTATGCAGAAACTATGGATTTTGTCAAGCAATTTTCCTGGGAAAATAGGATCGAGAAAATTTTGAGTTATGTGGAAGAGTCCGTGTTCATCCGGTAATTTAAAAATCCGTAGGAGCGGGTTTTACCAACCATAATCGCCTCTGATCAATAATCTCATAAACCCGCCCCGCCCACACGCGAAAACCCGATTTATCATTAAAAATGCACCCCAAAATCATCGGCACAATCACCACCTACCCAGGCATGAACCAAAGCGACTGGCTGTGGCAGCAAAGCCCTGACAATTTCGGGCAATGGGGTAACATTCAAATGCTAGCCAATCACCCAGAACCAGATTTTCTACTCATGTATCAATTCGACTTTCCCAAACCGCAAAAAGAGCGATCGTGGCTCGACAAAATCCGCCGCCCCAGCCCTGAAAATCCAGAAAATAAGATTCGAGAAAAATTGCGTGGCGTCCCCAAAGAACGCATAATTTACCTAATCCGCGAGCCACCTTTACCAGAAGTTATTGAAATTACCAAAGCCAACTATGAACAAGCAAAACTTTACTGCGGTTACATTTCCGGGCCAGACGATTTCGCGCCAACACCCAATTATATGCCCGCGATTTGGTATCATTCTAACTCATTCCGAGAATTGAACGAAATGCCCGCGCCGCCGAAAACAAAATCCTGTTCTTGGATTACATCTGGCGTCAGTCGCAGCGTTAATCATCGCCACCGATTAGACTTCATCAAATTGCTGCAAGAACAAGAAGTAAATTTTGACCTTTACGGGCGAAACTTGCCAAATTGGGCGTGCGGAAACGGCACTGTGAACAATAAATGGCACGCCGTCGCACCATACTATTACAACTTAGCCATTGAAAATTATGCCGACAACGATCGGTATGTCAGCGAGAAACTTTGGGATGCCTTATTAGCTTGGTGTTTGCCAATTTATTACGGCGGTGCGGCGGCGGATAAATTGTTACCGGCGGGGAGTTTTCTGCGGCTTCCCACTTTGGATGAGCAAGGAGTAGAATTTATTCAAGAGGTGATTGCAACCCCGGATTATTGGCATGAAGCGAGAGAGAAAATTGCCGAAGCCAGACAAATCATTCTTCATGAATTGAACTTGCTCAATTGGCTGTCTAATTTTGCATCTCAGGAATAGCACACTAAGTACGGCAGAAGCCAAAGCCGAAGTCATGCTCATATTTTCGGAGTTGCGGTGGAGCCTAGATGCAAGCCCCCACGCTCTGCGGTACTCCGTGAGCGTGGTGGGTAATTGACGTGTTAATTTCTAGACAAAAGGATTCATATCGTCAACCTCAGGTTCAGGAACCTTCGGTTTTTGTTTTGCCTGTCGATTTGGCAGTTTTTCGCGCTGTGGTTCCGGCTGCGGTTTTGGCTGCGGTTTTGGCTGCGGTTCCGGCTGCGGTTCTGGCGTCATCAGCGACTCTGCTGGCGGTAGGATGATTTCGTCGGTAGCTGCAACCTCCTCTACTTCTGGCACGATCTCGTCTTCAAGCGAGGTAGATGACACGGCTACGCCACTACGCGCTTGTTCGTAGACAGCAGTGCCGAGCGAGTACAACAGTTGCTTGAAAGATTCGATTTGCTGGGCGAGAGCGTCGCCTGTGATGTCGGGGTTAGCGACGGATGCGCGTAAAGCTGCTGCTTCTTGTTGAGCTTCAGCCTTGAGTTCTTCGCTGAGCAATTGCGCGTTTGCTTTTAATGTGACATCACAATTATAGACCAGGGTGTCGGCTTGATTTTTGAGTTCGACTAGTTGGGCGCGCTGGATGTCTTCATCAGCGTAAAGTTCTGCTTCTTGCCGCATCCGCTCGACTTCGGTTTCTGTCAAGCCGCCAGTGTTGCTAATTTGGATGCTTTGTTCTTTTCCGGTTCCCTTGTCTTCCGCCGCCACTTTGAGAATGCCGTTAGCATCGATTTCAAAGGTAACTTCGATTTGAGGGACGCCACGGGGGGCTGGGGGAATGCCTTTGAGCAGGAACTTGCCCAGACTTTTGTTATCTTTGACCAATGCCCGTTCGCCTTGGAGGACGTGAATTTCCACCGAGGTTTGCCCGTCTGCCGCCGTGCTGTACATTTGCGATCGACTGGTTGGGATAGTTGTATTGCGCTCAATGACTTTAGTGAACACCCCGCCCAAGGTTTCGAGTCCCAGGGAGAGGGGAGTCACGTCTAGCAGCAACAAGTCTTTAACTTCGCCACCCAAAACCCCAGCTTGAATTGCCGCGCCTACGGCTACAGCTTCGTCGGGATTGACCGATTTATCGGGAGATGCGCCTCCAAAATACTTGCTAATTGCTCCTTGAACTGCCGGAATCCGAGTTGACCCTCCTACTAAAATAATTCGATCGATATCTTTTGGAGTCAGATTTGCGTCTTTGAGGGCTTGAGTCACTGGGTCGATCGTCGCTTGCACTAAATGAGCAACCAGTTGTTCAAAATGAGCTTTAGAAAGCTCCATTTCCAGATGCTTCGGCCCTTTGTCGTCAGAGGAGATGAACGGCAAATTGATTGAGGTCGATTGGGAGAGAGAAAGTTCGATTTTCGCCTTTTCCGCAGCTTCTCGAAGGCGCTGCAAGGCCATTTTATCTGTGGAGAGATCGCTTCCTTCTTGATTGCGGAAAGCTTCCACCAGCCACTGGACTATGCAGTTGTCAAAGTCATCTCCTCCCAGATGGTTGTTACCTGCGGTAGCGTTAACTTCAAAAATTCCATCTCCCAGTTGCAGGATCGAAACGTCGAAAGTACCGCCACCCAGGTCAAATACCAAGATTTTCTGTTCGATATTTTGCTTGTCCAACCCGTAGGAAAGGGCGGCCGCCGTCGGTTCGTTGACGATGCGCAGGACTTCTAAACCTGCGATCGTGCCAGCGTCTTTAGTAGCTTGTCGCTGAGCGTCTGTGAAGTAGGCGGGCACAGTAATCACGGCTTGGGTAACAGGTTGTCCCAAATAAGCTTCAGCATCTTGCTTGAGCTTTTGGAGTACCATTGCCGAGATTTCCTGGGGGGTATGAACCTTGTTCCGAATTTGGACGTTAACGGTGTCGTCTTTGCCTTTTATGCAGTTATAGGGAGTTCGAGATCTTTCTTCTTCCGTGTCGTCCCACCGCCGGCCGATAAATCGTTTGATGCTGTAGACAGTATTGACGGCATTAGTTACAGCTTGACGCTTGGCCAGTTGACCTACTAAGCGATCGCCCCCCTTGCCAAACCCTACTATACTCGGAGTTGTGCGACCGCCCTCAGAATTGGCGATCACAACGGGTTTACCGCCTTCTAACACAGCTACGCAACTGTTGGTCGTGCCTAAGTCAATGCCAATGACTTTTCCCATAGCGCCTCATCGCGTGTGCAATTTGAAGCGTTGAGGCAATCGATTTTTGGGGACGATCGCGCTGCAACGTTTCTTGAATTTGAACCAGACCCCTGCTTCATCTTGAGGAATCCAGTAGCTTGTATCCCGATTAACTTTCCGAACTATCGAGATTTTCATCTGAGGCTACCACAGATAGTCCAGCGGCTGCAACTTTAACTTTAGCGTGCCGCAAAACGCGATCGCCCAGAGTATAGCCTCGTTCTAGTTCTTGAATGACAGTTCCTTCCTCGTACTCGTCAGTAGGTTCGCTGAGCAAAGCTTCGTGGAGGTTGGGGTCAAACTGTTCGCCTTCAGGACGCATCGGGGAAACTCCGATTTGCTTGAGGCAGTCTACCATTGCTTGTAAACGCTTTGGTAGCTTTTGTGCATATTCATTTCGCCGTCGGTTTGCGGCTTGAGGTGCGATCGAGCACGCTCGAAATTGTCGATTACTGGCAACAGCGGTTTAACCGTGACACACCTTGCCTGTAAATCTAACTCTTCTTTTTCCTTTTGAGTGCGTCTGCGGAAGTTGTCAAAATCTGCTGCTAGGCGCAGATTTTGATTTTTCAGATCTTCTAGTTGAGTTGCCATCGCTTGCAACTGAGTTTTTAAAGCCTGTTTTTCATCAATTGCTTGTGCCAATTCCCTGTTTAACAACTCCTGGGCATCAGCCGTCGGGCTGGTGCTGGAAGTACCCGTACCTGTTTCCCCAGATGTGTTAGCTGGCGGCTGAGAACTTTGATAAGCTTGAGCAAGTTCCAATTCCCAATCGGCTGCTTCATTCGAGTTGGCTGGCGAGTTGGCAGATGTCGGCGGATTTTCGCCAGACATTGGTGAACCCTCTGGAGTTTCCCCCGTTGGGCTAGGATTTTGATATTGCTGTTTTTCCTCGTCAATCATAAATAGCTGCACGACAGAACCCTATCAATTCTATCAGTCCCGCCCTCCCTGTAGTATTTGCTGGCCAAAAACTCTGCCTCCTCCTCATCTGCGGTTTCGATGGAAAACCAGATCGGGCGCTGCCCAAGCACAGACGATCGATCGAAATATATCTCAAAAGACCGATCGCACGGTTAGGTAAAAGCTATCATCACAACAGAACATAGGCAATATTTAACCTAGTACAGCTAATCGTGCCACCACCGATCGCGCTAACTTGACCGAAAAATTTCACAATATAGACTTATCGTTGGAAAGCGACACACCCCGCCCCGCTTTCCTCTCCCGGTACGAGCAATCCCCCTGTGGGTGTCCTGACGCTATAACGGGAGTCTCCCGCGGGTTAATCAAGTAAATGACTAACGCATCTCCGAGACGTACTTCCACATCAATAGTTGCTCAGAGCAATTTTTCTCCGGCTCTCAACAAGATGATTCAGTCGGGTTACGTCAACGGCGACCAACTGAAGCAAGCTCAAATCGAAAGCCGGAAGTCTGGTAAGCGGTTAACGGAGGTACTAGAAGCGCTTACCGGGCAGCCTCTGCCCCCTGAATTGCTGCGACTTTACAAGAAGCAGCAAATGTTTGAACTAAAGATAGTCTACGGAGTCGAAGCATTTGACCCGGAGATGAGCGAAATGTCTAACGAGAAACTCGGAGTTATGCTCGATGACTTGAAGATGTCGATCGGCACCTGTCATCAAGGTCGGTTTTTACCTGTGGCGAAGACTGAAACTGAACCCCAGGCGATCGTGGTGGCAATGGTCGATCCTGACAACCTTAACGCTCTAGAAGATTTGCGGCGGATTTTGCAGCCTCACGGTTTGAGTTTTCAGCGACGGGTGATTACTCCAGACGACTATCAGGACATTACTTCGACCTATCAAGAGGAACAAGTTAAGAGGGAAGCCAAAAAAGCTGAAATCGAAAAGCAGAGAAAGATGGATTTGGGAGAGGGAGATTTTGGCGAAATCTCCCTCGAAGAGGCTTCTGCCGATCAAGAAGATTTAGCTACAACTCTAGACGATGCCGAGGCGGCTCCTGTCATTAAGGCAGTCAACATCATCTTGGCTAAAGCTTTATCTGAAAAAGTCTCCGACATCCACGTAGAACCTCAAGAAGAGTTCATGCGGATTCGGATGCGGAAGGATGGGGTGCTGCAAGAGTATTTCCGGTTTCCCAAACAAGTTGTTGCAGCCATTACCTCTCGTTTCAAAATTATTGCTAACTTGGACATTGCCGAACGCCGACAAGCTCAAGACGGTCGTATCCGCCGAGTATTTGAGGGACGCACGGTGGATTTTCGGGTGAACAGTTTGCCTTCGCGCTATGGCGAAAAAATCGTGCTGCGGATTTTGGACAGTTCTAGCACTCAGTTGGGTCTGGGTTTGTTAATCTCCGATGAGGAAACTCTGGCCTTAGTGCGAGAGACTGCTAGCCGTCCGTTTGGGTTAATTTTGGTGACCGGACCGACGGGTTCGGGTAAGTCAACTTCGCTCTATTCGATTCTGGCGGAACGCAACGATCCGGGGATTAATATTAGTACGGCAGAAGACCCGATCGAATATGCTTTGCCTGGAATTACCCAGTGTCAAGTAATTCGGGAAAAAGACTTGACTTTTTCCAACCTTCTGCGGGCGTTTTTGCGGCAAGACCCTGACGTACTGCTAGTGGGGGAAACCCGGGACAAGGAAACGGCGAAAACAGCTCTGGAAGCTGCTTTGACCGGACACTTAGTGCTGACTACGCTGCACACGAACGACGCAGCAGGTGCAATTGCCCGTTTGGACGAAATGGGCGTAGAACCGTTCATGGTTTCGGCGGCTTTGTTGGGAGTGTTGGCTCAACGTCTGATGCGACGCGTTTGCGACAAATGCTGCATTCCTTACCAGCCTACTGCTGAAGAACTCGGTCGGTACGGTTTGTCAGCTTCTCAAGAAATGGATCTGACTATCTACAAAGCCAACACCGTACCTGTGGAGGAAAGAAAAGAACTCGCAGATCGTGACCAACTTTGTGTCAAGTGTGGTGGCATAGGCTACAAAGGACGGGTAGGGGTTTACGAATTCCTGAAAAATACTGAGCGACTTCAAACTCTGATTACTCAAGGTGCTCCCACAGAGCAAATTAAGGAAGCAGCAGTAGAAGAAGGGATGAAAACCTTGTTGGCTTATAGCTTGCAGTTAGTGCGAGAAGGCGCGACTACCTTTGAAGAAGTTGAGCGAGTGACGTTTACCGACTCTGGGCTGGAGGCTGAATTGAAGGCAAAACGCAAGCAGGGACTGACCTGCAAGACTTGTCACGCGGAATTGAAGCCAGAGATGCTGGATTGTCCCTACTGTTTGACGCCACGGGTTTTCTAGATTGATTCAATTTTCATGGGGCATTGGTAATGGGTAATGGGGCATGGGGCATTGGTAATGGCTAATGGCTAATGGCTAACTGTTGGAACTGCTTTCGGAGTCAACTGACAACTGCCAACTGCTTTCCTCCCAACTGTGAACTGTTCACTGCTTTCGGAGTCAACTGTCCACTGTCAACTGTCAACTGAGTTAAATTGTTCAATAACTATCAACTTGATTAGGGAGACGTATCTATGGGTCTGATGATTGAAGACGTACTGGAGTCCCTGGTAGAACAAGGGGGTTCGGACATACACATCCAAGCGGGCGCGCCTATCTTCTTCCGCGTCAGCGGAAAATTAACTCCTCAGACGCAATACGGCGAAATTATGTCGGCCGAGGAAGTGCAGATTCTAATTTTCCAAATGCTCAACAATATGCAGCGCAAGCATTTGGAAATGGAGTGGGAACTAGACTGCGCTTACGGGGTTAAGGGATTGGCTCGATTCCGGGTGAACGTGTACCGCGAACGGGGTGCTTGGGCTGCTTGTTTGCGGGCCTTGCAATCCAAGATTCCTAACGCAGATGCGCTGGGAGTACCGCAGGTGTTGCGGGATATGACGGAAAGACCCAGAGGTATGTTGTTGGTGACGGGACAAACTGGTTCCGGGAAAACTACGACGATGGCGGCTTTGTTGGATCTGGTCAACCGGACGCGGGCAGAACATATTCTGACAGTTGAAGATCCGATCGAATATGTATTTCCAAATATTAAGAGTTTGTTTCACCAGCGTCAAAAGGGCGAAGATACAAAGAGCTTTGCGAATGCGCTGAGGGCGGCTTTGCGGGAAGATCCGGACGTGATTCTGGTAGGGGAAATGCGGGACTTGGAAACAATTGGTCTGGCAATTTCGGCGGCAGAAACGGGTCACTTAGTGATGGGAACTCTGCACACTAATTCGGCGGCTGCAACGATCGATCGGATTTTGGACGTGTTCCCGCCTATTCAGCAACCACAAGTTAGAGCACAGGTTTCTAACTCTTTGATCGGAATTTGTAGCCAAAACTTAGTGGTGAAAGTCGGAGGTGGCCGTTGTTGCGCTATGGAAATCATGGTGAATACTCCTGCTATGGCTAACTTAATCCGGGAGGGCAAAACTCCTCAAATTTACTCCCAAATCCAAATGGGAGCGAAGTTGGGAATGAGAACGATGGAAATGGCTCTGGCTGAACTTTACAAGGGTGGTAAAGTTTCTTGGGAATCAGCAATGGGCAAGGCTTCTAAGGCTGATGAACTCGAACGCTTGATTGGCCCTGCACCCGTAGCGAGCGCACCGGCGGCAAAAGCTCGTTAATTAGTCATTAGTCATGAGTCAGTAGTCATTGGGCAGTGGGCATGGGGCATGGGGCATTGGTAATCGGTAATTGTTCCGGGCAACGGCCAACTGCCAACTGCCAACTGACAACTGCCTGCTCTGAGCGTAGTCAAAGGGCCAACTGACAACACTTCGACAAGCTCAGTGACCCCTGTCAACTGTCAACGGCTAACGGCCAACGGCTAACTGTCAACTGTCAACTGTCAACTGACTACTAACTTTTCATAAAATTTATGAGGTGATCTGTGGCTACCAACGTTATCAACCCCAAACCGAAAACAGGATTTGATTTAACTAGAATTCAAGAGCAAATAGAGATATCTCTTACCAGTATTACTGTTAAGGATATGGCTATTTTTGCTCGTCAATTTGCGGCGATGTTCAATGCAGGGGTGGCTATCGTGAGATGCCTTTCTGTATTGCATGAGCAATGCTCTAATGCTAAGTTGAAAAGAGCGCTGAGGAGCATGAATGCTGATGTGCAGGAAGGTATCAACTTGGCAGAGGCGATGTCGAAGTTTCCTGATGTTTTTGACCAACTGTTTATCAGTATGGTGGCGGCGGGAGAAGTCGGGGGCGTACTAGATGAAGTGCTAGATCGTCTGGCGGTGATGATGGAAAAAAATCACAAGACGGAGGCTGAAATTAAGTCGGCTATGTCTTATCCGAAGACTGTGCTATTTATCGCGATCGTGATTTTTTTCGCAATGACTATTTTCTTGCTGCCAACTTTTGCTGCAATCTTTAAGGATATTGGCGCGGATTTGCCTGCTTTTACGCTGTTTATGTTGGGAATTAGCGCATTTTGTACGGCTTGGCCTCCGATCCAACAGTTTACGGTAATTGGGGTGATTGCAGCGCTATATATTGCCTTCCAGATGTACTACAAAACTCCAGTCGGTCGCTTGCAAATTGACAAGATTGCGATGAAGTTGCCGATTTTTGGAGATTTGATTGAAAAGTCGGCGGTGGCGCGATTTTGCATTATATTTGGGTCGCTGACGCGATCGGGCGTGCCAATTCTTAATTCTTTGGAAATTGTACGCGATGTGGCCGGAAATCAGGCGATCGCAAATGCTATTGAGTACGCGAGACAGGAAATTCAAAGCGGTGGGATGATCAGTATTGCTTTGCAAGAACAGGCTGTTTTCCCATCTTTGGCAATTCAAATGATGGCAATTGGTGAGGAAACTGGGGAACTTGACAAGATGCTGATGAAGGTTGGCGCTTTCTACGAAACGGAAGTAGAAGAAGCGGTAAAAGGACTTACGAGTATGTTGGAACCTCTGATGATTGTGGTCATCGGGGCAATTGTAGGTTCGATTTTGCTGTCTATGTATCTGCCGATGTTTGCAGTGTTCCAAAAACTGTAGACAGTAGACAGTTGACAGTTGACAGTTGACTGTTAACTGTTAACTAATTACCTATTACCTATTACCTATTATCTATTACCTATTACTTAATTTAAAATGTCTGTTCAACAATCACATTACGAAGTATTACTAGCACAATACAGCGAATTTTCGGCGGCGATCGCCCTGCTGAAAAAGTATCGGCTTTACATGGAAATGATTCCGAGTATTCGCCGCGCTAACGAGAGTTTAATTAGCATTCCTTTGCCAATTGCGCGACTGCGGGAGGGAGTTTCCTATGCAAGCAGCAGCGGCACTAGCATAGCAGCGGGACAAGCAGTTTGTCTGCCGTGCGATTTGGCGATTTTGATGTGCGATCCGGAGTGGAAAGTTAAAGTAGGAGTGGAAATTTTGGTTTTCATTCACCGCCCTGGCGAGGATTTTTCTGGATTGTTGGGCCGCTGGCGACAGTCTCAGGTTTGGCTGGATCGGGGTTATGAGTGGGTGATGCCGTACCGCTACAGGCACATCTACAGCGACGAGGCTGAGGCTATTCATCCTTTATTTGTGTTGTTTGAGGAAACTGACGATCGCATTCAGCGCGGTTTAATGGCTGCGGGTTTGCCATTTGTAGTGGAAAGCTTTAGTTCTATTAATGAGGATGAATTGGCAGAACCAGAAAGTTTAGAGGCAAAAAAGTATGGGAGTATGGGTGAAGAAAGTTACGAGTTGTAGGCGGAACTACGGATATCTGCTTGCTAATGATAGCTTAACTATAATTCTAACAATAGACATCTCCTAACAAGCAAGTTTTGAACAGGCTTTCCGGCCTGTTCCACAAGAATTATGCCGGAGGTCTAATAGTTTGGATAAACGCAGATAACTCACATTGAAATCTGCGTTTATTTACCGACCATTCCTGAAGGCGAAGCGACTACATCTGCGGTTAAGATGCAAACCCTAATTAACCCGAAATACCGACTTAGCCGTCGATTTCAGAGAATTAGCTGCATTCGCAAAAGTCTGGGCGAAGGGCTGCTGCGAGTACATGAAAACTCGAGCAGTATTGCGTCCAGGCATCCCCGAAATCGAGCCGCCAGGATGCGTGCCGGCGCCCGTGAGAAACAAACCTTCGATCGGCGTTTTGTAATTAGCCAACTCCGGTAAAGGACGGAAAAATATCATCTGATCCAGCGTCATGTCAACGTGGTAATAATTTCCCTTCAAAGCACCCAAACGCTCTCCCAATTCTGCCGGACTTTCGACCCGCCGGCCGATAATTGAATTCTTGATATTTGGCGCATATTCTGCTAATTTATCGATGCATCGATCGGCAACTTTGTTCTTCAATTCATCCGTCCAACCCGTACCGTGCTGACCTGTTCCTTCAGCATTTTCGATCTGGTAAGGAGCGAAAAATTCAATCCAAGCTGTATGATGTCCTGGAGGAGCCATTGACGGATCTCGTACCGTCGGAAACACCACATACATCGACGGATCGGAGTCGGGAATTTTGCCGATCGCAGGCTCGCTGTGAGCGATTTCAACGTGTTTCACCGAGTCGGCAATTAACACCGAACCGATTAAATATTCATCTCGATGATTCCAGCGATCGAACTTGGGTACTTCATTGAGAGCTAAGTCTATTTTGAGAATAGTCTCGTTGTTGTTAACTATTTTGCGTTTCAATCTTTCCCGCAAATTCGGGTCAGCAGCATCGACATCGCTGTCATCCATTAAATGCAGAAACAAGCGCTTAGCATCAATATTAGAAATGACACCTTTTGTAGCTCGGTATTCTGTCCCGCCTGCAACTCGAACTCCGACAGCGCGACCCTCATCAACTAATATTTTCTCGACGTGTTGGTCGGTAAGAACTACACCCGAGTAACTTTTCACTAAATTGAGCAGTGCTTGCACTAATGCACCTGTCCCTCCGCGCGGTCTTGCCATGCCGGGATTGTGCCGCATTGCCAGCATAATTGCGCCTACAGCAATGGTTTTTTGTGAAGGAGGCGCACCGAGTTCTGATGCCAATCTTGCTAGAGGTGCTTTGATAAATTCCTCATCAAACCACTCGTTGAGAATGTCTTCAGCGCTAGTAATCATCGTGCGGATAAAGTCCAGGGTTTTATCGGGAGAACCGATGACTGAAAATAAGTCTTTGAGTTTGGCAATATCGTAGTTACCGGCAATATCTACGATCGACTTTGGCGGCGCATTAAACATCGGCATCATCGCACTCAAAGCCCTCTGCCAAAAATCAGTATATTCGGCATATTTTTTAGCATCGCGCTCGTTGTAGCGGGCAATTTCAGCACAAGTTTTTTCTACCGAACTGTGTGCTAAGAAATATTTACCGTCGGGATGCGGACAAAAGGCAACTGGATCGCAGTAAAGATATTCTAAACCATATTTTTCCAGTTCTAACTCTTCTACAACTGGGCCTAAATGAATAAATTCGTGATCGATCGCGCACAAATTGAATTTAAAATCCGGTAATTCGGGAATCGCAGCTTCCGTAGTCGCCGCGCCACCGGGAACCGAACGTTTTTCTAACAAAAGGACGGTATATCCAGCTTTCAGGAGATAAGAGGCGCATACCAGTCCGTTATGACCGGCTCCGATGATAATGACATCATATGTTTGCATAGATAAAGCTCTGGGAATGGGATATTTTGCTCATTATTTTACAAATGTTAACAAGTTGGCCGACTCTACCAGGAGAAATAGATTAATCTTGGGAGAGTAGTTTAAGTATCTTACAAAAGAGAGAGCCAGAGAGCAAACATTTAATTACGCTCTCCATTCCCGAATATCGGCAGATATTATATCACCTAAAATTGAGTTTATCGGTAATTAAAAAAATCTTAAGTATTTGAAAGCTCTGCCAGATAAACCCGTGTTTTGTAAACTAAAGAAACAAAGCTTTTATTGCCACAGTGACTTTGATAAATTTCGGTCAAATCCGAGATAATTTTCTGCAATTGTGGACCCGATTTCGGGATGTAGGATGCACTCTTGGCGCGACCAATAAGTCCTTGTAAATCGACATCTTGCTTGTGTACAAAATCACAGGTTTGGATATTCGTAAAATCCGAACTTGCCAGCAGAGGTTCTATCGATCGATCGCGTTTTTCGGCAGGATGTCTATTGGAACCTGTCTTGGCGATTTGGGTGTAGGCTAGCGTCAATTCGTCGGTGCGATCGCGCAGATTCCAAACTATAGCTAACTTTCCAGACGGTTGGAGAATGCGTCGAAATTCTGGCAATGTTAAAACTGGATTGAACCAGTGAAAAGACTGGAAGCAAGTTACTAAATTGACTGATGATTCAGGCAGATCCTTACTACTTAAATAATAATGTGTTTCATCGAAATCAACAAAATTATCATGAGTATCAGCCAGAGGGGATGTCTAATTCAAGAAAGGATGTCGATGGTCGGGTATTGCTTTGATTGCTTCTATTAAGTTCATGATGGATGCACTCAGCCAGAATAGTCAAGTGCGATCGGCTCAAACCCGATCGCGCCTGACTATTCTATAATTATCTGGCGACCATAAATCCACCCTGCTTAGCAAGGGGGGTTAGGGGGGTTAAGAGCTTAACCGCCAAAAAGCAGTCTCTGAGTAGGTTTGACGTTAAGTTGACACGGCTTTGGGTACTGCCGTGTCCTCTATCTCTCCATCAACCTACTTACCTAAAAAATGCTGTAAATGTCGTTTTTAATTGCTTCAATTAAATTCATGGCTGATGCACTCAGTCAGGAGAATTTGAGCGATCGGGTCAAACCCGATCGCTCAAACTCTGATACATTTATCCTGTGAGATTGACATACTCACCGCCCTAAAAGTGCGGTGATTCTTGACGCTTCACAGAGTGATGCTGGGCGTCGTAGTCTGACTCTCTCGACCTGTCTCTAAGCGAGTCGTGGCAATGCCCGATCGCGACTTGTTAAACACTTTAACAGAAAGCCGTCCTCAAAGCGGTGCACTGAGCTTGCCGAAGTGGACGGGGTTTTCGATCCCTTTTTCCGATAAATCCACCCTGCCCGTGTTTCCAAGCAGGGGAGATGTCAATCCTCGTCCCAAGCCTCCACAGCTAGCAACTCGCTCACGGGGTCTTGCATAGAAAAATCAAACTCTAGGAGTTGCTGTTTCCAGTAAGGCCACTCATCTCCATACAGCAGAGCAATCTTCCAAATGCTGTCTGATGGCTTGATGATATTAGACGTGACGAGAGATTGCACCTGACGTTGGAATTTAACCATCGGCTGTTGTATAACCTGCTGGCTCATAATACCTCTTGAATTGTTTAAATCTTTTTCAATTACAACTTCCCAGCTCTCACTTTTTACCGCAGTTTCGCCAAGAACAGTCTCGCTAGGATACGTGTAGATTTTTGTTGGGAAGCTACATACTCAACTTGTATCTTAACACAGTTGGTTTTGGCAAGGGCATATAAGCAGGACTGAATAGTCTAGACTGAGTGGAAAGAATTAATCATCTTTGAAAGCCACCCTACATCTAGAGAAGTAGGGGTGAGTTGTCTGCACCGTAGACTATTTCCTGCTTTTGGCAGATGCAAAGGCTGCGGAGCCTCGTTTTTGACAAACCTGGGTTTCTGAGCGGTTGGAACTGCTGCTAGACGCTGCCAAATGCAAATTCCCGCTTCCCGAACTCTAAACCGCACCTGTTTCAGTAACTAATTATAGCTAATTATAGCCCTACTGGCAGCAAAGGTGGTTACAAATTGTTGGATACTGTTGAAGGACATCACTAAAGCTCGATCGAACATTCTGAGCAGCCCGACACAGGCGTACAAGCAAGTTCCCAACCCAATCTCAAATCTAAAATTGTATGACCTGGACTCGGCGCCACATTCTCACTCTGGCTGATTTTACTTCCGACGAATACAACACTGTGCTGCAAACTGCGGCGAGTTTTCGGGAGGTACTCGGCCGCCGCACGAAGAAAGTGCCAGCTTTGCAGGGTCAAGTGGTGGCAAATTTATTTTTTGAACCTTCTACCCGAACTCGCAATAGTTTTGAGTTGGCAGCAAAGCGGCTGTCTGCTGACACGCTGAATTTTACCCCCGGCAGTTCTTCTCTGACGAAGGGGGAGACGATTCTGGATACTGCTAAGACTTATCTGGCGATGGGAACGGATTTGATGGTGATCCGGCACGAGCAGGCTGGAGTTCCGAGTACCATTGCTTCGGAAATGGAGCGTTTGGGTTCGAGAGTTAGCGTTCTCAATGCTGGAGACGGCCAGCACGAACATCCGTCGCAAGGTTTACTAGACTTGTTTACTATTTGTTCTCTGTTAGATGCCGAACGTCCGCGACTGGAACTTTTAGCAGACAAAAAAATTGCTGTGGTTGGAGATATTTTGCATTCGCGGGTGGCTAGGTCTAATATTTGGAGTTTAATGGCTTCGGGGGCTGAGGTTCATTTGGCTGGGCCACCGACGTTGCTACCACTGTTGTTTGCTGAGTGTGGCAATGGCAGGGAGGGCAAGTTATTTTTGCACTGGCAGCTTGAGCCTGCTTTGGCCGATGCTGATTTTGTGATGACTTTGCGCCTACAAAAGGAACGGATGAGTCAGCATTTGCTGCCGAGTTTACGAGAGTACCATTCTTTGTTTGGGATTACGCGCGATCGGCTCAAACTCTGCAAGCCGGATGTGAAGGTTTTGCACCCAGGCCCTGTCAACCGTGGGGTGGAAATTAGTTCGGATTTGATGGACGATGCCCAGTTTAGTTTAATTTCTCAACAGGTTACGAGTGGGGTGGCGGTGCGGATGGCCTTACTTTACCTGATCGGTGGCGGTAAAGTTTAGAGCTGGCTGCCACTTTCCACATAAACTCTCTCGCGATAGCTAACTATGGATAAGTTTAGCAAGCAATTTGCCACTTAAGTCAAACTCCTATTTCAAATAATCGTTACCAAGCAGAGCTTGATAACGATTAACAATCTTTCCAGAAATGTCAAGTTTTCTAGTTAAGATTTAGTAAATCCACTTCTTAGATACCCAGCCGCCGTCTGCAAGTTCGGCCCAGCCACGTCTGTGACGACCGCTCAATGCCACTTTGTCTCCATTGTATAACTTGCCGATGACATGAGAACACTTATTAGCCCGGTGGCGGATATTCAGTCGGCCACCATTGGTGTCAACTTTGGCGTAGTAGCCGTGATGGCTTTTATGGCTGTGATGACCATGATGGCCACCGCAGCGACGGTAGCAACCTCCGGCCTGAGCTTCGGTTGGAATGCTCAGAACAGATAGGGCGATTGCCATACTGGCAACGCCTATCCATGCAGAATTAGGAATTTTCAAGCCCAATTCGTCCAACGACTTGAGCTTGAGTTCAGACTCTGGAGATTCATAAGCAACAAAAGAGTGGCTTAATGCTAGTGATTCCATAGTTTCCTCGTTATTGTTGTCAACGTTTGTCGGTACAGATTCAAGTCAAAACCTCAATTAACAGCCAAAACCATTAACTTATGTGTCCCGAAAGGCACAAAGGGGCATTCTGGTCTTGATTTTGCCGCATATTGGCAAATTTTTCTGAATCTGGCTCTGGTATATCATGCCATTGAAGTTGCTTTCCGGCAAAAAAAATAAACAAAATTTACATCTTTTGCTAAAAACATTGGGCAATGTCGATCGGTAAGAGGATAAATATTGAACGTAACTGTGTCATTGCGAATGGAACGAACTAATCGCTTGGGGTTGAAGATTGCTTTCTGGCGGTGGGAATGACACGAGTTATTTGTGTATAGTTATTTATTGATAAGTTACACTGCCCGATGCAAGAAGGCGATCGATCAAGTATTCTACCGATCTTCAAAAACAATCTTAGTTTGAGAAGGAGGGGCTAGATTTTTCCCGATCGCACTCAGCAGTAAGATTGGGCGATCGAGATTCTGCTTGAGATTGCCATCCCCACGCGCCAGACCCGGAGGTAAGATCGATCGACACTTGCTTTGTGCCAAGATATACAGACGTTCTCCAGCACTATTTCAACGTAATGAACTCTAGCGCTGCACTTTCGATCGACGCTGTTCCTCAACGCAATGTTAAAGATAACTTGGCAATTACCATTGCTCCTTTATCTGTAGAGGAAATCTACACTTTGGCAGACGACGCCGCTAATGGAGCTGTGGTAGTAATGAGCGGTACAGTCCGCAACCAAACTGAGGGTCAAGCTGTAGTTGCTCTAGAATACCAAGCCTACGAACCGATGGCGGTGCGAGTATTCCAGCAAATCGCCACCGAAATCCGCCGTCAGTGGCCAGATGTCAATCGGGTAGTGATTCACCACCGCATCGGACGCTTGCAGGTAGGGGAAATCAGCGTATTGGTGGCCGTCGGCTGTCCCCACCGGGGGGAAGCCTTTGCAGCTTGCCAGTACGCCATAGACACGCTCAAGCACAATGCACCGATTTGGAAAAAGGAACATTGGGCCGACGGTTCTAGCAGTTGGGTTAGTATTGGAGCCTGCGAAGTCAACGAATTTTAGATTTTAGATTGGCGAATTGGTAATGGCGAATTCTCCCCCTCTCCCCCTCTTTCCTTGTTTGGGAACTTGTTAAGATTGGGTAGCGTCAAAAAATGTGGAATGTTCGATGAGCCTATTCCACCCATGAGTGAGTTTACTTTTGTGTCCTGGTCTGCGGTTGTGGCGACCGTTCAAAGAGTGCAATTGCCAGCCGAAAAACTCTCAAATTATGATTTGGTGTTGCGTTGTCAGGAAGGAAACCGACCTGAGGGCACTGCTTTTGCAGAACTGCTGAGCCGATATCAGTCCCATGTAGATAGGGTTCTCTATCACTTGGCCCCAGACTGGCAAGACCGGGCAGACTTGGCTCAGGAAGTCTGGATTCGAGTCTACCGCAATATTAACCGCTTGCAAGAGCCTGTTAAATTTCGGGGCTGGCTGAGTCGCATTGCCACAAACTTGTTTTACGATGAACTGCGCAAGCGCAAGCGGATACGAACTCCGCTGTCGCTAGACGTTCCCCGTTCTCTGGAAGATGGGGAGATAGAGTGGGAAATTCCGGCCGATAGTCCGGGGCCTGATGAAGATTTGACGACTAGAGAATTTTACGATCAGTTACGGGTGGCGATCGCAGATTTGCCGGAAGTATTTCGCACAACAATTGTTTTGCGAGAAATTGAAGGTTTAGCCTATGAAGAAATAGCGGAAATGACTGGAGTTTCTCTCGGAACGGTAAAGTCGAGAATTGCTAGAGCTCGCCAAAGGTTGCAGTTGCAATTGCAAAAATATCTGGACGGTAATTAGTCGAGCTGTTTCAGACTTGAAAAAAGCTGATGGATGAAGTTTGGTTTTGGATCAAAACTTCTCTTTTTAAATATTAAGTAAATCATTCTAATGGCGCGTGCTTTCCCTAATTTGAACAAGTGGTATGAAATATGAATTCTAATTTTGAATCGGATAAAAATCAGAATCAGCAAGGTATGGGGGATGGACTCGCTGAAAATCTAGCTAACAATCGTCCCCAAGCGAATGTCACTACTATGATGCGCGATCGTTTTGAACTCCTTAGTGCCTATCTTGACGGTGAAGTAACAGCAGCCGAACGCCGACAAGTTGAGGAATGGCTGAAAAATGACTCTGCAACGCAGCGTTTGTACTCGCGACTTCTAGGTATGCAGCAGAGTTTTCAGTCAATGCCGGTGCCAAAGTCAGAACAATCGGCACAGGAGTTAGCGGCGAAGGTTTTGCAGCGGGTTGAACGGAAGCCGAAACGTGTTTTAATTTGGGGTGGATGTGCGATCGCAGCTTTGTTTGTTGCGGTTGTATCTGGTGTAGCTGGGAGTCGCCAATTGTTCGCTCCTCAGTTTGCTCAATCGCCTGGAAATTATGAATCTGACGGCTTGGTTGTGGCTTTGAACGAGCCTGTAGTCGAGATTGTTAATCCTAACGATTTGATGCTGGGAGTGAATGCACCGGTAGTAGAGATTCCCCGGGTTGCTGAGGGTTTGAAGACTAAATAAAAAATATTTGTCTCAGGATTTCATCAAGTCGGAAATGGCAGAAAAAACAACTTTGCGTTTGTGAAAGTATCGGTTTTCCTCGCGGTGTTCGGGGAGCCAAGATTTATCCTAATTTAAAGCCGAGTCGAAGAGGTTCATTTTGTCAATATACTACTCTTGACCATAGCCTTGAAATGCCAAATCAGGCAAAAAATCTATTTCCCCACGTTCCATCTGGCAGCCAGATGCCTCCTAGGGAACGAATACGATCGACTGTCATCAAGTAAGCCCAAGCCGTGCCTAAGGATTTGAGGTTTCGATCGAATATTTCAATTTCCTGTCGCTGATATTCGTTTTGTGCGGGTTCGCGCTGGGGATGATAATCTTCAAGTCGGTCTAAATCTGCCAAAACAGCCGAGTCAGCAAAACTCAGCAGAAAGCCGTAGACGGTTCCCTGCCCAGAAATCATACCAGGATAGCCTGCCGACAGGGCAAAAAGTTGACCGCGGGCGATCGTGGGACAAGCAGCTATAACTTTTCCTTCGCAATAGCGGTGATAGTTGCACTCCCCCGGTTTGAGGGTACCGTAGACAAAGACTTTCATCACGCAGGCCCTAACGGCGAGTTTTTGCTAACATTGTGGCTAGTTAATAGTTTAAGTCTCGCAGGCGACTGCGACTGCAATCTTCATACATTTAGTCGTTTACCCTTGTCTTAAATTCATGGTTCTAGAAGTTAGTCTTAATGCTTTTGCACTTGTACCTTTGCACCTAAGTTCTTTTTTGCCCGGATTGCCGCTAGACAGCTTGTTTTCGACTCAGGGCATTATGGTGATGCTGCTGGCCGCCTATGCAGGGGCGATGTGGATGTTTCTCACGAGTGCTCCGAAGGTACACACAGTGATGGTATCGGATATCGGGCAAGCGAGGCAGTTCTACGAGGGTATGTTAAACCTGCCGGTAGCCGAAGTGCCGCTGCACTACTACTACAACTACGAGCAAACTTTGGGGACAACTGGTATTGATCCGCTGTATTTGTCGCCGAATGTCGGGAGATCAACTAGCTCTCAAACGATGGCGACTTCGGATGGTTTGTGGTATCAATTAATGAAAAATACCCAATTGCATATTATTAGTGGGGCCGGTGCGGGGGAAAAAAATCGCCAGCGTCACGTTTGTTTCGATAGAGACTGTTTGGATCAGCTATTGATGAGGGTGCAAACTCGTGGCATCAGTTATAAAATTCGCCGGGAAAGGCCATTGAATTTTTTGATCAAGGATTATGACGGCAACGTCATTGAAATGGCTGAGGTGAGTAATTAATTACGGGAAATATTGTGTTGCGGGCTTTTGTGCCCGCATTTTTTTCCAAGTACGTGAAGCGCAGTTATCCGGTAGGGAATCGCCCTCTCCTGCAAAGAACAAAAATAGCGATCGATTTCGGGTAGTTCAGCCGCCGATTTGAGACATGGTGCGGCTATAATTTCCTTGAGTAGTTCCCGAATCTCGCTGCTTGAAATTAATCTCTGGTTTCATCTCTAATATCTGTCGCACTCGATCGCACAATTCCCTCGTAGACACCCCATTCCGTAAAGCAGTTTTCAAATCAATTTGCCCCGTTTCGTTGAGCAGACAAGGCCGCAGCCACCCGTCAGCAGACAAACGCATTCGATTGCACTGATCGCAAAAACACTCCGACATTTGACTAATAAATCCTAAAGTACCCTTCGCCCCTGGAATTTGAAACACATCCGCCGGCCCATTCCCGCGAATTCCCGACTCAACTAACCCGTATTTATCGGCAATTTGTTGCCGCAAATCTGCCGATGCTACCCAACCTTTATCGCCGAATAAATCGCCATTTCCGATCGGCATAAACTCAATAAAACGCACGTGCCAATTTCGGTTAATAGTTAATGCTGCTAAATCCAATATTTCGCCATCATTCACACCAGGAATTACCACCACATTCAATTTCAGCGGGTCAAATCCTGCTTGATACGCCGCTTGAATTCCCTGCCAAACTTGCGTCCATCTCGATCGCCCCCGACTACCAATTATCTTATCAAAAGTCTCCGGTTCCAGCGAATCCAAACTAATATTAATCCGGCGCAAACCAGCATTGTAGAGATTTTGGGCCATTCCCGCCAGCAAAAAGCCGTTAGTTGTCATTGACAAATCTCGCGTTTCGGGCATAAAGGCGATCGACCTTACCAAATCTACCACCCCAGGGCGCAGCAGCGGTTCCCCACCCGTCAACCGAAACTTAGTAAATCCCACGGGTATGAAAACTTCGCGCAGCAAAGTTAGCAATTCCGAGTGAGTTAACAACTGCTGCTGCAATATATAGTCCAACTCGCTACCTTCCGGCATACAGTAGAGACAGCGGAAATTGCAGCGGTCTATTAAACTAATCCGAAGGTAGTCTACGGGATTCATGTCAATGATTTGTAATATCACTTAATTATAGATGCTGACTCGATTTTATGCCATGATTAATAGAGCAATAGACCTGCATCAATTTCTCTTTCTTCTGGAGACTCTGCGCCCTCTGCGCCCTCTGCGGTAAATAAACAGTTGACAGTTGATAATTGACAATTGACAGTGAGGGTTTTAAACAGTTTACCTGCGACAATTAACTGTTAACAGCGCCGGAGATTGTTCACCAAAAATCAACTGTCAACACTTCGACAAGCTCAGTGACCCCTGTCAACAGTCAACTATCTATGACATTCTTTAAATTTGAAGCCGATTTTGTAGAAGCCCTGCGCTGCATTCCCATGCAAGTACGCCTCAAGTTAGATACTTGTGGCATCAAATTGAAATTACAAGATTGGAATCATTTTACTCAAGCAGAACGTCAAATACTTGTAGAGCTTCCTTGTTTGACAAGTGCAGAAATTTTAGATTACCGAGAACAGCTAAATCAAATACTCATTCAACATACTGGCAAATCTGGAACTGACTTACCAGTTGATGAAAATCCGCCGTGGATGGATGCGGCAACAATACCAGAGTCTGTTACGGAAAAAGCGCAAGAACAGGAAGTTACAATTACTTTGGAACAGTGGGCGAATTTGCAGCCACTACAGAGATTTGCTTTAATTAAACTTACTCGATCGAGCCACGAGAATAAAAACTTTTTCTCCGCTGTTCGAGAATTTAACCTTGTTGAATAATCGATCAGCAAAAAGTTTGTAGTGAGGACTGAATTCCTCAAAGCAAAATTCTTAGCCAATTAGGACTAAAGTCCTTACTACAAAAGACTTTAAGGAGTAAGGTGTGCAGTGCGCACCCTACATCACGATCGAGTTAATTTTTGTATCTAAAAATACTCTTTGCTGGCAAGCTACACAAATCGTTCCTAAAATCAGTATCAAAGACTACTAATTACAGGAGACCGATCGTGGACTTCCATGCAGACGTAGACTGGGACGAAGCATTTGAGTACCGGCCAGGACAAAAAGTGGAGCTCAAAGCAAAGCCTGGAACCTTTGATACAGTTGCTTGTTACGAACCGATGATGGTACCTCCCATTTGGCTGGAGAACGATCCCATACCACGCTACCCCCACCAACTGCGAGTAATTTCGACCGCAGTGATGGACGCTCATTATTTATTAGAACCGAGCCGATCGGAGATCTCGCCCCAAGAATGCTACAGTTGAATGTCGCTGACGGGCGATCGACACTACATTATAAATATCTGTGAAAGATGATGCGGCTTTACTCGTTTCCAGGCAAAAAACTGCATTTGGGTCTTTAATCCCGATAAAAAACCCGGTTTTTTGGTATGTGCGTTCAGCGGTCTTCAGGAGGGCTCGATAGTCCGACAGCCCGAAACCCAACAGCCCGATAGTCCGACAGGGGTTGCAAACCCCTGTCTCATAGCGAAAGTCGTCTGAAGACGACTAAAGATCAATGGCACTGAAAAAGTCTGGGCTCGTTGGCTAAAAACAATGAGTTTCCGAAGGTTGTGGCCTCTGTGGTTTACCAAATTTCAGTGCCATTGGACTAAAGATGATTGATGATTTGCAGTCGGTTTTTAACCGACTTGCGCTATGAGACAGGGAATTAATTCCCTGGCGGCCTTCGGGACAATCCGACAACCCAACAGCCCGACAATCCGAAATCCCAACGAGGATTTCACCCCCTGGACTGTGCCCGGCAGAGCAAATCCAGAGGCTCTGCCTCGACTCCACGTTTCTCAGAAACCGATCGAAAATACATTTTTTTTTAAGTTATGTTACCCGCACATGGTACTATTCGATCTGAAGTGTACGAGCTGTAACGTTTGTCACTCTTGTCCCTACAAGACGGTTTTAACCGAATTAATTGTAGTGGGAGTCAACTAACACCGACTGCTTTGAAAGTCAAGTAACCTTGTCAGATCAATCTCGCGCATCCACCGCTGCAACGGGGGACATCTCTCAGACAGGTTCGTCCGAACCCGAGTCCACCGATGCTATGCAAGATTTCTACAAACTTCAGCAACAGTTGTTTGTAATCTCGCTCGCTTTCATGGGAATAATTTTTATCTCGGTGTGGATTTTTTATTCTCTCAACATTGCCTTAAATTATTTGCTTGGGGCGATCGCTGGTGTGGTTTACTTGAGAATGTTGGCCAAGGACGTTGAGCGCCTGGGCCCGCAAAAGACGGGTCTGAGTAAAAATCGGTTGGCTGTATTTGTTGGGTTGATTGTAGTAGCAACTCAGTGGAATCAGCTACATATTTTGCCCGTATTTTTGGGATTTCTGACATACAAGGCCGCAGTCATCTTTTATATGCTGCAAAGCCTGTTCATTCCTGACTCCACAAATGGGTCAGGCAGTCGGTGAACCCTCCACTGTGTGAACTTCTTGTGAATGGAAATGCTAAATGTCTTAAATGCTATTAATGCTCTTCCCCTCGCTGAGTTGGAAGTTGGCAAGCATTTCTACTGGCACATAGGCAGTCTCAAAGTTCACGGGCAGGTGTTTATTACCTCCTGGATTGTGATTGCCCTACTCCTGATAGCTTCCCTGGCCGCAACTCGCAATATGCAGAGAATTCCGCGGGGAATGCAAAATTTCATGGAGTACGCCTTAGAATTCGTTCGAGACTTGGCTAGAAATCAACTCGGCGAGAAAGAGTACCGTCCCTGGCTGCCATTTATTGGCACATTGTTCCTCTTTATTTTTGTATCGAATTGGTCGGGGGCCTTAGTTCCTTGGAAACTAATTAAGTTGCCAGCAGGCGAATTGGCTGCTCCGACGAACGATATCAACACGACGGTAGCACTTGCTTTGCTGACTTCTTTGGCATATTTTTATGCGGGTTTCAGCAAGCGGGGTTTGGGTTACTTTGCTAAGTACATCGAGCCTACCCCGATTTTGTTGCCGATCGCGATTTTGGAAGATTTCACCAAGCCTCTTTCCCTAAGTTTCCGGCTATTTGGTAACATCTTAGCTGATGAATTAGTGGTCGCGGTGCTGGTGCTGTTAGTTCCCCTGTTCGTACCTTTGCCCGTAATGATGTTGGGTTTGTTTACCAGTGCAATTCAAGCTTTGGTATTTGCCACCTTGGCAGGAGCCTACATTCACGAAGCATTGGAAGGACACGGCGACGAACACCACGATTAACTCGCTCGAATTGGTTAATTTTTATCAATATGTCAGAAATCAGCAGTCTAATGACTAACGACTCATGACTAATGACTAATTACCAATTAAGCACTATCTGTTTTTCAATCTGTACACAAAGTTAAGGAAATTTATCATGAATCCGACAGTTGCTGCTGCTTCAGTTATCGCTGCTGGTTTGGCTATTGGTTTGGGCGCGATTGGACCTGGTATTGGTCAAGGTAATGCCTCTGGTCAAGCAGTAGAAGGTATTGCTCGTCAACCAGAAGCAGAAGGCAAAATCCGCGGTACTCTCCTGCTCAGCTTAGCCTTTATGGAATCCTTGACCATCTACGGTCTGGTTATTGCATTGGTGTTGCTGTTTGCTAATCCCTTCGCTTAATTCTGAAAGGACTGCAAAAAGGGGCGGATGTCTGTCCGCCCCCTAAAAAAGGAGGAACTAAAAGTGTTTGATTTTGATGCAACTCTGCCGTTTATGGCATTGCAGTTCCTAGTTTTAATGGTAGTTCTGAACGCTGTTTTCTATAAGCCCCTGACTAAGACACTGGACGAGCGGGATGAATACATCCGCAACACTCAAGTCTCTGCTACAGAACGCTTAGCGAAAGCTCAGAAATTAGCGCAGGAATACGACCAAAAACTGGGAGAAACTCGTAAACAGTCTCAAGCAGTAATTACTGCGGCTCAAGCAGATGCCCAAAAAATCGCATCGGCAAAAGTAGCTGAGGCTCAAAAAGAAGCTCAAGTGGCGCGAGAAACGGCAGGGAAAGAAATAGAGCAGCAAAAGCAAGAGGCGATGCGCTCGCTAGAGCAAGAGGTAGATTCCCTGAGCCGACAAATTCTGGAAAAGCTATTAGGCACTGCACTAGCCAAATAGCACGATCGAACAGTTTTAGATTTTGAGTAAATCCTCAAATCTAAAAGCGGTTCATCCAACCTGCACGCGCAATTATGGAAGAGTATCATGGGGACTGTTTTATTGCTAGCCACAGAAGCTAGCGCAGAAGGTGGTTTCGGTTTAAATTTCGATATTTTAGAAACCAACCTGATTAACCTGAGCATTGTTATTGGATTGCTGTTTTATTTCGGGCGTGGCTTTTTAACGACTGTCTTGAGTGAGAGACGTTCGGCCATCGAAGAGGCAATTAAAGAAGCAGAAACTCGCCAAAAAGATGCAGCAGCAAAACTAGCAGAACAACAGCAAAAATTGACTCAGGCTCAAGCAGAAGCCGAGCGAATTCGAGCCGCTGCTGAAGAAAATGCTAAGGGAGCAAAAGAAGCAATTCTAGCTCAGGCGGCGCAGGACGTTGAACGCATGAAAGCAACAGCAGGTCAAGAGTTGGAAGCGGAGCGGGAAAAAGCCATCGCCCAACTGAGATCCACTGTTGTATCTTTGGCATTAACGAAGGTGGAGAGCCAGCTTAAAACAAGCATGAATGACAGTGCTCAAAATCAGTTGATCGATCGCAGCATTGCCTTACTGGGAGGCTAAAAAGTGAGTACAGTCAGCACAGAAGTTTTACAGCCTTACGCATCCGCTTTGATGTCACTGGCTCAGTCTAACAATCTCACAGAGCAGTTCGGTGAAGACCTTCGTTCCTTACTGAGCCTGCTAAAAAGTTCTGAGGAACTGCGCCTATTTTTAGCCAGTCCTTTGGTTAAGGCCGATGATAAAAAAGCCGTCATCGATCGAATATCGGGCGAAGAAATGAACCCATTGATGCGCAACTTTCTGAGACTGTTAGTAGACAAAGGAAGAATTCTTTTTTTAGAAGGAATTGGCGAACAATACTTGAGCAAGCTCCGGGAACTCAACCAAACAGTATTGGCTGAAGTTACATCGGCAGTGCCACTTTCAGACGCTCAACAGCAATCTGTTCGCGAGAAAGTTCAGGCGATGACCAGCGCCAGACAAGTAGAAATTGAAACCAAAATTGACGCAGATTTAATCGGCGGTGTGGTAATTAAGGTAGGCTCTCAAGTAATTGATGCTAGTCTGCGTGGACAATTGCGCCGCTTAGGACTTCGCTTGAATTCTTAATAGCAGGAAGTTCGGCAACGGATTATGTAACGGATGTTAGAAAGAAGTCAGAAGGAATTAATTTTTGTTTGAGAGCAGTTAGTTCCAGATCCTAGCGATGGAATCTCAATTCTTGCTTGCGGAAAACATCGACCGACAACCCATAACCGACAACCGACAACTGACAACTAACAACTGACAACTGACAACTAATAACTGACATGGCAGCAATCAGACCTGACGAAATTAGCAACATTATTCGCCAGCAAATCGAGCAGTACGACCAAGATGTAAAAGTCTCTAACGTCGGTACTGTTCTTCAAGTAGGCGACGGTATTGCCCGGATTTATGGCTTGGATAAAGCAATGTCTGGGGAATTGCTAGAATTTGCCGACGGCACCGTTGGTATTGCACTGAACTTGGAAGAAGATAACGTCGGCGCAGTGCTGATGGGCCAAGGTTTGGGAATTGAAGAAGGTTCCGCAGTTACTGCTACTGGCAGAATTGCTGAAGTCCCCGTGGGAGAAGCCATGTTGGGACGGGTAGTTGATGCTTTGGCGCGTCCGATTGACGGCAAAGGAGACATTAAAACTACTGAATCTCGCTTGATTGAATCTCCGGCACCGGGGATTGTTTCTCGTCGTTCTGTTTACGAACCGATGCAAACAGGAATCACCGCTATTGATTCGATGATTCCGGTGGGAAGAGGACAGCGGGAACTGATTATTGGTGACCGTCAAACTGGCAAAACTGCGATCGCGATCGACACGATTATTAACCAGAAATCAGAAGATGTGATCTGTGTTTACGTGGCGATCGGTCAAAAAGCTTCTACAGTAGCTAACATTGTTAACGTCCTGCAAGAAAAGGGCGCAATGGCCTACACGATCGTAGTAGCAGCTAATGCTAGTGACCCGGCAACATTGCAATATTTGGCTCCCTATACAGGTGCCAGCTTAGCCGAGTATTTCATGTACAAAGGCAAGCACACTTTGGTCATTTACGATGACCTTTCCAAACAAGCACAAGCTTACCGCCAAATGTCCCTCTTGCTCCGTCGTCCTCCAGGTCGCGAAGCTTATCCTGGAGACGTGTTCTATCTCCACTCTCGCTTGTTGGAACGCGCTGCTAAATTGAGCGATGATTTGGGCGAAGGTAGCATGACAGCTTTGCCAATCATTGAAACTCAAGCTGGCGACGTTTCTGCTTACATTCCTACCAACGTAATTTCGATTACCGACGGTCAAATCTTCTTGTCTTCTGACTTGTTTAACGCAGGTTTGCGGCCAGCAGTGAACCCCGGTATTTCAGTATCGCGGGTAGGTTCGGCAGCTCAAACTAAGGCAATGAAAAAAGTAGCCGGTAAGGTGAAATTGGAATTAGCACAGTTTGAAGAATTGGCAGCATTCTCTCAGTTTGCTTCTGACTTGGATAAAGCTACTCAAAACCAATTGGCACGGGGTCAACGGTTGCGCGAACTGTTGAAGCAAGGACAAAGTTCGCCACTGCCAATGAACGAGCAAGTAGCTATCATCTATGCCGGTATTAACGGCTACATGGATGACATTCCAGTGGAAAAAGTCAGCAAGTTTACTGTTGGTTTGCGCGATTATCTGCGGACTAGCAAGCCGAAGTACGGTGAAATCGTGCAAGGTGGTAAAGCATTGACTGATGAAGCTGAGAAAATGCTGAAAGATGGAATTGCTGAATACAAGCAAACTTTCTTAGTTTCGGCGTAAATCAAGTTGGAATTTTGAACCGCAGATGAACGCGGATTAACGCAGATAATCTGATGTTCATCTGCGTTTATCTGCGTTCATCTGCGGTTTTAAGTAAGAAGATGCGGGCAAGGATGTAAGGAGAAAGTTATGGCAAATCTAAAAACTATTCGCGATCGCATTAAATCGGTCAAGAACACTAAAAAGATTACAGAAGCTATGCGCTTGGTAGCTGCTGCAAAGGTGCGCCGCGCTCAAGAACAGGTGACTGCAACTCGGCCTTTTGCCGATCGCCTAGCAGAAGTATTGTACGGTTTGGCGGAACGTTTACAGTTTGAAAATCTGGATTCGCCACTGCTGAAAAAACGCGAAGTTAGATGCGTGGGACTTTTGGTAGTTTCGGGCGATCGAGGTTTGTGCGGTGGCTACAATGGCAATATCATCAAACGCGCTGAAACTCGTGCTAAGGAAATTAAAGCTGAAGGCTTGGACTACAAATATATACTGGTAGGACGCAAAGCTGTTCAGTATTTCCAACGTCGCGAACAGCCAATTGATGCGACTTACACGAATTTAGAACAAATTCCGACAGCACCGGAAGCAGCAGGAATTGCTGATGAATTGCTGTCGCTATTTCTGTCAGGAACTGTGGATAGAGTTGAGTTAATTTACACTAAATTCGTTTCGCTAATTAGTTCTCGGCCGGTGATTCAAACCTTGCTTCCCCTCGACCCCCAAGGTTTGGAAGTTCAGGATGATGAAATCTTCCGCTTGACAACGAAAGGCGGACAGTTTGAAGTATCGCGGGAGAAGGTTTCTAAGCCTACGAAGAGTTTGCCACGGGACATGATTTTCGAGCAAGATCCGGCGCAAATTTTGGATGCTCTTTTGCCTTTGTATTTGAACAACCAATTGCTGCGGGCTTTGCAAGAATCTGCTGCTAGCGAGTTGGC
>JAAUPI010000151.1 GCA_012035135.1 Microcoleus sp. CSU_2_2
CCCCCCCAAGGGGGGAAGAAGGAGGAAGGAAGAAGAACCCCCCCAAGGGGGGAAGAAGGAAGAAGGAAGAAGGAGGAAGGAGGAAGGAGGAATGATATCGTGTCCGGTAGCATTGGTTGTTTATATTTGTAGGCCAGAAGCATTCGGGCGATAATTTCTGCAATCAATTTCAGGCTTTGTGTCCGAATGCTTCGCCCCGGCCTTTACGCGATCGATACAGCCGGAAATAATATGAGGAATGAGGAATGAGGAAGGAAGAAGGAATATTACTCCATTAAGCTTGTGGATAGTTATAATCTTACGTTTAATTAGGCAGGCGAACTTAATTAATTATACCCGAAATAACAGATCGAGAAGTAAACGAGCTTGAAAAAACAGGATAAAATCGCCTTCAACGTGAAAGTCAATAATTTTGAAATGAGACATAAACATGATAATTGTTGACCTCACACTAAAATTCATAGCGCTGAAAATTTCCTGGGCAGAACCTTCTGTATAGTGGGGAACTACATAGCCTAGATCGTATTTTAATGTATTGCTAAAAGTGCCGACAATGCCACTAATAGCTAAGTTGCCAATTTCGCCCATGATGTCGGCTTTATCTTGCTTGAATTCCTCGCTTTCGACATCGCCACCGCCGTTGAGACTCAGAACGATCGCATCTGCTGCCTCTCGCGAAAATAACATCTGTGCCGAACCGGATAAGTTGCCACTAAAATCAAGTTGTGCCACAGCTACCAATTCTTCTCCTAAAGTTTCTAGCAGCGTTTTTTGCAAAACTAGAGGCGACAGCGCTTGAGAAGAAGGCAATTCGTATTCTATCTCGCAGGCAATCATTTCGCTCATTTGAGAAACTGCCATACCGATGGCTTGGTTTACAACTTCCTGCAATTTAGTTTGTTTGCCACTTTTCATGCTTGCTAAGTCGAAATTCCGGCTTGTACCGTGGAAATTTCCGGCATCCAAATGCTTGGGATAAGTAGCCATTGCCAGCGTGTGGCGCAATTCTAATTCATTGTTAGTTTTTTTGAGAGTGGCAAATATTCCGGCTAGCGACAAATACTGAATCATGTTTTTTTGGAGTTCGTCGCTGAGGACGATCGCAGGTATTTGCAAAAACTGCAAAAATTGGATGATCCCTAAATAATTATGTTCGATTAATTCAAAATCTAAGAGTATAACTTTCGGGTGGTGGCATTCAGCAATATCTAAGCAATTGTACAAATCGGTAGCTTTGGCAAAGACATATTCGTCGGCTTTCAAAGTTTCGTGCAGCGTCTGATTTTCTAAATCCGAACTGCCTCCGATCAGGATTAATGAAATTGGTTTTGAGTAAGTATTCATGGCGGTGTTTTCAATGAGTTATCATAAAATTGGGTCTAAAACTCCGTGCTTCTAGCACGGCTTGCGAGTATACTTGCACTCCCGACAAAGAAACCGGGTTTTTGACCTAATCTGTGGACTACGGCGAAGGATTTTCCCGAAAAACCCGGTTTCTAGCTACCCGTGCGTGCGGGACGATTGATGTTATTCAGTCCGATCTGTCTCAAATACAATAGCTTCATAAATATCGCTCATAGACATTTGTACTCCCACAGAAGCGAAGGAAACTATAGGGGTTTCTCCCTCGTACTCCTGAAATAACCATTGTCCCGATTCATTTTTAACATACTGTTCGACCAAAAACTCATATTGGTCAACTAAAATATACTCGCGAAACTCAGGAATCGATCGATAAAACCGAAACTTGTTCTCTCTGTCAAAATCTTCTGTAGACTTAGAAAGCACTTCCACAATCAGTATGGGATTGAGGATTTCATCTTGCCGTCCTTCGCTGAAAACAGGTTGTCCGGAAATTACCATTACATCTGGGTAAGTTCCCCGCCGATGTCGGGGAATCCACAACCGCAAATCGTTCATAAATGCTTCAGCATTATTGCCCCGCAAAGCAGATTTCAAGAAGGCATAAATATTGCCTGTTATCCGGTTGTGATTAATCGTGCCCTCCGTCATTGGTACAATTTCTCCATCGCGATATTCATTTCTGAATTCCGCAGTTTTTTCTAACTGTCGGTACTCCTCTAGAGTATAAAGTCGGTGCCGTGTCTCGGTTAACATTTAGGTATCCTGCTCAATAACTTCTTCAAATATTTAATTTTCAGGCAGAGCCTGGAAACAAGAATAATACCAATTCTCGAAAGTCTTGCAGCAATCATGAGTCTTGGACGAGGTGCAACGGAGAGTTGTTTCCTCAAAGACTGTTTGTAAGGTGCGTCGCTGCGAGATTGTCGCTCTTTTTTAGGATTTCTAATGGCGACGCACCCTACAGCTACTGTTGCATGAGTTTTGAGAATTAGTATAACAACTGTCAACTGTCAACTGGCAAAATTAATATTTGAATTGACTGACAAGTCCTTGCAACTCCGCTGCCGTTTTTGATAATTCGATCGCCGAATTTTGAGTGTTACTGGCACTAGCAGTTGTACTGCCGGCCGCATCAGCAACGCTGGTAATATTGCGGGCAATTTCCGAAGAGCCGATCGCAACTTGATTGACATTTCGCGCAATTTCTGTAGTCGTCGCCGTTTGTTCCTCCACCGCACTCGCAATAATAGTTTGAAAATCGCTAATTTGGTTGATAATGGAAGTAATTTGCCCGATCGCCTGCACGGAACTCTTAGTATCAGCTTGAATAGCTTCTACTTTCTTGCTGATATCTTCAGTCGCAGCAGCCGTCTGTTTTGCCAACTCCTTCACCTCGTTCGCCACCACCGCAAAGCCTTTGCCCGCTTCCCCAGCCCGCGCCGCTTCAATAGTAGCATTGAGAGCCAGTAAATTAGTCTGTTGGGCGATCGAAGTAATCACCTTGACAACATTACCAATTTCGGCGCTGCTGACGCCGAGTTTAGTAATAGTTTCATTAGTAGTTTCTGCCATCTTCACTGCTGAATTAGCAACCGTAGCAGCTTCGGCAGCATTCTTCGCAATTTCCTGAATGCTGATATTCATCTCCTCAATACCGGTAGCTACCGACTGAGTATTACTGCTAACTAAATCCGCCGCCGAAGATACAGTACCCGCTTGAGCCGAAGTTTCTTCAGCAGCAGCCCCCATATTTTGGCTTTCACTAATCAATTCCTCCGAAGCACTGCTAACAGCAACGGCAACTTGAGAAATATGTTGCACTTGCTCGGTCAAATTAGCCGCCATCAAATTAACATTATCCGTTAAATCTTTCCAAGTACCGCTGATATCCGGTACAATTGCCTGCCCTCCCAATTGCCCTGCTACTACCTCTTTAGCCAAGCGATTTACTTCATCAGCAAAAGTATTGAGCTGGTCAACCATTGTGTTCAAAGTATCTTTCAGATCCAGAATTTCCCCTTCAGCTTCCACAGTAATTTTCTTAGACAAATCGCCCTTAGCAACAGCCGTGGAAACTTCAGCAATATTCCGGACCTGTTCGGTAAGTCTGGCCGCCATAATATTGACATTCCCAGCCAAATTTAACCAAGTACCAGATAAACCTTCAACTTGTGCTTGACCTCCCAATTTACCTTCCACCCCAACTTCTTGAGCGACGCGGGTAACTTCCGAAGCAAACTCGTTGAGTCTATCGATCATTTGATTGAGGGTATTCTTCAACTCCAAAAATTCCCCTTCAGCTTCCACAGTAATTTTTTTCGACAAATTACCGTTAGCGACAGCCGTCGTTACTTCAGCAATATTCCGCACTTGGTCGGTAAGATTGCTCGCCATTAAATTAACATTTTGTGTTAAATCTTTCCAGACGCCAGCCACGCCGTGTACTTGCGCTTGACCACCTAATTTGCCCTCAGTTCCCACCTCTTTTGCTACCCGCGTTACCTCTTTTGCAAAATCATTCAGACTATCAACCATTTGATTGAGAGTATCTTTCAGTTGCAAAATTTCGCCTTCGGCTTCAACGGTAATCTTTTCATTCAAATCACCAACACTAATAGCAGTTGCAACTTTAGTGATGTTCCGCACTTGATTGGTGAGATTTGCCGCCATCAAGTTGACGCTTTCAGTCAGTTCTTTCCAAATACCCGATACTCCTTCCACTTGAGCTTGCGTACCCAATTTACCTTCGCTGCCAACTTCGCGGGCGACGCGGGTAACTTCCACACCAAAATCATTTAATTGGTCTACCATTTTGTTGAGGGTAGTGCCGATGCGGCGGAACAATCCTTTGATTGGTTTGCCTTCAACTTCTAATTTGAATTTCTCCGACAAATCGCCTTTAGCAACAGCATGAAGAACCCTTGCCATGTCTATTGTTGGTGCAACCAAGCTGTTTAACGTTGCATTTATAGCATCCAGGCTGCCAACCCAAGAACCTTTAAATTCTTTAATTGTTAGTTTAGGGACTTTTCCTTCTTCAGAAACTGCTTGACCTATTCGCTCTACTTCGTCAGCAAATTTTTCGTTGACTGTTACCATTTCATTGAAGACTGTAGCAATTTCGCCCCAGCCGTTATCTGAAGGCAAGCGAACGCTAAAGTCACCGTCTCTAACTGCTGCTAGAGCGAGAATTAGTTGCTGCCGATACTGGCTGTCGCTGATGTTTGCAACTTCTGTCTCTGCCACATCCCCACTGGCTACAGGGTCAATATCAGCAGATTCTAAGGCTGTCGATTCATTCTGGATATCCATGTTTTTGGCTGAGTTTCTGGGAGTTTTGATTTTCATAAAAAAAACTGAACATTTGAGTTGAGTCGAGCGAAGGGTTCACTTACTTCAACCTCAGATATTGCACCTGTTGCCATACTCTTTTCTGGGGTTTGACATCGAATCTCGCATGATGAATCAAGTCATATTATGTCCAGTCGATTGACCTTTATTCTCATAGGGGCGGGTTCGCCAACAATATTTGCCAAAAACCGACAATCTCAAAAACCCGCCCAGCCTATGTATTATGTAAATCGGACATGATATAAACAATGATATAAATTCGAGATTCGATGTCAAAAAGAACACTCTGCCCCAGTCCACAAAAACTTTAATTTTTGTGAAACAGGCATCTTTCCTGTTCTTAAGAATGGTGCAAGATGTAAGTTACACCCCAACTACTATGTTTAAACTACTATGTTTGAAGGCACCTTGAGCTTATGATACTGCGGATATCGCTTCCAGCAGCACATTGAACGAACCCACATCAAAAAATAGGAGAATATCTCCTTGAATTTGCAACTCCTCAATACTGAAATGAGCCGGTGCTAAAAGCACAGTGCCATATTCCAGAGACTGCTCTTTTGACAGCAATTCTTCAATTTCCTGCTCTGAGTAGTAGGGAACTTCATAGTCCAAAGGTTGGTCTAAAACGTTGCCAATTGAACCCATGACGCCGTTAATCAGCATATTTCCTACTTCAGTGAGGGTACTAATCTTGAGGGAATCGAGGTCGGGACTTGCTTTATCTTCACCAGTGAGAACAGAGACTAGATTCACCGCACTCTCAGTTGGAAACATTAGTTGAGCGCTACCAGAAAATGAGCCGTTAAAGCCTAGCTGTACAACAGACAACAGTTCTATACCAAAGCGTTTTTTCAGTTCGCTTTGTAACTCAAGAGGAGATAAAAGATCGACCTCAGGAATCTGTAACTGGATCGGAAATTGCAGCATTTCATTCAACATTCCCGCAGCATTACCCACACCAATATTGATCAGCTCCTTCAAAGCATCTATTTCATCGGCTGTTAGCTCCACTCTGGTATCTCCTATTTGCTACCCAAAGCTTTTTGGATGGCGGCCTGAATTTCGGGAGCTTTGGGAGGTTTTTTAGCATCATGAATGCCCCCAATTCTTCGCACTTTTGTTTGGCGCTATCTTGAATATCTGCTGAAAGTACAATGACTGGAATTTTTGACCCTTTTTCGCGCAGGGCTTTCAGCAACCCAAAACCGTCCATTTCTGGCATTAACAAATCTGTCATAATGCAGTCGGGCGAATGGGAGGCAGCCATATCTAAGCCTTCTTGTCCGTTGCCAGCTTCTATGACTTGATGTCCGCCTTCTTCTACTGCTTTGCGAATCATCCGGCGGGAAAATGCTGCGTCGTCTGTAATTAGAATTAAACCCATTTTTGTGTTCCTTAGTTTCTGTCTATGGTAATTGGTACGTGGTAATTGGGCATTGGGAATTCCGAATTGGTTATTAGTTATTGATATCAAGTTACAAGTAACTAATAACTAATAACTAATAACAACTGCCAACTGGCAACTGCCAACTATCAATTGTCAACTGTTTAAGAATTTTTGCAAAGTTTGATAAGTATAGTATACTAATGTGGTAGAAAGTGCAACTATTTAGCGCCGATCGTCAAAGCAAAAGCAATGCTAACCGAGGCACGCTAAGGTCTGTAAGTATTTTATAGCATTTTTTTATGAAGCTACATAGAATACGATCTCACGCAACTGTCATATATAGTAAGGTGCGTCAGTTGTCGAAATCCTCGATAGTGGTTTGAGAACTTCGCCTGAGGCACTCTACGAGTCCATTGGATTGTGACAGTTGCATCCAGGACTATAAGCATGGGTTCCCCCGAACCGCAACCCCATCCCCTCTGAAAATTTAAGATAGATAAAAAGGAACAGGTTCGATGGAAATCGATGAAGATCTAAAGGAATTCCTGATTGAAGGTTATGAATATCTGAACCAAATTGAAGAGGATTTAGTCGCTTTAGAACAAAGTAATTCGGATCCGGAGGTGATGAACCGGATCTATCGCAGTCTGCACACTATTAAAGGCAACAGTGGCTTTTTAGCGGTGGAGAAACTCGAAGCTATCGCTCACGCTGGAGAAAACTTGCTCAGCCGCTTGCGCGATCGTACAATTGCCATGACTCCCGATATCACTAGCGCTTTGTTGGAGACGATGGACGCGGTACGAGAGCACATGGAAGCCCTGGAAACAACAGGAGAAGAAAGTCCAGTCGATCGATCGGAATTGCTGGCTAGATTGGCACAACTGCAAGAATCGGGTGGTTCTGAATCTGAATTGCAACCAAGTTCGATCGAGCCTGAATACCTCACCGAAGAAACTCCTGAAGTGCTGCCGGAAACAGAGGAACAACAGGACTTGACAGCAATTTATTTTGATGTTGATGCTTCTTTATCTTCCGATCCTCCCCCGACTCCTATTGCGCAAGTTCCAATTCCCCCACTTGCGAATTCCAGCATCAGTAATAACGGGCAAAACAGCGCACCAGAAGTGATACCTGCTAGCGCCGATATCGATCCAGAAAGATTTAAAGTTGCAGATACAGCAATCCGAGTTGATGTCGGCTTGCTCGATAAATTGATGAATTTGGTAGGCGAACTAGTTTTGTGCCGCAACCAGATCTTGGAATTTGCAAATACACAAACAGCCAACACCCAAAATGACGATACTTTGAAGTCAGTATCCGGTCGATTAAACCTAGTGACTTCCGAGTTGCAAGAAGGGGTAATGAAGACGCGGATGCAGCCAATTCGCACTATTTGGAACAAGTTTCCGCGCGTGGTGAGGGATACTGCATTCAGCTTGGGCAAACAAGTACAGTTGGAAATGGAAGGCGAAGAAACAGAGTTAGATAAAACTTTAATTGAGGCGATTGCTAACCCGCTAACTCATTTAGTTCGCAATTCTCTCGACCACGGCATCGAAACTTCGGAGGTACGGGTTGCTAACGGCAAGTCTGCGATAGGAAGGCTGTTTTTGCGAGCCTATCATGAAAGCGGTCAGGTAAACATTGAAGTTTCCGACGACGGCGGTGGCATCGATGCGGAGCGGATTAAAAGTAAGGCGGTGCAAAAGGGAATGATTTCCGCCGATCGAGCGACGGAAATGAGCGATAAAGAAGCGCTAAATTTAATTTTTTTGCCCAGTTTTTCAACGGCTGAAAAAGTTACCAATATCTCTGGTCGGGGAGTTGGGATGGACGTGGTGCGGACGAATATTGAAAAAATTAGCGGTACGATCGATCTGCATAGCCGAGTTGGTCAAGGCACGACTTTTAAGTTAAAAATTCCTTTGACACTGGCAATTATTCCAACATTAATTATTACCACAGGAGGCGATCGCTACGCAATTCCCCAAGTTAATTTGCTAGAATTAGTCCGCTTGGAAGGAGAAGCCATCAAAAACATTGAAATGTTTCACGGAACGCCTGTATATCGCTTACGGGGGCGGCTGCTACCGCTGGTTTATTTAAACCGGGAATTAAAGCTCGATCGAGCAGATTTGGGGAACGACAAACAACCGGAAATTGACATAGATGAGGCTCTAAATATTGTAGTGGTTCAAGCTACCGACAAGCCTTTTGGATTAGTAGTGGATGCCATCAACGATACTCAAGAAATAGTGGTAAAACCCCTTGGCAAACAATTAAAATCCCTGTCTTGTTTTGCTGGAGCAACTATTATGGGCGACGGCAAAGTCGCTTTAATTTTAGACGTGTACGGTATTGCTCAAAGAACGCACATGACTGAGGCCCAGGAAAAGGCTATTTTAGCTGACGATAACAGCCGTCAGGAATCCACAGAACCGCCGCAGCAGTTGCTCGTATTTGAGGGGCCCGATGGCCGTCGAATGGCTATTCACCTATCGCGAGTCTCCCGCTTGGAAGAGTTTCCCCGCCATCTTTTAGAGCGAGTTGGCCGACAGGATGTGGTTCAGTACCGCAACCAAATTATACCAGTGATTTATTTGTCGGCTGTGTTTGGCAGCAACGGTTATTCGTCTAATTCATCAAAAAATGGTTTTGCCGATCGATCGGAGCTCACAGATGATAAACTGCCATTAGTTGTGGTATCGATCGGCGGGGAACAGCAAGTTGGTCTGGCAGTGGAGCGAATTCTCGACATTGTAGAACAGTCGATCGACATTAAAGGTGCAGCTACTCAAGAGGGTATTTCATTTTGTGCTGTGATTCAGGGTCAAGTTACTGAAATCCTCGATATTGAATCAGTAATTTACAACAATTTATTCGGGGCGCAGCAGATGTTAGCAAATCCCAGGTAATATCATGTCCGATTAATCAGTCATCATTTAAGTGCGAGGGTCCCGCTCGCACTCGTTAATAAATACAAGCAAGCGATCGATCGGACTTGATATTACGCGCACAAATATACGCGCACAAATAGTAGTGTAAAAATTAATTATTGGCGTAACTACTGTTTGAGATTGTGGGAAGTCATCGGGTGCAATCTAGATTGAATGCAGCAAAGAGGATAATTATAAAATGCTTCAAGCAACTCAATTGTGTACTTTTTTTGTCGATAACATATTTTTTGGCATCGAAGTTGAGAAAGTTCAAGAAATTATTCGCTATCAGGAGATGACGCGAGTGCCACTAGCGCCGTCAGTAGTGGGTGGATTGATTAATTTGAGGGGTCAAATTGTCACGGCAATCGATCTGCGGCGGCGGCTGGATTTGAGCGATAGACCTATCGAACAATTGCCACTAAATGTGATAGTGCGCACAGGCGATGAAACTGCCAGTTTGTTGGTAGATGATATAGGAGATGTATTAGAAGTCGATCGAGATGATTTTGAAACTCCTCCTGATACTTTTACTAGCAAAGTACGCCCGCTAATTCGAGGGGCATACAAGCTCAAAGGGCAGTTATTGCTGTTTTTAGATGTTGATAAAGTCATTGACTTTGGGGATAGTCATTAGTCAGTCTTCGGGTGCGTCGCCACCTGGAATCCCTCAAAAAATCGACAATCAATGAGCGACGCACCTTACCATTAGTGATTAGTCTTCGGGTGCGTCGCCACCCCCTGCTAACTGTCAACTATCAACTGCCAACTATCAACTGCCAACTGCCAACTGCCAACTGCCAACTGCCCAATTCCCTATTCCCAATTACCATGCCCTTAAGTGTTGCAGACTTTGATTACATCCGTAAACTGGTGTACGATCGCACTGGTGTATCGCTGTCAGAAGATAAAACTTACCTCGTTGAGTCACGTTTGGGTATGTTAGCAAAAGAGGCTGGGGCGAGTTCCGTCAGCGGATTAGTTGCACAGTTAAAACAAAAGCGTTTTAACCCTCTTTACGAGTCAATCGTAGAAGCAATGATGACCAACGAGACATTTTTCTTCCGAGATGTCAACCCTTTTGAGATACTGAAAACATCCGTAATACCGGAACTGTTAAAGCAGCGGCAGGGCAATCGCACTTTGAATATTTGGTGCGCTGCTTGTTCTAGCGGCCAAGAACCTTACAGTATTGCGATGTTACTGCGCGAGTATTTTCCTCAACTTGTTAGCTGGAAAGTGAATTTAATTGCTAGCGACATCTCTACAGGAATGCTCAAGCGGGCTCGTTTGGGACGCTATGGAAAGCAAGAGATTATTCGCGGTTTGCCACCTACTTTTTTGCACAAATACTTTTACCATTGTGGCAAAGAATGGGAGATTAAAGCAGATTTTCGCAAGTCGATCGAATTTCGGAAAATTAATTTGACCGAACCTTTTGGTTCAATCCCTCAGATGGACATTATTTTTATGCGAAATGTCTTAATATATTTCGACATTCAAACAAAGCAGTCTATTTTGGCGAGAGTACGCAGGGTGTTGCAGCCCGACGGCTACTTGTTTTTGGGTGGAGGGGAAACAACTGTTAATCTTGACGGTGCTTTTGAGCCGGTGCAATTTCCGCAAGGTGTTTGTTATCGGATGATTTCTTCTCAGACCAAATAGGCAATTCATTAACTTTTGACAGCGTTATATCTACATACTTTTGACCGTCCGCTACCTGATTTTCTCCAAAATATCCCTCATCGCTGTCGTGCTTGTGGGGGCCGCTCAAAACTTCTGCATAGCGACCTTTTAAACGAGCTTGATTGAACGGTGAAGTCACAAACCAGTACCAGCGAGTTGGAAAAACTATGCCCCCAATATCCTCAATTGAATCGCGAGTGCCGCGAAAATGAAAAGTTCGATCGGCCTCTGCAAAACCATTTTCTCCCGAAAATACACCGCCAACGGAAATAACTGCTATTTCTGCATTCAACCATTCTTTCAGATAGCGAGTAGCACCCAGAGCAACTTGTGCGCCTCCGCTAGTGCCAATTAAAATAACTTTCAAAGGTTTTTGAGGATTAACAGCAATCGGAGATTTAGCATTCATCCGCTCGATAATTACATTCGCAATTCCCTGATTGTATGCCTGACCGTAGCGATAATCTAGAGAAATTGCAAACCGCCACAGATTACGAATCTTGATGAATATATCCCCCGCAATCGGCCCAGTTTTTGCGTGTTCTGCAAACCGCCAAAAAGGCGCTAGCAGCCGTTCTCCTCCTAAACTTTTGTTAGAAGCTGAATAAGGAAAAATATCACCAACCGCTACGCACTCCGGGTGACTTTTAACTAAATTCTTGAGAAAAAAAGCTTCTCCCGGTGTTAATTCATCCCCCGAAAAATCCCCCACTCCTGGCAAAAAGATGATATAACAATTGAGTGGCGAAGACTTAGCAGATTTATTCGATCGCGCTTCTAGATTGTCGTTCTGAGATGGCAATATTTCCGGCAGATTTTTCTTGAAACCAAAACTTTCGGCACTTTGACCCAGCCACCAGATAATAGTGCCGATCGGCGAAAGAATACCCCAAACAATCAGAATTATACCTGCGAATAGCAACAGGTTGAAACTTCCACCGCGCAGCCACGCCAGTATCCGCAAAATTAATTTTAGCATTTAATCAAATCTGGTAGAATGCCATTAAACAGTTGACAGTTGACAGTTGATAGCACTACAAACATTCTAATTTAGACATTACTGTGTCACAATTGTCAACTATTTTGAAGAGCGGGAGTTCAACGTGAAGGGAGAAGATTCAATTGCAGGTTTGCGGGCAACACTTTGGAACGCACTTTCTTTGAACGGCAATTTTTACGAAAACAGTCCATATACTCCCAGAACTAAGCGGATAGCTTTAACAATTGTAATTTTAGCAGCAGTGTCCCGCGTTCTGGGAAGTGCGGTCATTTTGTTGATCAATCGAACTGAGGCACCAGTTTTATTTTTAGCACTTTTGATAGATGGCTTAGCCGTGGTCGGAGGTTATTATTTTTGGACGTTCACAATCTCTAAAATCGGCGATTGGCTCAAACCTGGTCATGTAAGTTATGGGGAATTGCTAATTCCGATCGGCTTTGCTTACGCACCCCAAGCGCTGAATTTCTTAACGCTAATTCCTTTGTTGGGGGAAGGAATAGAACGGGTGTTAGCTGTCTGGAGTTTGCTAGCTGTAACTGTGGCAGTTCGCCAAGGTTTGGATATTAAAACTCGCTGGGCATTGTTAATTTGTTTAGTAGGTTGGCCGTTAATTCAAATTGCGATCGGCTTTGTGAAAATAATTGAACAGTTGCTTTCACGGTGGCTCTAATTCATCAATAGACATCTCCAATAATTATTGTGGAACAGGCAGAATGCCTGTTCAAAGCTTCCTTTTTGGAGATGTCTAATACGGAAGCAGCATAATAAACTCGCTTCCCTCTCCGGGTTCCGACTTGCAAATTAACTTTCCTCCATGCTGTTGTACCACAATTTGATAACTAATAGACAATCCTAAACCAGTTCCTTTACCTATCGGTTTAGTCGTAAAAAACGGATCGAATATTTTACTCAGCACCTCCGAACTCATTCCCACACCATTATCAATAATCCGAATCGCTACCTGATTTCCTTCCACAACTTCAGTGCAAATCCGAATTGTCGGAGTCTGTGCTGAGTCAACTTTACTTCCTCTTCCAGGAGACAAAGCATCGATCGCATTGCTCAGTAAATTCATAAATACCTGATTAATTTCTCCCGGATAGCAGTTAACCAAAGGCAAATTTCCGTACTCTTTGATCGCTTGAATAGCACTTAATCTTTTCTGCAAAATCATCAAGGTGCTATCGATACCTTCGTGGATATCGACTTGTTTTATATCTGATTCATCGAGTCGAGAAAAGTTGCGCAGCGATAGCACAATATCCCGAACTCTTGCAGCACCAACTCGCATTGAATCAATCATTTTACTAAAATCATCTATCAAAAACTCTAAATCTATTTCCTGGATTTTGTTTACTATCTCTTGTACTGGATTCGGATAATAGTTTTGGTATAAACTTAGTAAACTTAGTAAATTATTGACGTATTCGTCGGTGTGCTGTAAGTTTCCATAAATAAAGTTAATCGGGTTATTAATTTCGTGGGCAATTCCCCCTACCAGTAGCCCTAAACTAGATATTTTTTCACTTTGAATTAGCTGCAATTGACTGCGACGGAGTTCTGCCAGTGCTGTTTGCAATTTCTCGGTTTTTTGAGATACTAGCGTTTCCAGAATAGCATAAAAACGGGCATTTTCTAGAGAAATAGCTGCTTGTGCAGACAGAATTTCCAAAATCTCTAGCCTGTCGCTGGTAAAAGCGCCCTTTGTTAAATTATTTTCTAAGTAAATAACTCCCGTAAGGTTGCCTTGATGGATAATTGGCCATACCA
>JAAUPI010000152.1 GCA_012035135.1 Microcoleus sp. CSU_2_2
ACTGTCCCTTTCATTGTTTGTGCTGGCGTACAAAATTATTCAAGGGACGTTTCACAATTAACCCTCCATTCCTCCCGCCACCAAACTGAGTACAGTTTTGGTGGGGGTCTCCTGGAGGGTTAGATGAATGCGAAGCTGCACCGCAGCCGGAAGCCTTAGCAGAAGCACTCGCAGCAATGGCAAGTCATGTAGAGAGTTCAGCAGAAGCAGAAGCGTATACAGGTGCTTTGACTGCTCGAATTATTCCGATTACATCACATTCTATGCAGCAAATTTCGCCGAAATTAGTCAAAGGTGCGGCTGCATTAACCCGGATTTTGCGTCAATCTCCGGCCACTCGCCCGCTAGTCAAAACAGTACCCACGATTGTTGCCAAAACTAGCAATATCCTAGCGCAACGAGCAGCTCAAGAAAAAGCGATCGCACCGCAAACAGCCGCTCGTGTCATGGCTGCTGAAACCTACAAGGTACTGGGAAATCCGATGATTTGTGTTCAGACTTTGATCCGATCGTCCGACGCTGCTAGCAAAGTTACCAAACGATCGCCTGCAAAAACATAGAAGGGCAGGAGACAGCCAGTTTACGAGTAATACCAAGTCCGGGTTACCCACCCCCTTTATGAGACTGTATGGTGCGTCGCTATGAATGGCTGTAAATAGACGGGATTCTCAGAGCGACGCACCTTACCATAACTAATCTGTTTATTCTACAGTTTGATAAACAGGGCGACATCCAGATAATAATCCGTGCAAATTAACGACATTTCCAATTACGGCGATCGCGGGTGCTGCAAATCCAGTTGCCTCAACTTGCTCGACAATTGTAGACAACATCCCGATCAATTCTTCTTGTTCCGGCCGCGTTCCCCAACGCACTAACGCTACTGGTGTTTCGGCACTCAATCCTGCTGCTGTCAATTGACCGATAATGTGAGGTAAATTGTGAATTCCCATGTAGATTACAATGGTTTCTGAACCGCGGGCGATCGCCTGCCAATTTACCTCTGGTCGATATTTTCCGGCTCCTTCGTGACCGGTGACAAAGGTGACAGAAGAACTGTACGATCGATGTGTTAACGGAATTCCCGCATAGGCAGCGGCGGCAATCCCAGAAGTTACCCCCGGCACGACTTCTACTGATACTCCAGCGTTGACCAAATCTGCCATTTCTTCGCCACCGCGGCCGAAAATAAATGGATCGCCACCTTTGAGACGAACAACTATCGCATTGTCTTGAGCTTTTTCAATTAATAGCTGAGTTGTTTCGTCTTGCATCAACGAATGATGACCTTTGCGTTTTCCGGCATTAATTCGTTCGGCTTGTGGATTGATTGATTCCAAAATTTGAGGGCTAACTAAAGCATCGTAAATTACAACATCTGCACATTCTAAAATAGTTTTTCCTTTGATTGTCATCAAACCCGGATCTCCAGGCCCTGCACCTACCAAGTAGACTTTACCGATCGACATTTTTACCTCTTTTGTTGCTTGCGATCAAAATTCAGGGATTTAAAACCCCCACCTCAAGGCGTCATGTTTTTAGAGTAGGGTGTAAATCCCCATCCTCAAAACCTGACTGTCAACTGTCTTCCCCCCTTGGGGAGTAGGGGGTGGGGTGAGGGGGGTTGTCAACTGTCAACTGTTTAAATTTGCCTATTGTCTGTTTTTGCGGTTCATTTTTGAATTAACTCTCCAATTAAGTCTGCTAATTCTACAGTTGCGCCTAGAGGATTTGCCAGATGAAGTTCTGCGGTGGCAAATTGCTGCTTTAACTGTGCGACTTTTTGGGCGATCGCATCTGTAATTCCTCCATTAAATAAGAAGTATGGCACAATTCCAATTTGCTGCTGTCCATCACGAACTAAACTGTCAATTCGCTCTTCCAAACTCGGCTTTACAGACCAATAAGCTGTTTTTGCGCCGATTTTGCTAGCTATTTCTTCAACTGTCGAGTTGCCGGACGGGCGGCGGCTGCCGTGAGATAGTAAAATCCATTTGGGCGAGCGCAAATTGGGGAGAAAAGCCACCTCTTGCATTTGAGTTTTCACCAATTTTGTTAAGCCTGCTGCTTGGGTTCCTAAATGCGGCTGCAAGTTAATTTCCAGCTTGGAAGAAACAGTTTGCCTTGCAATTTCTACCTGTGCGGGTATGTCTTCGGCGACGTGAACTCCCGGCAATAAAAATACGGGCAAGATTTGTACTTCTGTCAATCCGAGGGAGAGAGTATGTTCGCCAAAATGGCAAATTTGCTCGTGCAGTGAAGTGGGCCCCAACTCTAAGGTAGCGGTTCCGACTACGGGAACAGCGGAAACGGCAGAATTGCTCAAAATTGGTAAATTTTGAGATAGCAGTTGAGCTAAGTTGTTCAAGGCTATTTGGGGTCGGGGGTCGCGACTGCCGTGAGAGACTAATAAATAGGTCGATCGCAATTTCAATATGGATGTGATGTTAATGGTCGATCGGGATTTTGAACCTCTTTTGAGGCGCAATCCCCCACCTCGGAACAGGTGGGGGTTAACTGATAATTATACCATCTCCGAGCCGAAACTAATCTTCTACTCAGTCGCAGAATCTCAAAAAACCGAACAGCCAGATCCGCGACTTCTTAAAGAAGTCGCGGATCTAACAGAAAAATTCCACAATCCTACTTGCCGAATATTATAATTAACCTTCTTTATCTGTGTTCACCTTCGTTATTTATTGTGCGATAAACCATCGGCTGGAACCTCAGTCGCTGGATACATCATATCGCAGTAATTTCTCTGCTTTCAGGTATAGTTGAAATTAGTAAAAATACTTACTTAGCAGGTAGACAGAATTAAAACTTAGGTGCTTTATTGCCGCACTCGGTTAATCTTGCTGACAGGGCATCAAGGTGTCGCAGCTACTCAATTTCGTCCACCCAAATATGAAATAGCAGGTGTGCTTTTATTTCCTCTTTTTTATTTGACAATAAATCCTACAATTTGGTATATTTAAATCGACCTTAAATGTTTGATTCCGTCGTTTGCCCAAGTTGTGTGTCACCGAAATCAAGGCGCTAAATGTGCGATCGTAACTTTACTCTCAAACTCCCAGCCCGCTCAAACTAGAAATACCAGTAAACAAAATTTAATAACTTTATCATATGGCAGCATCGAAACGCAAAGATTCTGACAACAAAATGACCGATGGTAAACGAATTGTTTACTCGGAGTTCGGCAATATTGACAATTCGGCCGCACTAGAAAGAGGAGTGCCCGAAGTCCCCCCAAACCAACAAAATTTGAAAGTGCAAGCATCCCGAAAAGGACGCGGTGGCAAAACTGTGACTATCATCAGCGGCTTTCAGGAAAAACCTGAAACTTTAACCGCTTTGGTAAAGCAGCTTAAAGCCCAGTGCGGTACAGGTGGCACTGTCAAAGATAACGAAATCGAAATTCAAGGCGAACACAAGCAAAAGCTGGTCGAAATTCTGACAAAGTTGGGCTATAAAGCTAAGATGAGTGGAGGTTGAAATACTCACCGCCCTAACGGAGACCAAATTGGCTTTACCTTGCTAATTTTAGCTAAATAAACGCTACTTTCAGTAATTAAAAATCCTGCGATAGCAATTACCAATTACCAATTACCGCCGATTTTAATGTACACTCGACCCTTAGCCCGTTTAATCGAACAATTGCAGCGCTTGCCCGGAGTTGGGCCGAAAACTGCCCAGCGTTTAGCTTTACATATTTTGAAGCGATCGGACGAAGAAGTGCAAGCCTTAGCTCAATCGTTGATTGACGCCAAAAAGCAAGTAGGTTTTTGTCAGGTATGCTTTCACTTATCTGCCGAACCTGTTTGCGAAATTTGCCGCAATCCCAATCGCGATAGTTCTACCATTTGCGTAGTGTCAGAATCCCGCGATGTAATTGCTTTGGAAAAGACGCGGGAATATGGCGGTAAATATCATGTTATCGGCGGCGTTATCTCGCCGATGGATGGAATTGGCCCGGAACAATTGAACATTCAACCGCTAGTGCGGCGCGTGAGTCAGCAACAGATTGAAGAAGTAATTATTGCTATTAGTCCGAGCGTAGAAGGTGAAACTACTACGCTTTATGTCGGTCAGTTATTGAAACCTTTTACGCGAGTGACGCGAATAGCTTTTGGCTTGCCGATGGGGGGAGATTTGGAATATGCAGATGAAGTAACATTGGCTCGTGCTTTGGAAGGAAGGAGAGAATTGTAATAGTTAAATGGTAAAAATAGCGATCGAATTACTGTGCTTAGAAACGCCATTTTTTAGCTCCAATAGAGTTACGCAAAGCGAGGTAAAATCTGTGCTAGATGAGACTGCTGAATTGGAATCTCGATCGCAAATTCGCAGCCCTTTTCTGGTTCCGAAAAGCACTTCAATTCGCCGCCGTGTTGGTTGACAACAATTTCATAGCTAATCGACAATCCCAAACCCGTTCCTTGACCGACCGGCTTAGTAGTAAAGAAAGGGTCAAACAGCCGATTCCGAACATCTTCAGTCATACCAGGCCCGTTGTCAAAAATCCTAATTACCACTTTGTTTGCGTCGGTTAACTTCGTGCAAATCCGAATCGCTGGTGTCAAAGAGCCAGAGTTATCGATTGAAGATTGGGAATCTGTCGAGTGATTGTTAGGGATGGCAGCTTCGGGATTTTTCGGGTCGTTGGTGTTTGTATTTTTACTTTTATTGCCCTCATGAAGAGCGTAAATAGCATTAACTAAAATATTCATAAATACTTGATTTAGCTGTCCGGGATAGCACTGTACCAACGGTAATTCGCCGTATTCTTTGTGAATAGCGATCGCCTCATATCCGGGTTTCCCTTTAAGCTGGCTTTGCAACAGCATAATAGTGTTGTTGATACCGTCGTGAATGTTGACTTGCTTCATTTGAGCTTCGTCCAACCTACAAAAATTCCGCAGTGACAAAACGATGTCGCGGATGCGTTCTGCACCTTGCTGCATGGAATTTAACACTTTTGGTAAGTCTTCAACCAAATAATCGAGTTCTATTTTTTCTGATGCCCCTTCAATTGCTGCTATGGATTCGGGACAGTGCTGTTGATAGAGTTCGAGCATCTCGATTAAAGCTTGGCTGTACTCTTTAGCGTGAAACAAATTGCTGTATATAAAGCCGATCGGATTATTGATTTCGTGAGCTACTCCTGCCACCAACTGCCCCAAAGAAGACATTTTTTCGGTTTGAATTAGTTGGGTTTGAGTGCGCTGAAGTTCGATCAAAGCTTGTTCGAGTTGTTGGGCTTGATGCCTCAACTGCGCTTGCGATTCTCGCATCGCCACTGTTGCTAACTCATGAATTTGTAACTGAGAAAGCAGTAGTTGGTGTATGTCTAAAAGTTGGTAAGTTTCTGGCTCTACCTGCACTACAATTGGTTCGTGGATTAGTTCGGGCGATCGCCCCAAAGACTGTCGCACTGCCACCATAATTGAGGTGGTGCGATCGAGAACTAAGATATCAGTTTTAGTAAAGCGATAAAGCACCAACAAAGGTTGTTGAGAAAACAGTTCCAAGCTGTAAGGACGGCTCATGTGTTCAAAAAAACGCCGTCGCGAAATCATGCCTGTAAATTTTCCTCGATCGGTAATGATGATGCCGGGAAGTAAAGGATTTGCTTGAAAAATGTTAGCAGCTTCGTCCCCCGGACATTCTGACTCTAAAACAAAGTCATACAGGGTTAATTCTTGTAGGGTCGATCGCAAACCTAGCGGCGATTTCATGGCATTTTACTCGTCAGTTTCATCGCTCTTCCTCCTTTGATAATTGGCAGTTGCGGTTAGCTGCTGGAGTTTTTATTACTAGAGTGTAGTACCTATAATTATATGACGATCGGACAAAACTAGCGACAAATTTTTGCCGATCGGGTATTTAAGACAGGACTTACGCAACTGCCGTATATAGTAAGGTGCGTCAGTTCCCAAAATCCTCGATCGTAGTTGAAGAAATTCATCCGGGGCCCCCTACGAGTCGATTGAATTATGACAGTTGCGTTCCAGACTCTAAAAATTCAGCCAAAACCCAGAACTCGGAATTGTCAAGAAATGTCAATTGTGTGTTTTCTCGCACAAATGCCGTGAACTTTCAACATTGGGATTGTTTTGCAAGTAGTCTCCCAGCCAGCGACAGCCGAGTGCGAGCAATTTGTCAAGTTCGCCAGCTTCTATTTTAGCAGGATCGAGACTCCAAAGTTTTACCGACAAGTCTTTTCCTGCTGATGCTAAAGTTGTACGATCGGGACTAAAACTGACACTCCACACATCGGCTTGATGTCCCTTAAAAGTTTGTAGCAAAGTGCCATCTGCCCGCCAAACTCTGACCTTTCCGTCCATGCTGCCCCCTGCGATCGTGCGATTGTCGCTGCTCCAACTAACGCTGCCCATACCTGCTGTAGAATCGGCTATAGTATTGAGCAATTTGCCGTCAGTGTTCCAAAGTTTCACCTTCCAGTCGTGACTCGCTGAGGCGATCGTTTTGCCGTTTGGTGAGAAATTGCAACCCCACACTTCGTCTTTGTGTCCTGAAAGAGTTTTATAAAGTCCAAACTGTCTGTCCCCGTTGCGTTTCCAAAGTTTGACAGTTCTATCCTGACTGGTGGAAGCCAACATCTTGCCGTCGGGACTAAACCTGACTGATGTCACTGGTCTTGTATGCCCTTTTAAAGTTTGCAACAGCACTCCTTTTAAGCTCCAAATCTTAATAGTTTTGTCAGAACTGGCAGTAGCAATTTGTTTTGAGTTAGGGCTAAAACTGGCACTCCAAACTAAATCTCGGTGTCCTTTCAAAATTTGCTGCAAAGTTCCGTCGCGTCGCCAAATTATGACTGTTTTGTCAAAACTTGTGGCAGCAATTAACTGACTGTCTGGACTGAAGACAACCTCAGTAATTGAATGGCTATGTCCTGGTAAATTTAAAATTAGTTTGCCGTTTGGCTGAAAAATTTTAACAAGATAGTTGTTACCAGCACTAACAATTAACTTGCCATCCGGGCTGAAACTAGCTATGTGTCCGTTCGCAAAACGATTGCGTTCTCGTACTGCATTGAGCGTGTGGTGCAATCTATTTAGTGTCTGTTCTTTTAGCGCTGGAGTAACTTCTATTTCTCGTAATTCTTTTCCCGCATTTACTGCTGCGATTAAAGCTCCTAATTCGTCGTAGGTAAGGGAGATGTCGGCTGTGGAGTTGAAGGCTTTAATTTGAGCAATTATGGCTTGTTTTTTTTGAGTTTCGATGCGCATGGCAACTCGCTGTGCGTTGACTACCACGCCGACAGAGATTGCGGAAATTGTAGCGAGTCCCAACAAGCTCAATTGCACCGTTTGCTTTGCTTTCTGCTGAGCTTGAGTTAATACTAAGTTTGCTTCGACTAATATTTGTGAAGCTTGTTTTTCTACTTCTAAAGCTCTTTGAATTTCCAGGTTTTCTAACTCTTGGCTGGCTGACAAGAATTGATAATCTCGATCGCTCAAACTTTTGTCTGTGGCCCAAGTTAGTGCTTCTGCTAAAGCTCTGCCTTGCAGCAAGCGAGAAGTGTCGGTATTGTTTGATGCTTCCCAAGCTGCGATCGACTCTGAGTAAGGTCTCTGTTTTGCTAATTCTTTCTGTATCCAATCTTGATTAAAAACTGATGCGTAAATCGGGTTATAAACTCTCAGTTTTCCTGCGTTTTTGACGATTAAACCTGAAAGTAATAATTCCATTTTTTCGCAACTGTCTTCAGCAAAACTAGCTAACTCCCCAGACTCTCGATCTGGTTGGGAAGGAGAATTCATCTCCGACAAAATTTCTTGGTAAATTCCTAGCAAACGGCTGGTGCGACGGGGATTTCTCAGGAGGCGATCGCGAATTGTTTTGAGGTGTTCCGGTTCGTCTTGAAATTCCCAGTTTTCGACTGTATGTGACTGCACTAACTCAGCAATGAATAATTTACAGTTGGCAAGTCGATCGCTGTTGCTGCTTGCTGCTTCCTCAGTACATTTTTTTGTTTCTAATTTCTCGGCTGCTAATTGACAAAGCTTTTGAGTTAGAAATGGCTGTCCTCCCGTCCATGTCAATATTTCTTGGAGAACTTCTTCGGGATTTTCGACTTTTCCTTCTAATCCTTTGGCTAAAGGCATTGCTTCGGCAAAATCGAATCCTTTGAGTTCAATGGCGCGACCTATATTGAACGGAGTTCTAGTTTTATCAGTAATTAAATCTGTCGGAGTAGTTACTCCAAATAGCGCAAAGGTGAGACGGTTGTATTCGGGGTTTTCAGCGCGTTTGTTGTAGCAGCCACGCAGCATGGCAAAAAAGTCGTCGCTGGCAAAGTTTAGGGAAAGAACGCTGTCAATTTCATCGATCAAAATAACGATGTTTTTATCAGTGGAAGGCAGCAGTATTTGTTCGATAAATTCATTTAATCTTAAAACTGGTGGCAAATGTTCTCGATCGCGCCACCAATTCCTAAAATTTAGCTTAATTTTAAAGCTGTTGGCGAGTATTCCCGCGAAACCAGCATACCACTGCACGGGAGTCATTTCGGCAGTACCAATGCCTGTAATGTCAACAGTAGCGCAAGCCGTACCTTCGGCTTGCAAGCGACGGGCTGCTTGCACCCGCAAACTGGATTTTCCCATTTGTCGGGAGGTGAGAAGGTAGCAAAATTCGCCGGATTTTAACGACTCATAAAGTTCGTGATCTGCCGCTCTGATAACGTAAGTGGGAGCATTTGCGGGCAAGCTGCCGCCGACTTGATATTCAAAATCTGTTGTTCGTAAATCAGACACCGATCGTCCGGGGGAAGCAGAAAGAAATTGTTTTATTTTACCTTGTTTGTCCCCAACTTGAACTTCAACTTGAGGAAGTGGGTTTTGTTGTGATAAACTTTCAATCATTATGACTTCTCCTTCCCCCTTGATTTAGGCAATTCTCATTAAGAACTCTAAGATGTTGGTGCCGGGAGTCTTCGGAGGCGAAGTTGGGCTATTCGATCTGACGGAAGTTAACTTAAAGGCACTTTGAGGGAAGTAAGCGACGATTTCCATGTGCGGTTGACCGAACTTTATGTACAAACTCTATACACACCCGGACGATCGCGCTTTCAGTACAATATCGCTAGATCGACTTGCACATTCTCTGAGTCTTTATGTGGAGGAGTATGAATGTACCTCGAATCCTTTCCCTGTATCGAGCGAACCTGTTTTAGTGCGATCGGCAAATCCACGCTCTCAGGTGGACAGTTAAGCAAGTGGCACAGGGAGTCTCGATTTGAGATTTGAGATTTTGGATTTTAGATTGAATTGTTACCAATGCCCAATGCTCAATGCCCATTCCCCATTCCCCATTCCCCATTAATATTTATTCCTAAAGGTAGAGAAGACCTCTAACTCAAAAGAATGAGGTATTAGCTCAAAAATATGTGTTAGATTAGTTAGGGTTAATATAACAAAAACACTTAACGTTAAGGGAAAAGCAACAAAATGGACACACCCACAGAACGTATACAAGAAAAAGTCGGCGAAAGAGAACTCGAATCAATACCTGTAGGTGCAAAAGTTTCGGCCGACAAAGTGAGCGGAGTTGAAGTTGAAGCTGCTTCGGAAAAAACCCCTGTTTATACTCAGGACAAAATCAGTGTTGAGGAGTTGAAGATTAACGGCGACGATTTGGTTGCTAAGGTTAAGGAACTGATTCATGAAAGCAATATCCGTCGCATCATTCTCAAAAATGAAGATGGCAGAATATTGATTGAAGTTCCTCTAACGGTGGGAGTAGTTGGGGGAGTCATCGGTGCGGCATTGTTTCCAGTCATCGCAGCAGTAGGAGCGATAGGTGCATTGGTTACTCATATGACCTTAATTATTGAGAGAAAAGAGTAACAGAGTAAATCACCACGATTAAACTGGTTTAATCGTGGTTGATCGAGTTGGAATCGATCTAAGAAAGTGTGTGGTGAACTAATTTAACTTTCCCTAAAGCTGTCTTTCTACTGTCAAAAAGTTTCATAACTCCTGAAGAGATAGTCTCCACAACATAGGGATCGCAGTCGGAGAGAAACTCTTCCGACGAAATATCACCGGCAAAAACTCTTTAGCTTTTTTCAAAAATTTTTCTGTTTCAGAAAAGCCGATAGATTTGATAATAAACGTAGAAACCGGGGAGTTTTTAATATCATAGGGCGATTCTTGATTGCGTCCTATTTCTAACAGCTCTAAAACTTCTCTTTGCAACTGACTGTCGAGAGGGTAGGCGATTGGTTTTTCTGGTAAGTAATCTTCCAAAACAGAGGTTTTAAATCCTGGTACGCGCAATTCTCCCATCATAGTTGAAAGCGGAATATCTCGCCCTAAGCGATAGGAAAGAGCTTCTAAAATGGCGATCGTAATCAGCTTTACGCCTAAATAAAGTTTGGCTACTGCAATATTGTGGCGGGTTCGGGCAATCATGTTAGTGTAGGTTGCATCGTCCGGCTCTTGCATAAACTGCTGGAAAACCAGTTCCGGTTTGAGGAAGTTTAGAAATCCTTCCATCTTTTGCAGAGATTTGCGATATCCGCCAACAGTATAAGAATTGACATTGCTCAATTCGTGGTTGGTTTCTGGCATCAAGTTCCAGGTATTGTCTAAGAAATTAGAGGAATTGGGAGAGGCAAAATTTTCGACATCTCTATTTGCTAACCTGACCGAGCGCTTGACAATTTCTCTGGTTTCGGCATCAGTCCATCCCAAATTAAAATCGCGATTCGCACTTACCAAACGCTGGTGCAAAAGTTCGATCGCACTCAAACCGCTGGCCGAAACCCCACGAAAAGGAATAGTAGCTTCGATGCAAGTTGCTATCTGAGCAATGGTACTAGCTGGTAAGAAAGGTTCCAAACATTTACCCGCAATCACGGCGCTCAAAAATTCGTTTTGGCCGGCAAAGGGAGAAAGAGTTTGACCGGGCATAAACCCAAATACTGTCGCTACAAGCTGATACATAGCATCGTTGGCGATTTCGGTTTCATCTTTAATCACTAATTGCGATCGCACCTCTTTGACAAAAGGACAAATGGCGCTGCTAATATTAAAACCGACACCTTGATCGACTTGCACGTACACCAGGTCATGAAATAGGGCCGCCAACACCTCGATCGGATCGACTGACCCCCCCACCTCAAAAATGTGTTCCGACGTGTGAAAATAGCGCCAAGGCCCCCTCATCGTTTGAATGATTAGCTCGGCTATTTGTTCTAACTTGGCAATTTCGACTCGACCTCCCAATTGGTCGATCGACGTGACTAAGCAATCCAAGCACCGTTTTTGTTCTCCAAAAAGCTCCATTTACGCACCTCCAGTGCATTCCCTGATTCTTGGGCTCGATCGCATGGTATCAAAACACGCTGCGATCGTGCTATTGCTCGTCGCTCAAAACTACCAAAGTTCATGGAAAAAGAGGAGGATAGGGGGAGGGAGAGGGAGAGAGAGGAAGAGAGAGGAAGATAGGGGGAGATAGGAAAATTCAATCTGAAAAATTCTACATTTGTGGCGATGCGCGGAACTTGGGCGATCGGTATCATAAATCACAGTAGAACTGACAAAAATTTGGCATCAATCCTGATGGCTATGGAAACCTCTAAGGAATCGCAGGATGTCTCGTCTGACATTGGGCTGAAATTCTAACAGCGAAGGATTTTCGTAAAAAACCCAGTTTCTTTGGTCTTGGCGCGTAAGTCCTGTTAAATAAACCTGGAGTTTTTCCTGGATCAAACTCCACTAAAAAATCAACATCAATCTCTGGTGTAAAATCATCTCGCAACACCGAACCAAAGAGAGAAAGTTTGCGGATATAATGACACTGGCAAAATTGCTCTATTTTTTCTTTTGGAATTGCGATCGGTAACGTTTTCATTTCACTAAATCTGGGTACAAAGACGAATCAAAAATTTGTTCAGATTCCCACGGGTCGGTTAAAAGATCGAATTGCTCAACTGTGCGAACAGTACGGAATCAAATTCGTCGAAACCGCAGAATCCTATACCTCAAAACTTTCCGGACACTTGAGACTGGAAACCCCTCTGGCTTTATGAATAAAATCTTCACTCATCCGCTTGACACTAAATACAGTATCCTGGTACATTATCACTAATTGATGCGTAGTGACTACCACTGAATGAGAACTTCTTACCAGTATCGATTACGTCCAACAAAGTTACAAGCCGTTGAGATTGACAGATGGCTGTCAATGCTGTGCGCACAGTACAACTATTTGTTGGCCGATCGATTCAATTGGTACGAGCAAAACCGTTCTCCCATCAATGCGTGTCCGCTAGTTTGCTACTTACCTGAACTGCGGGACAATCCCGACTATTACAGCCAAAAAAAGACGTTACCTCACCTCAAAAAAACTCATCCTTGGTATGCCGGAGTTTACTCTCAAGTTCTCCAAGATGTTGTGAAGCGAGTCAAGGTAACTTTCGATCGTTTCCTAAAAGGTGATAGTAACGGAAAGCGTAGCGGTAGACCTAGATTTAAACCACGTAGTCGTTACCGCACCTTCACTTATCCTCAAGTTAAAGACGGCTGTTTACAAAATAACTTAATCAACTTGCCGAGGCTCGGAAATGTTAAAGTTGTTTTACACCGTTCGATACCTGATGGATTTAAAATAAAAACCGTCTCTCTCACCAAAAAAGCTGATGGTTACTATGTAACTCTCAGCTTGGAAGATCCAACAGTACCTGAAATCAAGCCAGATTTCAATCCTCAAAAGATTACTGGCATTGATATGGGGTTGAAGGATTTTTTAACAACATCAGAAGGCGAGACTGTAGCAATTCCTCAACATTACCGCAAAGCTCAAAAACGCCTACGAACTATTCAAAAGCGAGTCTCGCGCCGCAAACAAGGCAGTAACCGCAGGCAAAAAGCAGTTAAACAGCTAGGAAAATGTCATAAAAAAGTAGCGGACAAGCGCAAAAACTTTCATTTTAAGACTGCTAACACCCTCTTAAAGAAATATGATGTTATTGCAGTTGAAGATTTGAATGTTTTGGGACTTGCTCGCACAAAATTAGCTAAATCTGTGTTGGATGCTGGGTGGTCAAGCTTTCTGTCAATCCTCACAAATAAAGCCGTAAATGCTGGTTTGTTGGTGGTTCCAGTCAGTGCCTATAACACTTCACAAGATTGCTCTGGTTGCGGTAAAAAAGTACCTAAAAAGCTGCATGAAAGATGGCATCACTGCCCTAATTGCCGGTGCAGTCTTGACCGCGACCATAATGCAGCTATCGTCATCAAAGATAGGGCGGTGGGTCATCCCGTTCTTAAAGCTC
>JAAUPI010000153.1 GCA_012035135.1 Microcoleus sp. CSU_2_2
CGTTATAATTGGTATGGTGCGTCGCTATGAGATCTCCCAATAGCAACGAGAGTTATTCGTAGCGACGCACCCTACATTTACTACATTTACGAGATTATAAAAGGGGTAAGTAACCCGGATTTGGTATAATGCGTAGGGCGCGTCGCTGCCAGATATGGGAAGCAACTTTGACATTCTAGATGGCGACGCACCTTACCTACCTGATAAAGACTATACTGATATCCTTTATCTCACTGTATAAAATTTGCCTGATACTGCATAACTGTTATAGGAATTCTGAATAAAGTTTTACCCAATTGAGATAAGCCGAACTTGAGTTTAACCGACTGTGGCAATTCTTGTACTGGAACTTCTACAAATCCAAAGCGAGTATAAAATGATGCGAGTCGCTTACCCAAACATTCCAAGTATAGCGGTTCAGTAGCCTGTGCAATTAAATGTTTTGCGAGGTAACTACCCAAACCTCGATCGCGCCAATCTTTCGCCACCACCAAACTGCCCAATTCTTGCGCACTCGCAAAGTTCCGCAACTGCCCGCAAGCTACCAAATCCCCATTGCATTCTATCACCCAGAATTGCTGCCAGCGTAACTGAGTTGGATCGAGTTTGGCGTTCCACACTAACATTCTAATTGATTTGATGTCTTGAGCTGAGGCCGGGCGGATGGCGCATTCTGGCGGCAACGAAAAAGAACTATCATTCATTATTGTGATTCCTGTTTGCTGTCTCGTTTAGCTAGAGATTTCAACATCCTTATTGTGTGGCAAATTGTCAATCCACTCCCGGAAGAATTGCTCTGATTCTACAAGTTGGAAGTTAAATTTTGTTTTGACATCGTGCAATGTCAGTGTTTTTGCTTGAAGGGTTTGTATCATAATTTTATGTAGTCATTTGCTAGTTGGTATTTATTGTAGCACATCAACTATCGATCGCCCTTAACAAAACATCCGCGCCAAACCTCACCGAATCGGTACAAGGCAATCCCGTTTCTATTTGAATGCCTGCTATTGCTAACAGCGCTTGTGCTTCATTTAAATGATGAGTATTGAGGGCGATCGCACTGACTTTTGCCCCTCTAAAAGCACCCGCCGCCGCAGCCACTATTTCGTACAATTTAACTACTTTTGATAAACTAGGAATTGCTACGTGCGGGTGATTGCGAATGCAAGTTTGTCCGGCTCTGTGAGCTAAAATTAAGTGAGTTGGCTGTGCGCCCCGTAGCAGTGGCAAAGTGGCTGTCGAACCCGGATGCAGTAGCGAACCTTGCCCTTCTACGTGCAGAATATCGCATTCAGAACCTAATTTTACTACCATTTGTTCGACAGCACCGGCTGCGAAATCAACTCGCACGGCATCCAAAGCAACGCCTTCTCCTCCTATCATTAAACCCGCTTGTCCTGTTGCTAAAAACTTGGAATTCAAACCTCGCTGCAAGCAGGTGCGGTGAAGTTCTAAGCTAGTTGACATTTTGCCAATGCTCATATCTGTGCCGACTGTAAGCACGCGGCGACAACTTAATTGAGCGGATGCAGCAGATGCGATCACACCTACATTCTCCGGTTCCTGACGTACATCCCAAATCCATTGATTCTCTGTTAAAGGTACTGTAATCAGCGGTGCAAGTTTCGTGTGCAAACCGTTGACAACTGACAAACCTGCTGCTACAGCTTGATGAATTTCTACCATCAATTCCGCAGGCAAAATACCCCCAGAAGGAGCGATACCAATTAGCAGAATATCTGGCGAAAATTGTAGTGCTTCGGCGACAGAAGCAACGATCGGCACTTGTTGGGGAATGCGAGTTAATTCAGGCAAAGATTGTCCGGCGCATTGGCTATCTATTACTGCTACAATTTGTGCTTCGCTGTAGCGCAAAAATGCTAAACCTGTTTTACCAGAAGGGCCGACAATTCCTTCGTGCAGCAAGATAGCAACTTTACCATTTAGGATTTGAAATTTAGGATTTGGGATAGTCATAAATTATTGCAGTTAAAGACACAGAAACCCTATATGTAGGGTGCGCAATGCGTACCTTACCTACACTATTAATATGTAGGGTGCGCATTGCGCACCTTACGCATACTATTGGTTAAACGTATTCGGATCGTCCCCCAACTCTCGCAATCTGGCAGCTAATCGATCGCCCCGCTGGCGTTCCTTTTCTGCTTGTTGTTGAGCAGTTTCCACTTGTTGTTGAGCAGTTTCCACTTGTTTTTGAGCCGCTTCAACTTGTTGTTGAGCCGTTTCTGCTTGCTGTTGAGCAGCTTCCTCAGGTAACAAAACTAAATTACCAGATTCGTCGAAAAAACGCGCCCAAGTTGCTGTTTCTCGATCGACAATTCCTTCCCAAGTTCCCAACCAAAAACCTAAAGTTTCACACCATAACCAACCCCGTTCGTTCGGGACTAACGGTTGATAGCGAAGGCTGGCATCTAAACGCCATCCTTGCAAAGAATTCGGCTCGAAAGGATCGAATACAAAATAATCAGGCGTTTTAAAAACCTGTTCGTAAATATCCTTTTTTTTGCCTTTATCCTCATGAGCCGTTGATGGCGAAAGCAATTCCACAATCACATCCGGGTAACGTCCGTTTTCATCCCAAACTACCCAGCCTTGTCGGGAAGTAGTGCCGTCAACACCCAACACAGCGAAAAAATCCGGGCCTCGGAAATCCTGATTCCGCACCTGTTTAACGCTGTAATAAATAAACATATTGCCACCGACAAAGAAATCATTACGGTGAGCAAAACCTTGTTCTAAGGAACGGATTAAAACGGTCATTGCTATGCGGTGGCGATTGCTTTCCATTTCTGCACCATCATCAAAAATTAAATCTGTCGGCGGCTTGTGTTTTTCAAAGAAAAGCTTGGCTTCTCGATCGATTCCCTGTCCTATTGATTCTACTACTGGCAGCATAATATCTCCAGATGTGTTTTTATCAAAATTCATGGCTTTAAAACTCCTACTTTTAGGGCGGAATATTTTTTTTAGGTGTGGTGTAAATTCCCATCCTAAAAACCTCGTGCTTCATCTCTCAACTGTCAACTGTAAGTAAGGTGCGTCGCTCATCGATGGTCGATTTTTATTTGTGATGGTTGGTGGCGACGCACCCTACAACTGTCAACTGTCAACTGTCAACTGTCAACTGTTTAACGATACTTCTATTCTACAATGTCAATTCGTTCAACTCCCAATCCCGATCGCTCGTTTGGCAGCAAACACCCATTTTGGACGATCGCACCTGTGAAAGGATCGTCTAGTAAATTTAAGTGACTGTCCAAATCCAAATAGTCAGCTAGCGGTGAAAGTTGTGCTGCTGCTGTATTTGCCAGCACACTGTCGGAATAGCAACCGAACATTACTTGCAAACCACAAGCTCTTGCTGCGTGAATCATCCGCATTGCTTCGGTTATTCCCCCTGATTTCATCATTTTGATGTTGATGCCGTGTACGCGGCCAGCTAGTCGAGGTATATCCTGACTGTTGAAACAGCTTTCATCCGCGAATATAGGCAGAGGTGATTGATAATATAGTTGGGCATATTCATCAAGTGGTGCGATGGTTGAAAGTGGCTGTTCGACATATTTAATCTCATAATCTTTTAGCCAATTACACATTTCTACCGCATCGGTTAAACCCCAGCCACCATTAGCATCTACACTGATTTGATGGTGAGTTTTTACTTCTTCCCTCACTGCGATTAACATTGCTTTGTCGGCTGCTATTCCTGCGGAATTTCCTAATTTGACTTTTATTGCGCGATATTTTGGATTAATTTGATTTGTCGGATTTGTGTCAAACCAGTCGCGCACTCTTTCCCTCGCACCAGATGGCGAATTAATACCAATTGTGACGGAGGTGGGGACAATGCGCGATCGATCTAATCCCCACATTTTCCACAGCGGGATTCCCGCTTTTTGCCTAGCCAGTCGTGCAGCGCTATGTCGATTCCCGCGCGGCTGCTGAGGGTAACTTTACACTTGTTAATACTTGTTCGATTTGCTGTCGATCGCACGGAGTGAATTTTTCGAGTAGCGGTGCAACTTCCAGCAATGCTGCTAACAGAGTTTCCGTAGTTTGGGGGCTAGAACCTATGGAAAAAGGCGAAGCTTCTCCCCAACCTTCAATACCTTCGTGTTCTAGTTTTACCCATAAATTAGTAGTTTGGGCTGTTGTGCCGCGGCTGATAGTAAGGGCAAACCGTTTGCGGACAGTAAAAGTTTGAATATGAACGCGCATAGTCAACGATCGGTGGTTGTTTTTGACTCGAAATCTGAGGTAGCTGATTTTGTCGCTCTTCCCATTTTTGACTTTTTACTTTATAGTTTTATTTTGCTTTGTCTACTTTACCAAAAAGTTGATGAAATTTCTTATACCTGTTTCTCCAAGGCGAGTTGCCTTGTCTCTCAGCATTTGGGTGCTCTTCTTTGCTGTTGCCGGTGTCACCGTACAAGTTCTGCGATACGGTTTTAATTATCGCCAACGGTGGATTAGTTTGTTTAATCTAGACAGAGAAATAAATTATCCCTCGTGGTATTCTTCATTTACTTTACTGTTTTGTGCGATTTTGCTAGGTATTATTGCTGCTGCTAAGAAAAAGCAGGGCGATCGATATTTTCGGCACTGGAAAGTGCTGGGGTTCATCTTTGTATTTTTTTCATTAGATGAAATCTTGAGCCTTCACGAAATATTAATTATTGACGACTTGCGAAAGGCACTGAATTTAGGGGGATTGTTTTACTTCATTTGGGTAATTCCGGGCGCGATTTTTGTTTTGCTGACTGCGCTAGCGTATTTCAAGTTTCTCCTGCATCTACCCCGAAAAACTCGAGAGCTTTTTGTATTGGCAGGCAGTATATATGTCGGCGGAGCACTTGGGATGGAAATGATTTGTGGCTATTATGCAGATGCAGTAGGTCAGCGAAACTTGATCTATGGTTTGATGGTTTGTGTTGAGGAAATTTTGGAAATGGTAGGGGTGATAGTATTCATCTATGCACTCTTGTCTTACATCGGTTTCGATCTCGAAGATATTGATTTGCGATTCAAAATAGCGGATCGAGAAGAGAGGGAAAATTGACGATAAATCGAGTTATAGCACTTCTCTGTCAAATAAGGTACGCTTGGTAGTTGGTAATTGGTAATTGTAATTAGTTACTTGTTACTACTGTCAACGGTCAACTGTCAACTGCCAACTATCAACTGTCAGGTGCGTCGCTCATTGATTGTCGATTTTTGTTTGGGATGGTTGGTAGCGACGCACCCTACAACTGTCAACTGTTCACGATCGAGGTCTACCCAAAGTAGTAATATAAAGCACAGCTTCATCAGCAGGAATACCGAGAACTTCATTCACGCGATCGTCAAAAAAGCCTGCGATGCCACTCACACCCAAACGCAGTTGAATAGCTGCTAAATTCAGCCGCTGACCCAAATGACCCGCATCCATGTGCAAATAGCGGTAAACTCGATCGCCATATTTTCCCACCGCTTTCTTCAAGTCCGCCGTATGAAATAACAAAACCCCCGCATCTCTTCCTAATTCTTGTCCTAAGCACAAATAGTGCAACTCCCGGCGGAAACTTTTAAACCTAATTTGCCGCAATTCTTGAGCTTTAGGAGCATAATAGTAGCAGCCTTCTTCTAACCCATTCACTGCCAAAACGGCAATAAAAGTCTCGATTAAACTCAAATCAAAATAGTCGGGAGCACCGTCTAATCCTTGGTCAGTATAGTGCTGCGGTTGGTAAGTAAAATCGAGCAGAGTTAACAGTTCACCTAAGCTCAAGGAAGCACCTGTATAAGAACGAGTGGAACGCCGTTTGAGAATAGTATTTTCTAAATTTTCCATGTTAAATCCCCAAGGTATCGAGGGAGTAACAGTCGAAACTTTAGTACAAAATGGGAAATTATATTTGTCCTCTAGTTGCTCTTCGATTTCATCTATTTTCCAGCCATCCGAGCCGGAGGTATCCGACTCTAACTGTGTAGCTTTGTGCAGATATTTTAATAGTTGACCTTCGGAAATTTTGGGGTAGTCGATTGTGGTGGTTCCCGGCAAAGCAGTTTTGAATTTTGGCAGGTTTTGATCGATATCTAGCAAATCGGCTAAAGCAACTAAACAAATTGCTCCTTCTTGCTCCGAATCGATATAAAGTAATTGATTGACAGCTTGATCGGCAAATCCTCCAATTAGGTGAGGTCGGTAGTCGTTGAGCGCACAAGCTAACTCTATGTTGCCTAATAAATGACCAGTATCGAGAAAAATTCGCCGATAAGCTCGGTCTTCGTAACGCCAAGAAGAACGGAAAAAAACAGTGGTAATTGCGATCGCCAATTGGGTATTTTCTAGTACGGGCGACCAAAAACTAGCTGCTTGCAACCCCTGCCAAACTTGGCTGTCCCAAAAGTGAACTAACGAATGAGTTCTGGATTGATAGTTGTAAAGTCCGGCAGGTAAGTGCGGCGTGCCGCGAGATATTAAATAAACTTCTGCTGGGTACAGTCCGCCGGCTGACGGTGCGGATCGCAAATACAGCGGGCTGCCGTCCACCGTGGGCACTCTCGCCGTCAAGCCGTAGCTGCACAGCAGCAGGCGAGACAATCGGTGCCACCAACTAACATCAGGATCGACCTCCGACTCCTGTGATGTATTTTTTAGATAAGGTTTGAGGTCAAAATACGCTCCAATTTTATATTCTTTGAACGGAACAGGCTGTTCTTCCCAATCTAGCTGTTTGCTTTTGGCAGCAATAGTTTCAGGGTCATATTTTGTCCGTTCGTGGTAGTGCTGAGCAATGGATTCAGGAATTTCTGGCATATGTCAGTGAAGGAGCCGCTTTGGTTTCTAATTCGATCTTGACATTACCGACCGCTTACTGGTTAAGCAGATCATAAATTTACAAATATAAAAAAAATCTTAGAAAAAAAAGGATCTTTGTTACACAAGCTTAACATAAAAAAAGGTCGTAAGTATAAATACGCAGAATAATATCCATTAGTTATTGTGATGGATTGGCAGAAGTAGCTGTCGTTATGAAGAGGTGAAAATGCGAAAGATCAGCGCAGAGGAATTGCTAGCTCAGTATTCTGAGGGTAAGCGAAACTTTGACGCCGTTGACTTAAGTGAAGATAACTTGTTTCAAGCAGATTTGCAAGAAATAAACCTTTCGGGTAGCATTCTGAGGCGAACTTATTTGCCTTACGGAAATCTGAGTCAAGCCAATCTTTACAAAACTCAGTTACAAGATGCTGAATTAGGTGACATTCAACTTTATCAAGCCAATTTGTCTGAAGCTAATTTGTCTGGAGCTAATTTGTCAAGAGCTAATTTGCGCCACGCCAATTTGCAAGGTGCAAATTTGCAAAAAGCCAATTTGCAAGGTGCAGATTTATACAATGCTGATTTGAGGAATGCCGATTTGAGATATGCAGATTTGAGCAGATCTAATTTGGAAAAGGCGCAGTTAAAAAATGCTCAATTAGCTGGCTGCAATTTATTTCGATCGCGCCTGGGAGATTTGTCGGACGCTGAGTGCGATCGTACCACTATCGGTCCCGAAGGATATTAATTTTTCGGAACCCAAAAGAGCGATCGGGTTGACTACTCGATCGCTCTTTTTCATATTTCTTAACATTTCTCGACACTGCTGAGACTCTGAGTTAAACTCGTAGATAATTTTCCATTCAGCAACATTGACAATAATTAACGGACTTTCGACCTACAAAACAAGGTAAACCAGGTAAAACTTATGAATGCTCCAGATAACAATGAAACAGAACTCGATCGCCGGGAACGAGAGCTTCGGGAACGCGAACACGCAATCCGACTCCGCGAACTAGAAGCAGAAATCAATGGGACTGCGCCAATGTATGAAACTAGCAAGCATGAAGCATCGGAGAGCAAATTCAAACAGTGGCGTCGCAAACTTACAATTGCAGCTCAATTTACAGGCATTGTCATTGCTGTCGGAGTTGCGGTGAAACTATCTTCTTGGCTGGCAACAGCGGTGATAGTCGGAGGATTATCTTGGGTGATTTTTAAAATAGTTTTTGACAAAGACAGCCCTAAATATTAAGCCAGAATTGCTGTTTTCAATGCTTAACAAAAGCGACAAAGTAAACTAACAGGAAAAAACCATGAACCAGAAAGTTGAAACTAGCAGTTTTTTCGATGATTTAGAGCGAGTGGCACAAGTGCGACGAGAAATAGCCGATCGACTTAGCAACATCGCCGTCGCCATCAATAAATCAGAACTAGAAGGAGCAGCAGCATCGGGAAAACTGGCTTTAGAAACAGACAGCCAAGACATCAGCCTCGCTAGCGAAAACTTGCGCAAAGGAGTTTTTCGGCTGCTGGTTTTGGGAGACATGAAGCGAGGCAAAAGCACTTTTCTGAATGCCTTAATCGGCGAAAATCTTTTACCCAGTGACGTAAATCCCTGTACGGCTTTGCTCACAGTTTTGCGCTTCGGCTCCGAAAAAAAAGTCACTGTTTATTTCAAAGAAGATTGTCGTCCAGAACAGCTTGATTTTAATACTTTCAAACAGAAGTATACCATAAACCCTGATGAAGCTAAAAAATTAGAATTAGAAAATAAATCTGCTTTTCCTAATGTCAGTCATGCGATTGTTGAATACCCATTACCACTCTTAGAAAAAGGAATTGAAATAGTAGATACTCCGGGGCTGAACGATACCGAAGCCCGCAACGAAATTTCTTTGAGCTACATCAACAACTGCCACGCGGTTCTGTTTGTATTTCGAGCTTCTCAACCTTGCACTTTGGAGGAACGTCGCTATCTGGAAAATTACATCAAAGGGCGGGGATTGACTGTTTTCTTTTTGATTAACGCTTGGGACGAAATTCGCGAAGGATTAATCGATCGAGAAGATACAGAAGAATTCCAAGAAGCTGAAATAAGATTGCGCAAAGTTTTCCGCACAAATATCGGCGAATACTGTCAGGTTAACGGACAGGATATTTACAGCGATCGAGTATTTGAAGTTTCGTCGCTCAAAGCCCTGCGGCTGCGAGTGAAAGACTCAAATGCTGCTCTTGAAGGCACAGGATTTCCTGAGTTTATAGGAGCAATTAATACATTTTTGACCAAAGAAAGAGCGATCGCAGAAATCCGCCAAGCGAGAACTTTGGCTCGTCTGGGATACGATCGCGTCCGGGAAGCTGTTCAACGACGGATTCCTTTGTTAGAAGAAGATATCACCGAGTTAAAACAGCGAATTACTTCCGTTGAACCGGAATTTGGAAAATTGAATGAAATTCGCGATCGCTTTCAGGAAGAGATTAAAATTACGCGCGATCGCAAATCTAAATCCGTAGCAGATTCTTTCAAAGCATACATTCTGAATTTAGGCAATAGCTTCGACTCAGATTTTTTGCGTTACCAACCAGAAATCAGCTTTTTCGATTCCCTGGAATCCGGCAAGCGCGACTCATTTAATGCAGCCTTTAAAAAAGCATTCGAGCAATACATAAACGACAAAATTTCCGCATGGGAACTCACAGCAGAGGCAGAGATTCGAGAAGCCTTCGCGCAACTGGCTAAAAGTGCAGCTAGCTACAGCGCTAGTTATACACAAATCACAGATTCGATGACAGAAAAGTTAATCGGACAAAAAATGTATACTGGTACAAAAATCGATTCCGAAGACAGTGATTCCGCATGGGCAAAATGGGCAATGGGATTTTTCTCCTTAGCTTCCGGTAACGTTGCTGGCGTTTTCTTAGCTGGTGCCGGTTTTAATTGGCAAGATATCTTGGTAAACTGGATAGCTGTGATAAGCATTACTAGTTTTTTGATGATCTGTACTGTACCTTTTATGGGTGTGATCGGCATTGCTGCCATCGGTTTGGGTGTGGGTGCAGTGCAAGCCGATCGAGCTCGCAAAGAATTAATTGAAGCGACTAAAAAAGAGTTTGTCAAGTATCTACCTCAGCTAGCACAGGAGCAATACGACTTGATTCATCAAACTGTAAACAAGTGTTTTGAAGACTACGATCGAGAAGTGATTAAGCGGTTGAACAATGACATTAACTCTCGGAAAGCTGAGTTAGATAATTTGCTAGCTCAAAAAGAATCCCGCGAGATTAATTGCGAGACGGAATTAAAGCGTTTGAAAAATATCGATGCTGATGTTTATTCCGAATTGCAAAGTATTGAGTCTGTGTATCAATATTTACTGTCAGTTCCCGCTTGATTCTCTTGTTTTCAGGATTTGCTCGTTATTCCGACAGTCCGGCAGGGGTTTAAACCCCTGCCTCATAGCGAAAGTCCTCGCTATGAGGACTGGGGAATTTATAGCAAATCTGGGGTGAGTCCGACAGTCCGGCAGGGGTTCAAACCCCTGCCTCATAGCGAAAGTCCTCGCTATGAGGACTGGGGAATTTATAGCAAATCTGGGGTGAGTTACTATCTCGAATGGTGATTAAAATCGCTCCTTGTCAAACAAGTTCGCCTGCGCGGACTAAAGAATAAAGGAGGTATTGAGGGCGAATTTGGTATCATTAGTCCTCTGAAGAGGACTTTCGCTATTAGCCAGGGAATTCATTCCCTGGCGGACTGGTGGGAAATGTTAGCTTAAGTTATCAGCAATGGTTCCTGCTTAGTAACGAGAAAAACAAACAAATACAGTCATTCATCAAAATACGATCGACATGAGTTACAAAATTGCCACCGAAAACTTCCTCAACGATTTAGATCGAGTCACCAAAGCACGTTCTGAAGTAGCAACCGGACTACAACAGCTAGTTGAAACCCTGAAACAAGCCGAATCAGAATCAGAAAAAAATTCCGGCAAACTAGGTTTAGAAAGAGAAATAGAAGATGTCACAACCACCAGTCAAAACTTGCGTGGCGGTGTGTTTAGGTTGCTAGTTTTAGGCGACATGAAACGTGGCAAAAGCACTTTTCTTAATGCCTTGATCGGCGAAAATCTCTTGCCCAGCGACGTGAATCCCTGTACCGCTTTGCTCACGATCTTACGCTACGGTTCCGAGAAGAAAGTAACAGTTTATTTCAATGATGGCAAAAGCCCCAAACAACTCGACTTTAAAAGTTTCAAACAAAATTACACAATTGACCCCGCGGAGGCAAAAAGACTAGAACAAGAGCAAAAACCTGCTTTTCCAGATATCGACTGTGCCGTTGTCGAATATCCTCTATCCTTGCTGGAAAAAGGAATCGAAATAGTTGATAGTCCTGGACTAAACGATACAGAATCTCGCAACGAATTATCTCTCGGTTACATCAACAATTGTCATGCTATTTTGTTTGTACTCAGAGCAACTCAGCCCTGTACGCTTGGGGAAAGACGCTATCTGGAAAATTATATCAAAGGTCGTGGATTGAGCATTTTCTTTTTGATCAATGCTTGGGATCAGGTGCGGGAAAGCTTGATTGACCCGGATGATTTTGAAGAATTAGAAGAAGCTGAAGGGAAATTGCGCAGAGTTTTCAAAGCTAATTTGGCTGAATATTGCGTGACAGATGGACACGATATTTATGACGAACGGGTTTTTGCAATTACTTCAATTAAGGCGCTGCGGCTGCGGGCAAAAAACCCCGATGCTGATTTGGCAGGTACGGGTTTTCCTGAGTTTATGGCTGCCCTGAATACCTTTTTAACTCAGGAAAGGGCGATCGCAGAATTGCGTCCGGCAAGGACTTTAGCTCGTCAAGTTTCTACTCGCGTTCGCGAAGCTGTTGAGAGGCGTTTACCATTGCTCGATCGCGATGTCAATGAATTGAAAGAAAAAATCAATTCCGTGGAGCCTGAGTTTAACAAATTAACTCAAATTCGCGATGAATTTAAACAGGAAATTATCAGCGTGCGCGATCACAAATCAAAGGCGATCGCCAATTCTTTTCGCACCTTTGTTCTCAACCTAGAAAATACCTTTGAAACTGATTTCTTGCGGTATCAACCAGAACTTAGATTTATGGATTTCTTCAGCAAAGGCAAGCGAGAAGCCTTTGAAATATCGCTCAGACAAGCATTCGAGCAGTATATTAATGACAAACTTGCTGCTTGGACTCTCACGGCAGAAAAAGAGATGACTTCAGCCTTTTCTCAGTTATCGAAAAGTGCGGCAAATTACGGAGCATCTTACACGCAAGTGACTGATAAAATCACCGAAAAACTAACCGGGCGAAAAATAGCACCAGCAATTAGCAACTCGAATGAAGATAACTCACCAGCTTGGGCAAAATGGGCGATGGGACTGTTTTCATTAGCGAGGGGAAATCTGGCTGGCGTGGCAATGGCTGGAGCTGGTTTTGACTGGAAAAATATCTTGCTCAATTTAATTACTGTCCTCAGCGTCAGTACGATTCTTGCTAGTTTTACAGGCATTGTTTTAGGGCCTGTGTATTTAGCTTTGGTGGGGATGGGAGTTGGGGTTTTGCAAGCAGATGGAGCTAGGAAAGAATTAGTAAAAGCAGCAAAAAAAGAGTTGGTAAAATATCTGCCACAGGTAGCTCAAGAGCAATGGCAGCCGATTCATGATGCTGTTAAAGAGTGTTTTGATGTTTATGAGCGGGAAGTGAACGATCGCATGAATGATGATATTAACTCTCGGAAAGCTGAGTTGGATAATTTGCTGCGACAAAAGGAATCTCGCGAGATTAACGATCGAGCTGAATTGGAAAGGCTGAAAAAATTGGATGCTGATGTTACTGCTCGATCGCAGAGTATAGAATCTGTATATCAAGGTTTCTTGGCATCTGCTAGTTGAAGTCGATCGTATTAAGATCGAAAGTAGTGAAAGGCAACTCTCTGGCGATTAAAAATTCGATCCCCCCTAGCCCCCCTTAAGAAGGGGGGGACCGGAAGCACTAGCCCCCCCTTACGAGGGGACTGGAAGCGCTCTTTAAGTCCCCCTTTTTAAGCTATGCTTTATCAGGATCTTTCTTAACAATCAAGTTGACAAAAATTAACATTTGTGGACTGTTAACGATCGCCGTGAGACAATGGCAGAAAAACATTTGATTCTGTTTGTCCAAAATATGCGATCGGAAAAAACCCCGATCGCACTTGAGCCAACTCATTGAAAGAGGGAGATATCAATGAACACTCGATGGCAGG
>JAAUPI010000154.1 GCA_012035135.1 Microcoleus sp. CSU_2_2
ATGCGAGGAGTGTCAAGTACGGTTCTTAGGGGAGAGAGATATGGTGACATATGCTCTCTTACCCGCCAGTTTCACGTTCCGTTCAGAAGGAGAGGTAGGGGTAGAAATGCCCCTATCGACTCTAACAATCACGCAATGGTGGATACGCTGCTCGTTAAACCAACCGATATTTATTAACATCGAATCCACATAAACCGACTCAGCCCGATCGATTGCCGCTAAAACCGCACGATCGAATCGCCCCGCCAAATCCAAATCTGGCAATTCACTAAAAATCTTTAAAATTTGTTAAGATTAACTCGACCTTAGCGCCGGCCCCCATTAGCCACGCTTACCTCCCCTTCCCCAGTCCCCACAACAATGCTGCGACTCGAACACATCAGTAAAATTTATCCCACAGGCGTCGTACTCAAAGATGTCACCTGGGAAGTCAAACCGGGCGATCGCATCGGCTTAGTCGGCGTCAACGGTGCCGGCAAATCTACCCAACTCAAAATCATCGCCGGCGAAATCGAACCCACCGCAGGCGAAGTCATTCGCCCCGCCAGCTTGCACATCGCCTACCTCTCCCAAGAATTTGAAGTAGATCCGACTCGCACCGTCAGAGAAGAATTTTGGCGGGCTTTCAGCGAAGCCAACGAAGTCCACGAATCGCTGATGCAAGTGCACCGGGATCTCGAAAAAGCCACCCCAGAGGATCTCGACGAATTGATCCACAAAATGGATCGACTGCAAAGACAATTTGAAGGCTTGAACGGCTATGGTTTAGAATCTCAAATCGAGAAAATTTTACCAGAAATCGGATTTGAGCAAGAAGATGGCGATCGATTAGTCAGCGCTTTCAGTGGTGGCTGGCAAATGCGGATGAGTTTGGGCAAAATTCTCCTGCAAAAACCCGATCTCCTGCTACTAGACGAACCTACCAACCACCTCGACTTAGAGACGATCGAATGGCTGGAAGTATACCTAAAAGGGTTGATCACCCCGATGGTAATCGTATCTCATGACCGAGAATTTCTCGATCGACTCTGCACTCAAATCGTCGAAACCGAACGCGGAGTTTCCAGTACCTACCTCGGCAACTATTCCTCTTATTTACTGCAAAAAGCCGAAGCCAGAGAAGCCCAACTCAGCGCCTATGAAAGCCAGCAAAAAGAACTCGAAAAACAGCAAGCATTTGTAGAAAAATTCCGCGCCAGTGCCACTCGTAGCACCCAAGCCAAAAGCCGCGAAAAACAATTAGATAAAATCGAACGTATCGAAGCGCCCACTGGCGGATTAAAAACTTTGCATTTCCGGTTTCCCCCGGCACCCCGCAGCGGCCGCGAAGTAGCAATCATCGAAGATTTGGTGCATACCTACGGCGAAAAAATCCTATTTTTGGGAGCAGACTTATTAATTGAAAGAGGCGATCGGATCGCCTTTCTCGGCCCCAATGGCGCGGGCAAATCTACCTTGCTGCGGATGATTATGGGCTTGGAAAAGCCGACAGAAGGTAGTGTAAAATTGGGCAGCCACAACGTCATCCCCGGTTACTTTGAACAAAATCAAGCCGAAGCATTAGATTTGAATAAAAGCGTGATGCAAACGATTCACGACGAAGTTCCAGACTGGAAAAATGAAGAAGTTCGGACTTTGTTGGGGCGTTTTCTGTTCACCGGCGAAACAGTATTCAAACAAGTCGGCGCTTTGAGTGGTGGCGAAAAAGCTCGTCTGGCTTTGGCAAAAATGTTGCTGGAACCCGTGAACTTGCTGATTTTGGACGAACCGACAAATCACCTCGACATTCCTGCGAAAGAGATGATGGAAGAGGCAATTCAAAATTATGACGGTACGGTAATTATCGTTTCACACGATCGCTATTTTATTTCGCAAGTTGCTAACAAAATTGTCGAGATTCGGGACGGAGAATTTCGGACTTATCTGGGAGATTATCACTACTATCTGGATAAAATAGCAGAAGAAAAAGAATTGGCAAGATTAGCGAAGATTGAAGCGGAGAAAGCGGCTAAAAAGGCTGAAAAAGAGGCGAAGAAAAAAGCCGCAGCCAAACAAAAATAAAGTCTCAATTCTACGCAGGTCTGGATTACCTGACCTAGCTGGGCGTTTTTGCCTCATAAAATCCGGTGCTGATTCGACACGCTCTCATACATTGCCTGATTGTAACCTCTCGAATTGTCAATTCGTCGATCGACTATAGCAATCCTAAATGAATCGTAAATTTTTTACCCCACCCCAACCCTCCCCTTGCTAAGGGGAGGGAGTAAGAAATTCACAAATGATTTAGGATTGCTATAGTACAAAAAGTCACCTTAACAGGGGTAATCTAGTTCACCTATGGGAGAATAATTATGTCCCAGTGTGCCCAAGGAGAAGCCATAAGTTCCCCTTGCGAAACATGGACAAAAGCTGCATCTGGATAAGCGGCACCAGGAACGCAGTTATTACATCTGGCTACATAATTGCCACTATCAGCCTGTAATGCGTATTTCCCATTATCTAGACGTTCAAGGACAAATTGTGCCCAAGGAGAAGCCATAAGTTCCCCTTGCGAAACATGGACAAAAGCTGCATCTGGATAAGTGGCACCAGGAATGCAGCTATTGCATCTGGCTAAATAATTTTTGCTATCCGATCTGATGGCAATTTTGATACCTTTCATTGGTTTCAACTCCTAAATTATAGAGAACGTGAGCGTCGAGATCGCGTCACATTAGAGAAATAATAATTGATTTTTGGCTTTGCTGAATATGGGTATTCAATATCGAGAATAAGATTTGTATAGTAATGTACAAGTGCTTACCCTGCAACGACTCAGGGCAACTACAAGGGACTGTCTCAGAGCCTAATCATCTCTGGATATTGAGCTTATGATTATTTTGGGGTAGGGAAACGGCATTGCCGTGTCCTCTTTTGCTCTCGTATAGAGTATAGAGTGTACGGTTTTGTTGGCGAGTACCTCGGCAACCAGACTTTAAATTTTAACCCAAAATTCGATTAATTGTCTGATTTGCTTGGGATTGATAACTTCCGCCAAACAAATTAAAATGATTCAAAATGTGATAAAGATTGTAAAAAGTTTTGCGCTTTTCATAGCCTGAATCCAGCGCCCAAACCTCATTATAACCTCGATAAAATGATGCTGGAAAACCGCCAAAAAGTTCTGTCATCGCGATATCAACTTCTCTATCTCCAAAATACGCCGCTGGGTCAAAAATCACCGGTTCCCCCGCAGATGTTATCCCTGCATTTCCTCCCCACAAATCCCCGTGAACCAGCGATGGTTGCGGCTCGTAACCTGCTAACAACTCAGGTATTACTTCTAATAAACGTTCCCCTTGCGGAAAATGACCACCCCGACGCCTAGCCAATTTTAACTGATAACCAATCCGATGTTCTGCCCAAAATTCGGCCCAATTTGTCGTCCAATTATTAATTTGTACAGTTGAGCCGATCGTATTATTAATATCCCAGCCAAAACCTCTTAACAAGGGGGGGGTGTATTTGTGCATTTCGGCCAGTTTGCGGCCCATTTCTTCCCAAGGTCGATCGCCCCTGCCCCCTCCCAAATCCAGCCATTCCAGCACAATATAAGCGGAATTACCCTCAGTTCCCCAACAAATTGGTTTAGGTACGCGAATCGTCTGCGTCTCCCACATTTGCTGCAAACCCAGGGCCTCAGCTTCAAACATCGCGACTTGGGAAGCCTGATTGATTTTCGCAAAATAAGTGCGGGAAATGCTGCTGAGAGAATAGCCTTGATTGATGCAACCACCGCTGACAGAATGGCGATTGTCGATCGAAAATTTGTCTCCTGTTACTTCGGAGATATGCGCGCTAATTTTGTCCCACATTGGATCGAATCGTGTTGAGGGTTGAGGGTTGAGAGTTAAGGGCGAGGAGATCGCAATTAGGGGTAATTATTAGGGTTTTCAACTATTAAACCTTCGCTAGCTGCTGCTGCATTCAACTCATTATCAGCAGATACAAATGTCACAGGAGGCAAACTATTAACTGTGCAGAGGTCATTGATGGCACAGCCTGTTGCTAGCTGAACTGCATCATATCCTCGTAATGCGTAGGTTTCAGCTAATTTAATTGCAGAATTAATAATGCTTTCAGTGAGTTCGACAACTTGGTAATCGGATTGTAAATCACTCTTTAACTGAACGCATACTGCTGTCGCGTCTGTAGTGCTGATGCTTCTGCCTCGTGCTCTTCGGGTAATTGCAGCAATGATTTCAACACCTGTAATCGCAGCAATTAACACATCGTTATTGAGTCTAGGATCGAACAAACTCAAAACCCATGCCGAGCCTGTCTCACCGATGTAGCGCTTAACCAGGGCACTGCTATCTAGATAATAAAATGCCATCTAGCGACGTTCCTCAATAATTGTTTCAGAAACAGGCTTACCCTGTACCTGAATCAGTTGCCGTTCGGTTAGCTGACTGTAAGATAGATGGTTAAATTTTTTAACTAACCCAGAGGTTAAAAGTGCTTGATGAAATTTGGCTTGTTGAGTAGTTGCCTGTTTTTCAGTCAGATATTTGTGGATAGCCCTATTTAGCTGGTGTAACTCAAAAAGTTCTAGCATTTCAAGCTGATTAAAGATTTGGTTAAGGATTACCTCTGACATAGGTTTTTACTTTCTGCTAAGGGTTGTTTGTCTATTATACAACTATCTGCGTGCCGTATCTCTGCAATTGCATGAATGACTAATTGGAATATCGAATGATTTAATCCCACCAGTAAACTACAACCGGCGGCGGATTTTCAGAACCACCATAACCAATAAAAACAGATGCCCGATCGCGATCCACCTCGAATCGCCCTTTCCCAAAACCTTTCTCCGATCGCTACCAATTAATTACCGTTAAACTTGTTACCTTTGCAAACTCTCGATCGGCCGTCACCAAAATAGCCGAATTTTGGATTGCCATTGCTGCAATAACCGCATCTGGTAGTTTCAAACGATGTTGCTGGCGAATTTCAATGATTTTATCAATCAAAACAGCATCCATCGCCCCTAAACCAATAACCTCTACTCGTTGCAAAAACTGCTCAAAAATCTGGCGATCGTCTTGACTCAACCCAGGAAATACCAAAAACTCTATTTGGCTAATAACTGAAACTCCGATCCAATCCGCATCTTTAAGCAATTCAATAAGTTGAATATTCCCTTGAAGCAAAGCCACGATCGCATTCGTATCCAACACATAGCGATTACCACTCATCGCGTAGATTCCTCTGCATTGTTACTGCATCTCCCCGCCAAGTTAATCGCCCCACCAAATCAGAGAAATCATAGCTTGGTTTCAGCTTCCCTTCTGACGAAATCGGATTCAAAATAAGTAAAATCTCCCGTTCTTTTAGCAATTGTAACGCCGCCAATACCACTTCAGAAGCTGATGAGTACCTACCGTTTTTGACTGTTGACTGAACAAACTGCTCTAGTTCAGGAGTTAAGAATATGTTCATGATGTTGAGTCACCTATTTGCATTAACTACTACCCCCATAATAGCAAAAATTATCAAATATCGAATGATTTAATCCCACCAATAAACCACAACAGGCGGCGGATTTTCAGAACCACCATAACCGATAAATATAGACGCCCGATCGCGATCCATCACTTGCACATCATCCGCCATCCAAGTTTTCCCAAAATCCACCAGCGGATACACGCAATCATCATCCCTACTCCAAATATACAGCGTATCAGCGTGCCAGCGATCGCCCAAATCTCGCAGCAATAAACCCAAATTACTGTACAGCCTACCGCTATCTTCATCCTCCGCAATCAGTGGCAGCATCATAAAATTCAGCCACAAATCTCTGTTTTGATATAAGTCATTTAAAATCGGTTCCGGGTCAAACTACTTCATCAAATGTTACCCAGTGCGATCGCCACACGCACTCCAACACAAAACCAATTGTAACGCTAGGAGTGCGATCGCCATCCATCAGGGCGATCGACCAATCATCGCTATCCTCAAACCGAGACAGCCACTGCGCAGCCGCCTCCCATTTAGCAAGCAAGTCTCCTTCAGGAGATTTCCGCATTTCCTTCATAAACCGCACTCTGTCTGATGGAGTCAACATTTTAGGTTAGTCGCGAACTTGAATAGTTAAAATGTATTATTTTGCCTAATTGATATACTCCCCGGCCTTCGTCGGTGCGTTTGTCTGAGATTTTGTTGTGCTGTTTCGCAATGCGAATTCGGGTTTTATTGCGCCGCCTTGAATCTTTTTGTTGTCGCGCTTTCCTGGCGTTGCAATTTTCTAATCTTGCGATCGCCTTTTGAGTAGTCGGGCCCTTTGTTCAACCATACCCTTTCTTCGGTCTTTTTCGAGCCCGTTAGCAATGCAGATAACTGATTGTAATTAGGTAACTTTTCCGAATTTTTACACAAAGCTAGCGCATCTTTCCAGACCACCCGAACGCAACCAAACAACTGAGCCAAGCTCTGACGTTGTTGGTTGGTTGGGTAAAATCTATAACGATACCTTGCTTTCATCAGTTGGTGTCAAAAATGTGGCTTTTTTTGATATCTTACATTACCTTGGTGGCAAGTGGTAAGCTTGTTAAAATATTGAAACAATACTTCAAGCATCGAGTCAAGCCGTCCTAAAAGGCTTGCTCTGAGCGTAGTCGAAGGGACGGGGTTTTCAACCCATTTTTCTGATAAACCGATGTCAAAGGTCTACAGCACGGCGGAACTCATTCAAATCCTCGAAGCAGAACGCCAAGCTTGCTTGCAGGGGAGACGGCTCAACCTGACTGAAACTCACTCTACAGGCAATCCTGTGATCGATCGCTTTCTCAAATCTGAGGGCGTCCAGAAGTTCACGGCTTATCAAAATTTTAAGGCAGCCGTCCATGAATATCAGCAGGAACATCAAGTTTCTGGGATTGTTTGGCGGGAAATGGCCGTTAAAGGAAATACTCTGCGCTATCCGGCAGTAGACGATCAATTAATAGCTTTACCAGTTGATTTGATGACACTGAAGGCAGCAAAGGTTTCGATGCTAGAATTCTGGCATCAAGTAACTGTGGAAATGGATTTGTATTTGAGTGTTAACAATGGCAAGGATTTTCGATCGATCGACCCTGTTGACATAGGGGCGATCGACCAGCGTACAGAATGGGCTAGTCTCTGGAAGTGGGAAAAGTTGGATTTTTTGGAAATTTTGTTGCAGTTGGGTTGGGGAAAGCCGGAGGAGGCTTATTACAAGCGGGGATGGCCGACATCGGGAAGCGAGTATATTCACGCTGTGAAACCGGGGCAGCGGCCGATTTGTTAAATTTTAGATTTTAGATTTTAGATTGATTAGACTTCTCGTGAACAGCTAATCAATTAACTAATAACTAATAAAAACTGCCCACTGCCAAAAGCGTGTCAACTTAACCGAAAGCCCGCCAGGAATTAATTCCCTGGCTAATAGCTTAAGTCCTCTGAAGAGGACTAATCAATTCTTAGTTCTTCAGTCCTCTTTAGAGGACTTTCGCTATGAGGCAGGGGTTTCAACCCCTGACGGACTATCGGTTTGATGTTAAGTTAACACCACTACCAACTGTCAACTGTCAATTGACAACTGTCAACTGTCAACTGTCAACTGCCAACTGGCACAGAATCAAGCCAAACAACTGGTTTGGATCTGTCCAAACTTTTACAGGTATTAAATTGCGCAGCGAAAGATACTCCTGCACGGTATCGAGATTGAACTTCCGAGAAATTTCGCTTCGGATAGTTTCTCCGGCTGCAAGTTCCACCGTTAAATCGAGCGATCGTAACTGCACTGTTTGTGCTTTTTTACTTTTCAAGTGCATCTCAATTTGACATTCTTCTTGATTGTAAAATGCCAAATGCTCGAACTGACCTAAGTCAAAATTCCCCTCAAATTTCCGATTCAAATGTCGCAGCATATTCAAGTTAAATGCAGCAGTCACTCCTTGACTGTCGTCGTAGGCAGGTTCTAAAATGTCCTTTGATTTATCCAAGTCAATGCCCAGCAAAAAATACTCTCCAGGCTGCAGGGCACCGACAATTTGCGAAAAGAATACATCGCATTCTCGAGCGTTGAGATTGCCGAGGGTACTGCCTAAAAAACAAATCATTCGAGTTGGCAACTGCGATGGTGCAATTTTGGCCAATGCTAGTTCGTAAGTGCTGACAAGTCCGTGAATTTGAAGCGATGGATAATCGGCTAAAAGTTGACAAGCGCTGCTTTCTAAGATAGTAGGACTGATGTCGATCGGCAAATAGTGTAGGGGATATTCGAGTTGATTGTAAGCATCGAGGAGAATGCGGGTTTTGGTGGAACTACCGCTGCCGAGTTCGACAATTTCACACGGGCCCGTCAAATGCGCGATCGCCCCCGCACACTCTTGCAAAATCGCCGTTTCAGTGCGCGTCAAGTAGTATTCCGGCAACTGACAAATCAACTCGAATAACTTCGAGCCGCGATCGTCGTAGAAATACTTTGGAGGTAAGGATTTGGGGTTTTGAGTCAACCCGCTAACGGCATCGCTACCAGCATTAATTTCTGCCGATGTCGGTGCAGCAGCACTCACCAGTCGCTCTAAGTACAGCCGATTTTCCAAAGTTGAGGCTGAGTTTGTCGTGTCGGAAAGTCTTGAGGATTTCATAAAGTAGTTTTAAGATGCACAAATGAGTATGGCACTTAGTCGCTTTGCCAGATATCGTACTCAAGCCAGATTTTTCATGCCGATTCCGTTCCGTATTGTCTCATCAGATGGCGATCGCTCCCAAACTCAAAATTCATGGGCGGATACGGGGGCACCGCCCCTACAACTCAAAATTTACATTATGCTCTTATAAATCCCCGTCCCTTTAGGGCTGGGGAGATGTCAAAACTATTTAACTATTCAAGAAGCGCAACGAAAACCGGCTATAATTTGGCGCACGCCCGGATGATACCAATTGCGAAAACTCGACCGCAGCGTCTGAGGGGGAGTTGCCCAACTACCACCTTTTAAAACTCGGTGTTCTCCATCGAAATAAATTTGAGAATATCCCCTGTAAGGATAACTTTCAAATCCCGGATAAGCGTCAAAGATTGAAGCAGTCCACTCCCAAACATTGCCCAACATATCGCAGCAGCCGGTCGCACTTTTTCCCTTGGGAAACCCATCAACTAGCGCTGTATTTCCCATATGATTGCCGTGATTGCATAGGAGAGAATTTGGTGGTTCTTCTCCCCAAGGATAGGTAGATTTAATTTGATTTTTCGCATCCCAACTAGCAGCTTTTTCCCACTCGGCTTCTGTAGGTAATCGCTGGCCTCTAAAATTGCAGTAAGCTTCGGCTTCGTACCAGCTAACGCCACAAACTGGGCGAGCGTTAAAAGCGGGATTTTCTGACCAGTAAAGCGGTCGATCGACTGGGTGAGATTGCAGCCATTTCCAACCGTCTGCCGACCACCACTGAGAGTTTTGATAGCCACCAGTTGTCATAAAATTTCGGTATTGACTGCAAGTGACGGGATAACGGTCGATCGAGTAGGTTTCTAAATAGCATAAATGGCGCGATCGTTCGTTATCCAAAGCCTCAACTGCATCGCTTCCCATGTCAAATTCCCCGGCTGGAATTTCAATCATTCGGTCATTTAGAATTGAGAATTGGGCATTGGTAACTGTCTCTCCCCCTCTCCTGTTCTCCCCCTCTCCCCCTCTCCTGTTCCTCTGCATCTGCAATACAAAAGCTACAGTTTCGCAGTGCTGGCTTTCGTGTTGAATAATAAACCGCCATAGACGTTCTTGCTGGTCGATCGGCGCTACTTCCAAATAATCTAACACCTTATTTCTGACCGCATCCAGATAGCATTCAACTTCTGCCAGCGCCGGCAAATAAACCCGTTCTTGCTTAGGCAAAATATCAGCAGCAAACAGTTTATGATATTCGGGAAATACTGGTTGCAACCCAGCACAGCGCTGTAACAGCCACAAATCTTCAGTATAAGCAATGTGACCTAAATGCCAGCCAACGGGACTGAAATCTGGATGAGCTTGACGGCAGAAAGTATCGTAGGCGATGTCTGCAAATAGTTTGAAAGTGCCGCGGCGACACTGCTGCAAATCGCGATAAATTGCCTCTTTACAAGATTGGATAGATTTCGAGATCACCGTCTCCTCCCGTACTGATAATGCTCTGCGCTGGACATTCGTGCCAATTGCCAGCAAATAAAGGTTCAGAAGCAATAATGACAGCTTTTGGGAAATTTATATCATCTCGCAGCCAGTACAAGGAAGGAGGAGTTTTTGGCGAAGCAAAGCGAGAGGCAAGTAATTGGTGTCCGTCGCTGACAATTATATTAGCTGAAAATTCTACTTCTTCGTATTTTGCCAGCTCTGCCAAAGTCTGCAACGAGTTTCGCAAAGCAACTACGGGAGTAAGATTTGCTGCTGTCAATTCATTGACAAACAAACCAAATATATGCTCTGAATCTGTAGTACCATTAATTAACTGATAGGTGGCATCGCTGAATCGATCGCGAATTGGCCGATAGAGAGTTTGGCGAAAATTTTGCACGAAGCCATTGTGGACAAACAGAAAGCGGCCCGACTGAAACGGCTGACAGTTGCTCAAATCTATAGCTTGTCCCGAAGTTGCGCTACGAACGTAGGCGATCGCACATCCCGATTCAACGTATCGACTGATGCTTGGAAGGTTGATATCATTCCAAATTGGCTGTGTATTTTTATAGGTAAACGGGTCAGTATCTTGGTGGGGGTGATACCAACCAATGCCAAAACCATCAGCATTAAGTAAGCCAGAAGTCATTTCACGGGGCTGATAACTCTGTACAATTAGCGAATGTTCCGGCTTGTACAGAATAGAATCGAGTAAAATCGGATCGCCTAGATAACCAAGCAAACGGCACATATAGCAGTTGACAGTTGACAGTTGACTGTTGACCCTTCGACTACCCTCAGGGCAGGCAGTTGACAGTTACATAGTACCCGAATCAAACCGTTTATGCTAGAGCGGGGTCAACCGATTTGAGATTTGAGATTTGAGATTTGAGATTTTAGAACAGCAGTTACGCAACTGGCACATAGGGTATGGTGCCTCTGATCTGAAACCCTCGATCGTCCTTGTAGAAATTCATCCTTTTGAGTCTTTATTTTGAACGTCGCTACCAGCATCGCTGTACAAACGCTAAAGTTAAGTAGAATCTAAGCAACACAAGGAGACTCTTGAATGTTCCTCGACGAACTAATCCCCGTAGTCAAAGAATTGATCCAACAGCCGATCGCATTCACGGGCGGATTTTTTTCTGGTTTACTTCGGCTGAATCTTCATGACGATCCAGTTAAAAGTTGGATCGATCAGCAAACTGGTTCAAGTTCCTACACTCCTCCGGTAGCGGAAACCAGCAACGGTAAAAGCACGAGCCCTCAATCAATCTCGATCGACTGATTTAGGGGTAGGGAGACGGCTGTTCCCAAGGCGTGTCTATTATTTGGATAATGTCAGTGCGAGCCTCCCCGCTCGCTAACTTTCGTAGCGAGCGGGGACGCTCGCACTATATAATTCTGATACAACTGGACACGATCTGACAATTTTGTAAGTCGTGAAATAAAGAGTTGGGTTTCGCAACCTAAACTCAACCTGATTAACCAGCACCAAAAAGACCGAATAAAGAGTTTGGTTAAACGATGTATGTCAACTCTTAAAATCAAAACATTCTACCCGCAACAAAGGGGCTACCCGTGGCAAAGTCAACTGAAAAAGAGCATCACCCAAAGCAACCGAGCCAACTCGCACGCACGCCTCTCTACGACTTATCATTAGAACTGAAAGCTCGGATGGTGCCTTTTTCCGGGTGGGAGATGGCAGTGCAATATGGCGGGATCGGTAGCGAACACCAATCAGTGCGATCGCGCGCCGGAATGTTCGACATTTCCCACATGGGAAAATTTGGTTTGAGGGGAAAACAATTAAGAGAAAAATTTCAACCGTTAGTACCCTCCGATTTGAGTCGCTTGCAACCAGGTCAAGCTCAATATACTGTATTGCTAAATGCCAAAGGCTGCATTTTAGATGACATTATTTTCTACTACCAAGAACCCGAAGCCACAACTAGCGAAGAACGAGCAGTAATCATTGTCAATGCGGCCACTCGCATCAGAGATCGAGCTTGGATTGCAGCTCATTTAGAATTGAGTGGCGTCAGCTTCACAGACATTTCCCAGGATCAAGTTTTAATCGCGGTTCAAGGACCCGAAGCCGTCAATTACATTCAGCCTTTGGTGGAAGATAACCTCGCTCAAATTAAAGCCTTCGGTCACTTAGAAACAACTTTGTTAGGCAAGCCGAGTTTCATTGCCAGAACAGGCTATACTGGAGAGGACGGCTTTGAAATCATGGTAGATCCAGAAACCGGAAAAGAACTCTGGCAAAAACTGTTAGCTGCTGGCGTTTTACCCTGCGGTTTGGGTGCGAGAGATACCTTGCGTTTAGAAGCAGCAATGGCACTTTACGGTCAAGATATCGACTACACCACCACACCTTTAGAAGCTGGATTGGTTTGGGTAGTTCACCTCGATACCAAAGGCTATTTTATCGGTCGCGAAGTTTTGGAACAACAGAAAGTAAATGGAGTATCTAAACGGTTGGTAGGTTTAGAAATGCAGGGGCGCCACATTGCCCGTCACGGCTATCCGATAATATTTGAAAATGAGATAGTAGGGGAAGTTACTAGCGGTACATTATCACCTACTTTGAATCGGGCGATCGCCCTTGCTTACGTTCCTGCTAAATTAGCTAAAATTGGACAACAATTAGAAATTGAAATTCGGGGAAAAAACTATCCGGCTAGCGTAGTGAAAAAACCCTTTTATCGATCGCCAAACCGCTTGTAAATTGTAGGGTGCGTCAGTTCAAATATCTTGATTGCCGATCGAAAAACTCTGACTGACGCTAATACTGTAGAGTGCGTCAGTTCAAATATCTTGATTGCCTCGAAAAACTCTGACTGACGCACCATACTAATACTGTAGGGTGCGTCAGTTCAAATATCCT
>JAAUPI010000007.1 GCA_012035135.1 Microcoleus sp. CSU_2_2
TGTCAGTTGAAAGCGTCAATCAGTTTTATCAAGAAGTCATGCAGGAGCCAGCTCTACTACAGCAGTTCCAATCAGCTCCCGATCGCGAGAGCTTGGTGAATATGGCAATGGAGGTGGGACAACAAAAGGGCTATAGTTTCACCGTCGATGAAGTTGAACAAGTCCTTGCTGCACAAAGCGCTGCTAGTGAGGCAGGAGAACTATCGGATCAGCAGTTAGAGGCTGTAGCGGGAGGAAAGCGTCCGAAAGGCTCTGCTGATGTTTATGGCGGAGAGGTGAAAGAGATCAAATGCTAGAAATCTGCTAAACAGTCGCTGTCATCTCCACCCCCGACTCCTTTTCCAAATCTGACACATAGCTCAAAGCTTGATTGTTTCGTTCCGATTTTTTCCCCTAGTGGAAGGGGCAGGGGATAGAGGGGGGACACAGGGGCAGCATTAAAAAGCCTACATCTATGGGGTTAATCTCCCTGCCCCTTTTGCCCTTCAAGCTATAGCAATCCTATGTAATTTGAAAGAATGGAAGTCGTCAGATCCCCGACTTCTTCAAGAAGTCGGGAATCTAATTTCTCACGAATATTTAGGACTGCTATAACCGCTCGATGGTTGCATTTTTCGATGAGGATTTGTGACGCCATCGAGATGGCTTACTAATTCAATCAATGAAAAAGAGAAAATCAAATGTCTGTTGAAAGCGTCAATCAGTTTTATCAACAACTCATGCAGGAGCCAGCTCTACGACAGCAGTTCCAAGCAGCTCTCGATCGCGAGAGCTTAGTGAATCTGGCAGTAGAGGTGGGGCAACAAAAGGGCTACAAGTTCACCGCAGAGGAAGTTAAACAAGCCCTTACTGCACAAAGCGTTATTAGTGAAGCGGAGGAATTATCAGATCAGCAGTTAGAGACTGTGGCGGGAGGAAGTGGAAAGCGAGGAAATGGAGAGCGCTTGTTGGGACAATATGAGGAGCAGCCACCAGGCCCACCTGTTTCTATTGTCAAATATAGCGGATCGATCGGGGAATACAAATGCTAGAAATCTGCTAAACAGCCGCTGTCATCTCCACCCCGATTCCTTTTCCAAATACGTTTGCCAACTTATTAGTCAAATGCGGTTGGGTTTCCCTCTGGTCAACCCAACCTACAAACTGATTAGCCAAATTTATCAACCTAAGTACGGGAAAGCCTTTATCAAAGCAATCAATCTGCTATCAGCCCTAAACAAAGGCGCTTTTGTTAGCAGGAACAGTAACAAACAGGGAGACAAATAATGACGGCGATCGCATCCGATCTAGCTAATCTTATAGCTCAAGCCAGCTCTTTTTCTGAACGTCTGAGCAATAGGTTATTTGAGGTTGATACTACTCAAGTCAACGAACAAAAGTTGAGCAATGAACGCCTAAACCGCTGGTGTCAGGTAATCGCTCAAGGAAACTGGGAAAACTTTCAGAAGCGACTGTTGTGGGATGGGTTAGATGTGGATACAGTACGGCTGGTTCTGAGTTCGCTGACTTTTGCTGAGAATCCCACTCATCCTAGTTGGGCAGCAACTTTACAGGACATTATTCAAATTAGTTCAGAATGGGAACTGAGGACTAAGGAGTGGGAACTAGAAATTGGGCAATCCCAATCCCCAATCACCAATCCCCGATCGCCAATCCTTATTGACCCTGAAAAGCCACTGCCGTTTGAAGACTTGCTGCTGCCAGCCGTCTATGTAGCGCGGCAGAAATTGCTAAATTGTCTGGGTTCACCAGTCTTATCTCCTAGTTGTTTACCCTTAGAACTGCTCTCGGAAGAAGCCTACCTAAATCTAGAGCGCAGCTTGCTATTTAAACTGGTGAATCTGTGCGATAAAACCCTAGAATTTGAATTTTCGCGTTTTCGTCCCTTTGGATATAGCGTTCTCAATCATCTGGCAACACAGATAAAATTACCACCCCAAAACACTCATTACAAGGCGTTCGTGCAGAAACTATTGCAGGATGGACTCCTGGCTTTTTTCCAGAAATATCCGGTGCTAGGCAGATTAATTGCAACTCGAATTGATTTTTGGGTAGAAGCAACAGTAGAGTTTTTGCAACGCTTAAAAGCAGATTTAGATGAAATTCAGCAAGTATTTCAATCGGAGAAACTGGGGAATGGGGACAACAGGACAAGAGAAAAGGTTTTCCCTATCACCAATTCTCCGCTGGGAAAAGTTATTCTAATCAAGTCGAATCTATCTGACCCCCATAATCGAGGGCGTTGTGCAATCGCTCTCACCTTTGAGTCAGGACTGAAACTCGTTTATAAACCTAAAGACTTAGGTTTAGAAGTTGCCTATAACCAGTTTTTAGATTGGTGCAATCAGCACTTTTCTGGAGAATGGGGGACTGGAACAGGAAGTCAAAAGTCAGAAGTCAAAAGTCAAAGTTCCGACGATCATTTACTTTTCAAAGTCCTCAAAGTCCTCAATCGCCAAACCTATGGTTGGGTGGAATATGTCGAACAGTTACCTTGCGAGGATAAAGCGGCGGCGCAGCGCTTCTATCTGCGGACGGGGAAGCTGCTGTGCTTGTTGTACGTCCTAGGCGCAACCGACTGTCACCACGAGAATTTAATCGCTAGCGGAGAACACCTTGTGCTGGTTGACACAGAAACGCTGATGGAGCACAAGGCGAGACATATCGACGATTCCTTGGAGGTAACAGCTTTAGATCCTTTTAATCAACACTTCTGGGATTCAGTCCTGCGAACTGGACTCCTTCCTCGCTGGGAGTTTAACCACGAGAATCGCACTGCCTACGATATCAGCGGACTAGGAAGCGTCGATCCACAGCCCTTACCCTGGCGCGTACCGCAATGGAAGTGTATCAACACGGATAACATGCATCGAGTCTACGAAACTATTACAAAGCCGATCGATCGAAATGTGCCGATGTTGAATGGAGTACCCTTGTCCCCGAACGACTATCTTGAGGAGTTGGTGGAGGGGTTTGAACAAATGTATCGCTTCCTAAGTATGCAGAGGAAAACACTGTTGGCAAACGAATTCAATTCAAGCCAAAATCTATCTAATCCCCTGGTAGCGCTGCAATCTCAACAGGTACGGTTTATTTTCCGCGATACTCAAGTTTATAGTGCTGTTTTACAAAAAACCCTGGCTCCGGAATTGCTTCGCAATGGGGTTGACCGAAGCATTCAACTGGATATCCTAGCTCGTGCTTTTCTCATCACTGAGAATAAGCCCAATGCTTGGTCTATTTTGCACTCAGAACTAAGGGCAATGGAGCAGTTAGATATTCCCTACTTTGCCGCTAAATCCGACGGTGTTGCTCTCACCGTTGGGGTCGAGCAACCGCTTGAAAATTACCTGACAGAACCTTCTTACAACCAAGTCATCTCCCGGCTGCAAAAACTCGACGAAACCGATCGCGATCGGCAAGTTGCGATTATCCGGGGCGCTTTTCATGCCAGAGTAGCGCGATCGCACGGAACCGAGCAGGCCCAAGCAGAATACGGGCGCGGCAGTGCCGTTTCTCTACAAGCGACTGATGGCTCAACACAAAGCCCTTTAACCAGGGAACAGTTGCTTGCCTCTGCCTGTGCGATCGCACAAGAAATTCAGTCCCACGCGATCCGGGAAGCAGACGGTAGTGCCTACTGGATGAGCTTAGGCCCTATCCCCAATGCCGATCGATTGCAACTTCAGCCCCTCAATCAGAGTCTCTATGATGGCAACTGTGGCATCGCCCTGTTTTTGGCAGCTTTAGCTCGGATCGGTGGCAGCACCCAGTTTCGCGACCTAGCTTTGGGCGCCCTACAGCCGTTACGGAAAATTTTACAAACGATCGATGCTCAGGCAGCTCAAAGATTGGCTAAGAGAATTGGTATTGGTGGCGCTACGGGGCTTGGTTCGATCGTCTATTCTCTGGTGAGAATCAGCCACTTCCTCAATGAAGACGCGCTATTAGAAGAGGCGCTGCGAGTGGCTTTTGCGATCGCGCCTGAACTTATTACGACTGACCAAAAGTTGGATGTGATGGCTGGCTCGGCGGGGACGATTTTGGCGCTGTTGGCACTTTATAATGAGACGATCGAGCCAGCCATTTTAGATAAAGCGATCGCCTGCGGTCAGCACCTGCTCAAGTATTGTACGAGTTTTGAGGGTTCCCCCAGAGCCTGGAAAACGTTAGGGGAGAAACCGTTAACAGGTTTCTCTCACGGATCTGCTGGCATTGCCTATGCCCTGCTGAGGCTCTATGCGGTAACACAGAACAGCGCCTACCTAGAAGCAGCCCTTGAGGGAATTGCCTACGAACGCAGTGTTTTCTCGTCCTCTGCCGCCAATTGGCCTGATTTCCGTTCCTGCGATCGACAAAACAGTCAACCTGGGTTTATGGTCAGTTGGTGTCATGGCGCTCCTGGAATTGGCTTAGCGCGGTTGGGCGGTTTGTCGATTTTAGAGACAGAAGAAATCCATCAAGATGTGGAAGTGGCGTTGCAGACGACTCAGAAGTATGGGTTACAAGGTTTAGACCTTCTGTGCTGCGGCATTTTTGGTCACACTGAGTTGCTGCTGGTTGCTGCTCAAAAATTAGCTCGTCCCGAGTTGCGAGAAATGGCGTTACAAAGAGCGGCTTGTGTAGTAGCCAGAGCAGAACAAACAGGTGCGTATAAACTGTTTCCTAATTTGCCTAATTATGTGTTTAGCCCCGGTTTCTTCCAAGGAACGGCTGGGATTGGCTATCAACTGCTGCGGTTGGCGTACCCAGAAGTACTGCCCTCGGTGCTGCTTTTGGAATAAGCGGAACTCCGGTTTATGTTCGGTTAATTGTTGATAAGAATCGGTCGGGCGGGTTTATGAGATTGTCTGTTTTCGGCAATTATTATTGATGAACCCGCCCCTTGTATCTACAGGAATTATATCTATTAGACATCTCCTAAAAAGATTGTCAAGAACAGGCAGGATGCCTGTTCCACAGTAATTATGGGAGATGTCTATTTAGCCGAACCTGATATTACTCGTAGCTTGCATCAACCCGATCGCACTGCCTGAAGTTCCAACTCCGGTATCAAAATTGCACTAATTAGGAGGAAAGATTTAAATGTTGCAAACACTTTATCTCATGCAGCAAGCACCAGATACTAGCGGTGCTGTACCCTTCAGCATTGGTTTAGTTATCATCTGCTTGCTATTGTTAATTTTGCTGTGGTTGCCTGATATCATCAAGCAAGATCGATCGTGAAAAATTAGGACTTATATCAAATCCGGGTTTACTACCCCCGTGATTGTCATTGCCAACGTTGTGAAGCAATCGCATAGATTCAGGTTCTCGACGGAGAATTCATAAAGGGGATGGTTAACCCGGATTTGGTATTATATCAAATCCGTTGGTATTGGAATTATTCATCTCTCTCTTCTCACTCCTCTGCGTTCTCTGCGTTCTCTGCGGTTAAATCATTCCGAAATAACCGTAAAGAGATTACGCATAAATACCAAAGAAACTGGGTTTTTCTCAAAAATCCGGTTTGATTTTATTGCTTCTTCCTTCTTTCTAATATCGATTCCGACAGCATAGGAACGATATCATAGTAATTGCGATTGCTTCGCTAAGAGCTCGCAATGACATATGTATATCACTCCGGTGTAGCCGGAATTGATATGAGATCCGTTACATCGGTTACAGAATTCGTTGCCGAACTTCCTTTTCCTATAATTGTCGCGCCACCAATCGAGCAAATAACCCTTCTTGTTTTGCCAGTTCTTCAAACGAACCTGCCTCCACTAAACGGCCAGCTTCAATCACATAAATCCGATCGGCATTCCGGATCGTACTCAAGCGGTGAGCAATGACTACTCGCGTCGCATTCAACTTGTCCAAACTCTGAGTAACGATCGCCTGCGTGCGGTTGTCCAAAGCACTCGTAGCCTCATCCATCAAAATAATTTTCGGTTTTAAGACGATCGCCCTAGCAATCAGCAACCGCTGTCGCTGTCCCCCCGAAAGATTCGTGCCGCCCTCACTAATCACAGTGTGCATTCCCATCGGCATTTGCTCGATATCCTCAGCAAAACCAGCCATTCGCGCCGCTTCCCAAGCTTCATCCAGCGTCACCAATGCCCCGCAAGTCAGGTTGTCAAATATCGAACCGGTAGTCATTCGACCGTTTTGCAGCACAACTCCCAACTGGCGCCGCAAAGCCTGAACATCCATCCCCATCAAATCTTGGTCATCATAAAAAACAGTCCCGCTTTGTGCAGTTTCAAACCCCAACAACAACCGAAATATAGTTGATTTTCCGCTACCAGACGGCCCGACAATTGCCACAAATTCCCCCGGCTGGATGTGAATGCTCACATCCTCCAGAATCATGGGCCCGTCATCGCGGTAGCGAAAAGTAACGCGATCCAAAACAATATGACCCTTTAAGCGACCCGGATCTGCCTGACTTGGGTCAGATTCTGGTGTTCCCTGGACGATCGACTTAGCTCGCTCCCACAGCGGTATAATTCCTAAAATATCAGTCAAAGTATTGCTCAAATCGGTGACAGCAGACAGGAAAGTTCCAAAGGCCGAATTAAAAGCCAAAAATGTACCCGCATTCAACCCTTGCGCGCCTTTAGCTTGATTCATCTGCATAAACAGAATTGCAAACCAAAACATCAGTAAAGAACTCACCAGCGGCAGCACTTCATTAAATACCGAAACGCTGTCATCAATCCGTTTGATGCCGAGTTTGAGTTTAATTCGCTGGCTGTACTTTTTCGCCCAAGCTGCAAAAGCTCGCCCTTCCGCCGCAGCTACCCGCAGCTTTGATACACCGTTAATTAACTCTACTGTCAGCCCGTTAATTTCACCGTGTGCCATCTCCATTTTCCGCTCTTTGCGGATCAACAAAACGCTAGATATCCCAGTCACAATTACCGCTACTAAAGTTAAACCAATTCCCACTAAAGTTAGCGGTACGCTGTAAACAAACATCAGCCCCAAATTCAACAGAGAAAACACCGCACTTAAAAGAGTCCGCTGCGTTGCACCGCTGAGTTTCCGCCGGATCTGGCTGACTGCTTGCAAACGTGTCAGCAAATCGCCGGAGGAATACTTGCGGAAAAATGCTGGTTTTAAATTCAGCATTTTGTCCCAAACTGCGGGCTGCAAAGCTCCTTCAGCAGCGTTTTCTACCCTTAGCGTCAGAATTGTTTGAGCTATTTGAAACGCGGTTTTTCCAAGGGTGGCAGCCAACAGCGCCAGCCCAATTTGCCACAGCAAAACCCGATCGCTCCCAGGAATTGCATCGTTGATTAAAATCGCCGTCGCTTGGGGCGCAATCATTCCCAACAGCGTTCCCAGGAGTCCGAGCGCAATGACAGCAATCAGGCTTTTTTCAAAGCCTCTGATGCCAAATCGAAACACTTGAATGACGTTGTGAATTACTAGCGGCAGCGGCCGATAAAACATTTGAGCTTCCGGCAACAGCGTCTTTGCTACCGCTGCTGTCACCCGATGCCGAGCTCGCTCCGTTGGGTCAAACAAAACATAATGATTTCCCTGCGGCAGCAGTGCCACCGGCTTGTTGTCTGAAGCCCTATAAGCTAATAGCGGACCGTGTTCGCAGCGCCACCAATTCCCGGTCAGCAACACCTGGCGGGTGCGAAATTGCGACGATCGCGCGATCGCCTCCATCGGGTCTTTGAGCCGGCTCAGATCTGCAGATTTCGCCGGCGGACAAATCGCGATTCCCATTGCCCGACCAACAGCCCCAGCAGCGGCAAGCAGAGGCGTTTCATCCTCAAAAAACTTGGTTTCTTGAGGGTGAAGCACTGCAACAAGTTGTCCCAGAGCACCGTCTGTCACCTGTTGATTGAGCTCCTCCCGCTGCAAAAATCGCTGAAATTCTGCTGCTGTTTCCTTGTTGAATTGTAAATTCAAGCGATCGAAAAAATAGGCGTGTAGCAATGCCAAACCGGCAGGAATTTGCTCGCTGTTTGACCGTTGAGAGGTTGCCATCACTTGCAATTCAACCGATGTTTCCGCCACAAGCCACATACCAGGAGCGATCGGAAATATTGCCGAAGTTGAATCGAGTTTCAAATCCTCGATTCCCATCCACCAGACAGTGCCGCTGTTGAGATGCACCCAAACTGGGCGATCGATTTCTGGCGAAAACACCTCTCCTATTTGTAGTGACAAATATTGAGAATTTGGGAATTGGAAATTGGGGATTTCCGCTTCTGGCAAGTCTGCTGTTAACCGTTCTCCTAAGTGTTTTACCCATGTTTCTAACAGAGCGATCGCATGTGTACGATCGGCTGCAACGGAAGCGGTAAAATCTGCGATCGCCAGTGGCAGCAATTCTGTTTGTTCGAGCGCCACTGCCAACATACCCCACCCGTCCCGCAGTGCCGCCCCAAACAAAGCCTCACCTGCACTGACACTGAACAGATAGTGGCGGTGTCCCGCAGGCTCGCCCGCCTCAACCTCGGTCGCAAACACGGCCAGAGTGCCGGACTCGATCGCCCACACCGTTGCAGCGTCATCCAGCAATAGCGGTTCGTTGCCTCTGATTCGGCGCACTTCCCCAGCCGGAGCGAGTAAAAGCGACGAGGGATCGCGATCGTTTTCACTGCGATCGAACACTGGCTGCGTCGGAGCATCCGTTACTGTATCCGGGTTCTGGGAATTTGGTTCCGCCGCAGTGCGATCGCGAACAGAAATTTTAGGGAAAAAAATCTTTCGTTCTCCCGAACCAGTGCCGTTATTTTCGTGCGATCGCGGATTGTTACCTTCCATAACCTATGCCTCCTCCGAACTAATCAAACGAACATAAGCCCCCGCGCGATCGCGCAAGTCCTCGTGAGTACCTCTCTCAACCACTTTCCCCTGTTCCAGCACGATAATTTCGTCGCAGTCCCGAATCGTACTCAGCCGGTGAGCTACCACAATACAAGAACAGCCGCGACGGCGCAGGTTGCGATCGATAATCAACTCTGTTTCAGCATCCAAGGCACTCGTTGCCTCGTCGAGCACCAATACCGCCGGATTTCTCACCAAAGCCCTAGCAATTTCTAAACGCTGGCGCTGTCCCCCGCTCATGTTCGTACCTCCTTCGCTGAGTTGGGCGTCATATCCCCCAGGCATATTCAGAATCAAATCGTGAATCACTGCATCTGTGGCGGCCCGCACCAAATCAGATTCCGGTACCGTTGCGTCCCACAGGGTGAGATTTTCGCGAACAGTCCCGGCAAACAAAAAGATGTCCTGTTCCACCATTGCGAGCGAATTAGCCAGGATCGATCGCTGAATTTGTTGGCGCGGAACACCGTCAAACAAAATTTCACCTTCCCAAACCTGGTAAAGGCCAGTAATCAGTTTGGCAACAGTAGACTTGCCAGAACCGCTGCCACCTACCAAAGCTATCCGCTGCCCCGGTTTGATGGTGACAGTCAAATTTTCAATCAAGGGAGAATCTAATCGGTTGTAGCCAAAACTGATGTTTCGCAGTTCGACGTAACCCTTAAGCTGAAACGAGTCTGAGGTGATGCTGTTTGAGGAATTGGGTACAGGGGCGATCGCCCTTGTCTCTACAATTGACCGTGGGGAATTGGACGGAATTTCTGATGCTGCGTCCCCTAGCGAATGCCTGTGGAACCCTCTACCCCTCTGGGCTTCAGGATCGATCGGATTTTGCAAAACATCGTCGAGACGGTTTAAATCGGCTTCTAGCTCTTGCAGCGTCGTGCCAAAACTGACGAGATTGTTAACTGGCGTGAGAAATTCCTGCGTTAAAGTTTGGTATGCAATCAGCATCCCCATACTCAAACTGCCGTTCATCACCCGCAGCCCACCGACAACCAAAATAGAGGTTGAGGCCAAGCCCATCAAAAATCCGGGCAATATTGACAGAATTTGAGACGGAAGTGCCAATTCTTGCTGGGCGTTGAGCATTTTGGCATAATAGCCAGAAAACTTAGCAAACAAGTCATACTCTAAACCGCTGGCTTTGATTGTTTCGATCGCTTGGATACCGCCGATCGAAACTCCGCTGACTTTGCCGCTTTCAGATGCGAGTCTGGTATTGGCATCGACGCGGCTGCGGGATAAAGATTGCAGGGCTAAGAAGTTGAGGGCGGCGAAGAAAATGGCGACACCAGTTAACACTCGATCGTACATCAGCATGATCGCAGCGTAGAAAACCATCATCACCGTGTCGATCGCAGTGGTGGCAAGTTTTCCCGACAATACCTCTGCAATCTCGTCATTAAGTTCGTTGCGGCTGCTGATTTCCCCCGTGAACCGCTGGGCATAAAACCCAACTGGCAAGCGCAAAGTGTGCCAAAGAAACTGTCCCGACATCGAAACCGACAGTTTACCCGCCAGTCGCCGCAGATAAACAAACCGCAATCTGGCAAGCAGCCCCCGTAGTATCGTTGCGAACAGCATTACCAACAGCAAAGGCCGCAGCCATTCAGTACGATTTTCGACGAGAATTTCATCGATAAAAATTTGGCTGAAAGCCGGTACCGCCAAACGGGGAACAGTTAACAGCAATCCTGCTACCAAACAAAAGGCGATCGCCCACCGCGAACTTTGCAAGCGATTGCTTAAGGCAGGGAGAATTCCCGGTTTTTTGCCTCCTTTTTCAAAGTCAGGCCCCGGTTCCATAGTCAGGACAACGCCGGTATAAGCGCGATCGAATTCATCGAGAGAAACTGTTCTCGGCCCTGCCGCCGGATCGTTGAGGTAAACGCGCTTTTTCGTAAACCCTTCTACTACTAAAAAGTGGTTGAAGTTCCAAAAAACAATAAAAGGAGGAGGCAGAGTTTTTAAGTCTTCGAGTGGCTTTTTGAATCCTTTAGCATCCAAGTTGTAAAGTCGAGCTGCTTTGAGTATGTTGGATGCTTTGCTGCCATCTCGCGAGACTCCGCACTCGCGGCGCAATTCTGTTAGCGGTACAGTTGAGCCCCAGTAGCTCAAGATTATTCCTAAAGCAGCGGCACCGCATTCGACTGCTTCCATTTGCAAAATTGTGGGAGTGCGGGCGCGTCGCAATTTGCGTTTGAGCTTGTATTTGGCAATAAAAGAAGATAAGTTCTTGGGTATAAAAGAGGATAAGTTCATAGTTTTGTTTGTTGTTTGGGATATGCGCTGTGAATTAGATTTTTTTAACAGACATCTCCTAAAAAGAATCTCAAGCTTTTAGATAAATGTAGGGGTGAAGCATTTGGGCGACAGTCTGTGCCGAAAACCCTCTTAGTTTATGTCCAAATGCTTCACCCTGTCCCCTAGCGAATGCGATCGATCGCTCTGGGCCTAATTTCTTTTTAGGAGATATCTAACGAACCGCGAAGAGCGCGAAGAAAGAGCGGAAAGTGGTACGCCTATTCTTGAGAATTGCTATATCTACCTGTTTCTAGTAAGGACTAAAGTCCTTAATCCAGTTTTTTTATGCACAGCACTTTTGCTGGTAAGTGAAGTACAAAGAAATCGGTTTCCGTAGGGGCGGTGCCCCCGTGCCCGCCCTGATTTGATGCGATCGAAAGTTATTAATTCACCCCTGTCAAAGACTTGAAAATAGGAATCACGTAAGAAATAGGCGCTTGTTCTGCGATTTGCACTCTGACTGAGGCGGTAGTTCCTGACGTAATTTTTAGCGCAGGCCCCTTAGAGGAAGACCACTTGTAACCGCTGGTATTAATTGAATCTTCTTCTAGTTCAGCAAAGATTTGCACTGGCGCGCCACCACCCGCTTTAAAACTTTCCGATAGGTTATTTGCCAGGTTTTCGTTACCAATAATTGCTGACATTTCTTGGGTGGTTACAGGGAAGGGAGAAACGCGAGTTACTTTGCCGATAATGCCGCCGTAGCGTTCTCGCTTGACGACGCTGGGAGTAACTTGTACGCTCATGCCCGGTTTAATTTGTTTGCCATCTTTATCAGCAAAATAGACAACACTGACTATTTTTGCACGCGGATCTTCTGCTTCGATCGCCCCTAAGCGCATACCGGCACTGAGAATTTGACCGGGTGCAACGCTAATTTCTAAAATTTTGCCGTCATATTGGCTGACAATTTTGCTGTCACCTGCTAATTTCGCCTGTAATTGGGCAATTTTACGTTTAATTTCTTGAGTCTGATTTGTTTGGCTGACAGTCTTTTCTAAATCTTGTTGGGCTAATTTGGTTTCTTGATTTTTGAGGTCTTTAATTTTGGTTGTGATTTCATCAATTTTGTTGAGATTTTGCAGGTGTTCGCGTTCGGCGGTAGTTTTCTCAATTTCTACTTGTTGAATACTGTTTTTAATCTCGTTAACTTTAGTGAGATTTTGCTGGTATTCACGTTCGGTATTGGTCGCTTGAATGTCGATTTCTTGAATGTTATTTTTGATTTCATTCATTCGATTGAGGTTTTGCATATATTCGCGCTCGTTAGTAGTCTTCTGAACATCGAGTTCTTTGAGTTGCGTTTCGATATCTGAGACTTGCAGTTGAGATTTCATATATTCCTGCTGGACTTGCAAAAGCTGTTCCTGGGTGATAATCTTTTCCTCAAAAAGATTGCGGTGGGCTTCAACCCGCTGCTGTAGGGTTTTTATTAAAGAACTGATTTCTTGCTTTTGCTGTTTGAGGTTTTGACGTTTTTCTTCGATCACTGTGAGAGTTTGCTGCCGCAGCAAGGGCACGATCGATTCTCGGCGTAGACTTTCTTGCAGGGTTTCGCGTTTTTGTGTCAAAGCATTGAGGGTTTGTTGGCGCAGCAGCGGTGCGATCGACTCTCTCCGCAAACTTTCTTCCAAACTTTGGCGTTTTTGTCTTAAAGCAGTGAGGGTTTGTTGGCGCAGCAGCGGCGAAATTGATTCTCGGCGCAAACTTTCTTCGAGGTCTTGTTGCTGCTTTTGCAGCGTGTTTAATTCCTGCATTATCTGTTGTTTTTGCAACTTATTTGTATCGATTTTTTGCCGTTCCAGTTCAGCTAATTTTGCTTTTTCTTGTTCTAATTGTTGCTTGGTGGCTGATTGGTCAATTGTCGCGATTACCTGATCGCGTTTCACTGTATCTCCCACTTTAATCTTCAGGTTTAATAATCCACCGGCACTCGGTGATTGAAATTGCACTACCTGGCGCGGCTGAATCAACACTCCTTGACCAGTCACATTCAGCGGAATTCGCCCAACTACACTCCAAACGCCAGCAGCAGCTACTAAGGCGCCGATCGTACTTAAAGGTAGCCAAGCTTTAGGACTAACCACCTGAATCATTTGGTCGAGTCTTTCTGGCGAAGATAAACGCTCTAGCGCTTCTTGACGGAAAAGTTTGTTATTTTTAGTTTGCACCTTCTAATTCCTCCTGTTTTTTCTAGCGATCGCAGCCCTTAAAATAGTTGCATTAAATCAAAATCTTTAACCGCTTCAGCATCCAATCAAATCTGGCACCGCCTAAACTGAGGCTATCCATCATCTCGACATCAATTTCATCAGCATATTGACAATTTTGAGACAAAGTTTCCCCAATTTGATAAGTGCTTCTGCCGTATCCGACGCGGCCGATCAGCGCTTGCATTCTAGCGGACACCAACATAGCGATCGCTCTCAAAAAACGAGTTCCCATCGCCGGATTTTGCTGGAGTTCGATCGACAATTGTTGTTTGTTAATCGCCAATACCTGTAATTTTCCCAAAGCTTTAAAGCTATAAGCCGACAAACGGGTATCAATTAAAGCCATTTCTCCAATAATTTCACCCTTGGTCAATAAAGCAATTTCGGATTCTGGCGACTCGTCGCTTTCCTCCAAATTTTCAAGCATTGAAAAAACGCTGGCGAAACTGCTGCTTCTATTTTCGTTGAAGGAAACTGATGCTGTTCCCCGCAGTAGCAGGTAAAGAGTATCTACTGGCCGATTTGCCCGAATTAAAATTGTGTCGGCGGCAATTTCTTGAACGCGGCTGTATCTGACAATCCAGTCAACGTCACTGTCGCTGAGTTCCTCAAACAGCAGGGGAATATCTTGCAGGGGCGATATTTTCAAATTCTGGCGGCCGATAAATTGTTGAATTAATCGATCGAAGCGGTTTTGCAGCAAAATTGCGATCGCCCGATAAAACCGACAAGCAAAGTCCGCGTCTTGCCGCAGTTTCCCCAGTAATTTCTGGCGGGGCAAAACTAAAACTGTTGATTTTTCTGTTGCTTTCACCGCAGTAGCGGCGGGACTTAGATTGAGAAACGATGTTTCCCCTAACACGTCGCCGCTAGAAAAGCGACCAATTTCTTGCTCTAAATCGCTGTCATCTTCCAGGGCCGAAAAAGCCCCTGCTAATACACTTTCTGAGTTGCTTTTAACGGTAGCGGTTAGACTGCCATCAAGCACAATATACAAGCTGTTAACGCTGCTTTGCTGTCGGATCAGTACGGTGTTAGAGGCAAGCTGCTGTCGGCTGCCGTTGGCGATCATCCAGTTAATATCGCTGTTATTCAACTGTTGGAGCAAAACTTCTGTCATCATCTTTTTTTCTTTATTTTATGTATTGCTTCGCTGCGGGCGATGGCGTCCCGCCCCGCGGGTGCATCTGGGTGCAAGCAAATATGTTTGTAGGGGCGAAGCATGACCGCACTCAATATGAGATTAGGACTAATAACTTATATGCGGTCATGCTTCGCCCTCTTCAAAAATGAGATGCACCCCGCCCCGCAAGCTACGACTTTTTTAACCTCATTTTGCCGCAGCAAAGTTAGCCGATGCTGCGATTTTTTGCATAAATTCTGCTGAATCGTCCGCTAATTCTTCTAGAGTTAGGGCAGTTAAAGTTATCATCGCTGAAACTTGTTCTAAAGGAGTTCTCTGGTGTTGGCAAAACTGTTTGTCAAAGCGATCGAGATTTTCCGCTGCTTTTTTCACCAGTATTTGCAGAATTTTAAACGCACTGTCTGACAGCGCAGGTTCGCCCCTGTAGTTTTCTAACCTGCCACCTTTGCGGTATGTCGGAAATGATTCTAAGCCGATAAAATGCAAAAACCAGTCCGATCGGTAGTATCCCAAAGCTGCGACAATGCCTCTGTAGTCGGCAATTAATTCATCAATCATATTATTTCGCATTGAACCGAAAAAGCGGCGGGTAAGGTAATGCGTAGATTCGTGTTCGAGGCGAATTTTTAGAGAAAGTTGCCCCCACTCAGTTTCTGTTAATCCCAGATTGCTGGCTGTCACGTTACTGTAGGGGCCCGGACTCAAAATTATCAACCGATCTTGATACAATTCTTTGCGCTTAATTAAGCGCTTAAATTCTGCCTCCCAGTCAGTCTCCGAGTATTTATGTTGTTGACAAATCCACTGCTGTTTGTATTGCTCGATCCGGTTCCAATTGTTGTAGCCACTAATCGTACAAGCCCCCATAGAATCGGGAATTGGCTGCGGTTCATTGCGTTTTGTAAGTGCTTGCACTAATATGACAAAATCCTCTCGGTTGGCAGCTATTAATACTGGAATAGTGCCTGCGAGAGTTTGATGCAATTGGATTTGCAGTTTTTCTGGTTCGGCGAAAGTTAGCGGAATGGCGATCGCACTTTCGTCTGGAAGCTTTCCTTTGCGAGTAGCTGCACGATATTCTTCAGTTTCGCTGATTCCTGCAAGGATGGGAAACTGAAACTGTATCAAACACTCTTTTAAGACTTCATAAACTCCCGCTGTTTCTGTTGCTGCTGCGTATTTTTCCCAAGCAGCAACGCCCGGTTCAGAAGTAAGAGGAAAGATTTGGGGAAGCTTGACGCTGTTGAAATCAAAAACATTTTGGTTGTAAGCCAGTAGTTCGGCCATTTCCGAATCACCTGCACCGCAGTCTACTAAAACTTTTGTACGCAATTGCTGTTGGTTCACGGGACACATACCTCAAGTATTAACTATCAGATTTTGTAGTTGCTTTTCGGTTTCGATCGAACTTTTTATGTGATTTAATAGGTGTAAGGCTGGTTGACTTATGCAGTAGATGCCCCCAACCCTGTCAAGGTGAGTGCCGAGTCTGCCCAAGAATTCGATCGTTCAATTATCCACCTAGCTCTCACTGGAACAAATCCCGACTTGCCCTCGGTTTTCTTTTCTTGTTTAGAGGTTTTTTTTGAGAGTTCAAACTTGATTTTACTCATGATTTGCGGATAAATTTTCTTTAACTCAACAATCAAATGTTCGGGGTGATAGCCGTGGTAAGCGCAAAATTGTTATTTTGGGAATATTGACGGGTTTATACCAAATCCGGGTTTCCCATCCCCGTTATAATTGGTATGGTGCGTCGCTATGAGATCTGCCAATAGCAACGAGAGTTGTTCGTAGTGACGCACCCTACATTTACTACATTTACGAGATTGGTATGGTGCGTCGCTATGATACAGCAGATTGCAGATTTATGAGGTACATTCAACAACCCCGTAGGGACACGGCACTGCCGTGTCCTTACCTTTTTTGTGTACCTCACATACTTGAAAAAAGCTGTATCTCCCAATAGCAACGAGATTTGTTCGTGGCGACGCACCCTACATTTACTACATTTACGAGATTGGTATGGTGCGTCGCTATGATACAGCAGATTGCAGATTTATGAGGTACATTCAACAACCCCGTAGGGACACGGCACTGCCGTGTCCTTATCTCAATTAAGCCTGCATCATCAGATAAATTGGCTTTAGTTCCGTGAGCAAAGAAGGGAAACGATCGCACCAAACAAACTTATTAGTTTCACAGTTCAAAATCTTCTCTGATACTAACATCGTCCAGACTGACCTCGATACTAAAATATTTCCCCGCTTCACCTTTAAATGATTTAAGTTGAATGTAATTATCGTGACTTCTAGAAGTAACTTCCTGAAGGATTTTTCCAGCTTTAGATAGCAAAATTAGTTTGATATTGGGTGGCAAATACTTGTTTCCCATTGTAGGATGTAACTGAATAGAAACACCTAACTGAGCCTGTTCTTCTCTAGCGATACTCACCAGCAACGCCAGACTTTGACGGCCCATCTGCATTTGTAAGTCAATTAATTTGCCTTTTTTTAGCCCTAAATCGACACTTCTAGTATTTAAAGATAAATTAACTTCACGATCGAGCATTGCGTCAATCGAAAACCAAGTCTCATCAAAGATACCCTGCAACCATTGAGTTAATTTAGTTCTGCTTTCCTTCAGATATCCTGAGAAATCTGCTTCTACCTTTGCCGCAGCTAAAACTACAGGTAGATTCACAGCAACTGGTGCTAAGTAGCGACAGTACAGCAGCAAGTGATGCGGTTCGGCATCAAATAAAGATAGCGGTAGCTGGTAACAACCGTCTTCTAAAGCTGGCAAATTGAGCAAACTCCAATAATAATTTATTTGCTCGCAATGCAGAAAACCCCTGATAATTACTTGTTCTTCTTCCTCTAATACTTCTAACACTGCATAAAAATCAGAGGTTTGTGTTCCAGAGGCGAACGCATCTTGAGGTACGCTCACTACTTCGTCTAGACAGTGTTCAACGGCAATTATACAAAGTTTAAATTCACCTATTTTCAGATAGCTGACAGTGCCAATTTCAGCTCGATCGACTCTTTGATCTGGAAGGCGATCGCTCAACCACTGCTCGAAACTTTGTACCGCTAGTGCACTCAGATAAGTTTGCCACTGGCGAGATTCACTTTTTACTTTGTCGCTCATTTGTTTTGCCATTTCAAAATATTCTGGTTCCAGCCAAATAACTTCAGGCAATAACAACCTCGCATCTGTTAAATTCACCGACGAACTAATCATTATTTTACTCCTTTTTTAGGTGGTGTTATTTTGCTAAAGTAAACCCGAAGTTGCCGAGCATACAAGCTGTTCATTTGGCGGTTTTTCCCGGCTCTAATTTCTTCGGCAGCTTCTTTGAAAATTTCTACATCAGCAAAAAGTTCAATTTGTTCAGTCAAGGTTTTGAGATACTCTGGTTCCGGGGGAATTTGAGTCAGACCTTTTTCTTGAGCCTTGGCTATTGTACTATCAAGAATCTTCTCCACAGTGCGAGCGCGTATATTGTTAATAAGTTCTCCTGGGTTAAATACCCGCCTGGCTTGATCCCAACTGCTCATTTCCAATAAAGGAACTATTTCTTTGAGAGACATTCCCTGACAGTAATATAATTGTAAACCAGGAATAAATCTTTGAGCAAAAATCGCATAACTTTTGCTTTTTTCTAATTTGGCAAGACAAGCGCTAATCTCTTGCTCTATTGATTGAATTAAAGCTGACTTTAGCTGCTGGTGCAAAAATTCCAAAATTTCTTGTTGTTCCACATTTAATTCATCTGTGGAAGCATGAGGTAAATCCGGTCTGAGTACGTCGTTTCCGGTATTGGGGTCGCAGATTTCCAAAGGTTCTCTGGAACTCCAAACATCATACTGCTTTAACTGCACTGCTACCTGTTTTAGTTCTGCTATCAACTCAACATTGCTCTTGACAGTAACATTCTGTTTTTGCAAGGCAGTTAGCATTTCTTGAAGTTGAGAATTAGAGGGATCTGGGCATTTTAGCACTCCCGCCGATCGGTGTTCGCGCCTGTCTCGCCGGTATACTGCATGAAATACGTTTATTAATTGGCGATCGCGCTCTGACAAGCTTTCAATCTGTTTGCGTCTAGCTCGATTCAAAATCGCCCAGTCGCTCAGATGTTGAAACCCAAATTCTGATAGAAAATTTTTAACTTCTTGATTTTGTTTTGTTTGCAAATAAGCCCAATTGTCTAAGCTCATGCTCGACTGCGAATCCGCCTTAAATGTCCGCAATACCTCAACAGTAAAAAACTTATAATTAGTTGGTTGAGTTTTGCCGCGATCGTCCAATACAAGTTGATTTTTTGCTTGGCTATCTAGAACGATTAAAGTTTTACCATCATCGTCTAGAACAAACGGCAGCAAATCCTTGTAAGTGAATCTTTTTTCACCGCCGAATAAACTGTCAATTTTTTGGCAAGCTTTGAGTATGGGGTAAGAAACATTGCATCTCAAACAAAGTCCAGCAGCAGCACGCTTGGCTCTACTTATCGCAGAATCTTGAGTTAAAAAATCAGAAAATAAAGTTGATTTGGCGTTCTGGTTTAGATGAGTGGCAAAATTATAAACATTGTTTTGTGTATAATTATTGAGAATTTGATTCTCAAAAAACTCTTGCGCTTCAGGAATTAAACGATATTCATATCCAACTGTTTCCCTAGCCAAACTAATTCTGCAAAGTTTCCAAAATTTCCACAGCATTGCAGTTTCCAAAACAGCCAAATTTGACGGCGTGGCAGGATCGGAAATATCTAACGCTACACGATTAACCATTTATATTCTCCTTTGTGTCGGGAGCATCTCATTTTTGCGAATCTGTGGTGCGGGCCCGATAGCTCTCACTTAGATACAGACCCAAGCGAGCTCTCCGGCTGTCAATCTTAGAAAAAACGTTGTTTGCACACATCGGGATGTTCGCTTCAGTCAGCTTAATTCACCTTTTCAACTAGCTTTATCCATGTATAGATGTCAGGCTTTTGAGCTTATGCAGTTGCCGAGATGCCCGTGAGGGAAATCTGTACGCCATATTTCCCACAATACCCGGCCATTGCTAACAAGTTAAAAAGAAGTAGATTTTGTCAACTATCAACTACCAACTGTCAACTGTCAACTGCCTTGATATCCTGCCACCAAACCTCGACATAGGGCCAGATTAATGTCTCATCATCTAGTTTTACTGTCACTTCATAACGGTCAATCTCGGTAAGTTTGCCTGTTTTGCCATTCAACTGCAATTGTTTGGGATCGTCGGTGCGAATTTCTACCCTTTGATTCAACAGTGGCTGCATCTGGTTTGAAGAACCCTGAAACGGATTTTTGCCTTTTAGCATATAGCCACCAATCAAATACAAGTACATTGATGCTATGAAAAATACCGTACACAAACCCACAATTAATAGTGTTTTTTGTGGCGAAATATTAGTATAAATGCTCGTGATTCCTACTATTAAAGTTCCGGCAAACAACAAACTTGATAGTATTAGTCCACCTCCCACAAACTCGCCACAAAAAAGTATGATGGCTATCTGAAAACCAAATAATGCAGCCACCCAAATCCACCCAGCTAGCAAGGATGAAGATAAGAGCCAATTCATTGCTGTAGTAAGGGCGACCGCCATTGCTATTGCCCACAGCGGTGCTGCATAATCGTACTGTCTGAAGGGAAGAAGCACAAAACAGAATAAAGCGTAGGCAAAACCTGCAACAGCTAATGCTAATCCACTAATTATTTCATTCCCGTTCAGCATTGTTAAAAGAGTTGATTTGTTGATTACTTAGGATCGATCGACTTCACAAACTCTCGCACGGGCGACGGGAGGGCGGGAACAAAAGTCTTTCTAAAACCTTTAACATCTAAAACTCGCCACAAAATACCCATAGCTACTGTGAAAAAAAATAAAGCTCCCAAAAGATTGACCGCACTAGATACAAAACCGCCACCCCTTTTTTTGGGAGCAGTAATGTGTTTCATGCGATATACAGCCGGCGTCATTTCCCGCGATTCCTCCCGACTGCGAGGAGGCGTTTTCGGGCGCGAACTCGCACTGCGATTCCCGCTAAAACCCGTTTTGCTCGTTTTACTAAAACTGCTTTCCGGCTTCAACTCAGAACCGCCGCGTGTCCCCGTTAACCTGCTAGCAGAAGTCCCTGTTTTGCTAACAGAAGCATCATCAATTCTGCCGCGATTCCGCTGAGTGGATTTTCGTTCCCCCAGCATTCGCATCAAACTTTGTAATTGCTGAGTCGCTACCGCCGGACGTTCTCCCTTTCTCGCCCAATTTAACAGCATCGCCCCCGTCATCCCGCAGAGATTTGCAGCGCCCACAGAAGCGAGCCGCTTCAGTAGGGGCTGGCTGTTGGACACAAAAACTATGAGTGCGTCGGGGTGTTCGTTAGCCAAACCGTAAACGCACTGAGCAGTTGCCACGACCAGCATTGCTTGCTTGCTTTGATTTTTAATCGAAGGTTCCAGGGCCCGGTGGGTCTCCTGAGCGTCAGTGGCAATCCAACCGCTATCGGCAAAAAAGCGCATAAACTCTCTGGCGACTTGCTCTTGAGCTCGTTCCACCGCTTTCCCAGTCAGATAATCGATTTCGTCGTACACAACTTCTGGGATGTAGCATCTTCCCACCTTGGCATATTCTTGCCACACCTGGGTTCTGCCAGCCATCAAAACATCTGCATCAAATGTTACCAATACAGGAGGAAGTTGATTAGCCATGACTTTACCCTAGATGCTCAGATAGGTGATTTTTAGTTTATAGATATCAGTTTAAACAAATTCAGGCTCGTACAAAAATCAACTTTTAATACTAGAAATAGAAATTAAAGCCGTCCTCGAAGGATGGGGCTTGAAACCCATTTTTCTAGTCAGCGCGGTACTCTTGATTGCCAATTGGTAGTTGGGAACACGATCGACCAAAATACTTATGTTCGATCGCTCGATGCCCACATTTGAGTAATCTACCGCAATTTCGCGTCTATTACCATCAAAGGGAGAATCAATTCCCGATGCCCAAACGGCCGGCCAAGGCAGGCGTTAATGGTAACAGTGTAGCAATCATCAAGAACAAAGCCAACAAACCCAAAGCCGCGCGAGCATCGTCAGGCTCAGTCAGCTCGTTGAGCGTCGGCCGCTCCAGATTTCGTTGTAAAATCAGGATTACGATCGCCCAATACAGTGCCAAGGGATTAACTAAAGAAGCGATCGCTAGCACTACAAATGTCGCTAAAGTCGCCCGACTTGCAATTTTCCGACCGTAAATTGCTTGCACAATTCTACCTCCGTCCAACTGTCCAGCGGGCATCAAATTAATTGCCGTTATTACCAAACCCAACCAACCGATAACCGTCAACGGGTGAACGTCCACAAGTGGCTGCTGTAGGGCCGAACCCAAAACCACTTTTGCCAAAGTTCCCACCAAAACCGAACCTTTGAAAAATTCTGCGGGAATTTGAAACAAACTGCCTTGGTGAGAAAGCAGCAAACCCGCTACTAGCATTCCTAGGGCAACTAATCCCCCAGCGGCAGGCCCGGCGAAAGCGATGTCAAATAGCACTTTGCGGTTGGGTAGTAAAGACTCAAAACGATCGATCGCCCCAAAAGAACCTATTTGCCAAGTCGGTATAAAAAATGGCCAACTTAAAGGAATATTATACCGATCAGCTATCACTCGGCAAGCAATTTCACGACAACCTAAAACCGCCCAAATTCCTGTCGCCATTGGCAGCACTTCTAGATATCTAGCCGGCGAGCTAAAGAAGTCGAAACCTAGCAGCAATCCACTTGTTTCCAAACTAGTAGCAATTGTTGCTAGTAGCAGCACGGCTGCTAGGATTTTTTGAGATACGGTAGTTGGCTGCGGGTCGTTGGCGCTCGGCAAGATAATAACTACTGGTTTGTCGTCCTGATTTTCTACTAAGAATAGTCGGTAGCGATCGCCTAACTTTGCTTGTAAACTTGCCGACAAACGCGAGTGTACTTGTTCTGGCTCTCCCCGCAGATTGCCTTTTAAGATTACCCCATCTTGATAAGGAATCGTTTCTGTTGCAAAGAACGTATCGATGCCAAAGATACCTTGAATTGCCTTCAGATCTTCAACAGGAACGGGAATTATTTCTAATTGATTAGTTGGAGAAGGAGGTGTTATGATTTTAATTTGTTCTTGAATCGGTGCTGACGGCGACTCAGGGGTGGAACTCGCCTCGCTGCGGGACTTCGCCTCAGTAGAATCGGTTCGCGATCGCACTCCTGCATCTCGCGCAGTCGATCGTAATTGTTTGCCCAGATTGATGTATAGTCCCGTTGAAGCCAGCAGCATCAACAATACCGCCACTAGATTTAGGTAAATCCCGGCGGCGAACAAACCAAAGAACAGCAGCCAAGGACTCATCAGTACAACTGACTGCAACCAAGCCAAAATTCCCAGTTTGCCAAAAGGCTTGGCGCGATAAAATCCCCAACCGAGAATTAAGAGAGCAACTAATACCAGTGCAATTGTTGCTGTATTTTCCGATGCTATCGTAGTTGGCATTCCTGTTTCTTGGGCTAATACGGGTTTTGGAAGGTCGATCGCAGTTCGATCGAACAATAGCATGAAATTTCTGGGAATCTGAAATAGAGTTGTTGCAAACATATCCAAACCTTTTGGAAACTAACCCGATCGCTAAGTCTAACCGCTGGTTGAGAACTCGATCGATTTGCCCGATCGACATATAGTTAAACGAGCGTCAAACGAGCTTTAAAAAAGTCGATCGGCGAGTCAGATCGAGTCAGGTAGCATCGGCATCAGAATTTTCCGAGTGGAGTGCTAGCGTCCGGCTTGCGATCGCTCTTGGGGGCGATCGCACTGTATCCTAACCTATGCAACCTGACTCGATCGTCCATCCGCGTTCACAACCCCTTTGATACTCGGTGGTTGGAACCGCTAGTGAACTTGCCTCTCGTTCGCGCAACGCGAGACTAAGAAATCAGGGGGATATTTAAGCCAGACTTACTATCTTATCATTTTTCGAGCCAAGACATCCCAAAAATTTGCTTTTCTGAAGTTGGGAGCCGATCCTCATAGTTTGATAGTTGATATTTTATCTTAACTTTTTCAGTTTCTTCAAGTACGATCGCCTCAAATTTTTTACCAACTGTCGCAACTGGTTCAAATTTCCCGTTTCGCCACCATACTTCCAGCGCACGTAAGCTTGCGAAACCTCCTCAATTACCTCTGCTTCATCAATTGTACGATCGCCCCGGATTGCCTCAGCATACTCCAAAGGCGTTTGAGCGCGAGGCTTGGCAAATCCCCTACTCGCCAAATCCTTCAACATTTCCTGATACACTCCCTCCATCGGCGGCAACTTCCTCAACCAACGTCGGTAGCGCCATTTTCGCCACAGTTGCCAAGTTAACCAGCCAATAAAGCCAAAGACGCTCGCAGCAATTAAACCAGTAAATAATCCCACCCAACCCTTAGCAAACTGGCCTAAAAACCAGCCCAGAATCCCACCGATCCAGCCAATTATAAAACCAATAACTGCATCCAGCCCGCTTCTCAGAGGCGTTGGTAGCCAACCCGCTATCCACTTCCAAAACGATTCGAGTACGGTAAAAGTCTGGTTATCTTCCACCGAAGCCGGAATCAAAGGATAACCGGGAATCGGATTAAAAGCAAACCAGCCGTAATTGGGAAAATATACCTCCGTCATCAAGAAAGCGTCGGTATTTTTCACAATATACAAACCTGTAAACGGGTTAAATTCCCCCGTATCGAAACCGCCAGCCACGCGCGCCGGAATCCCGATTGACCGCAGCATAATTGTCAGTACCGTCGAAAAGTGGTCTGGATATCCGCCTGTAACTTTTTTGCCAGCCTGGGTATTTTTATAACCAAACAGAAAACCCTCGACTAAATCTTCAGTTTCCTCTAAATAAGGCAAAGCTTTTTCAATTTTATAATTCGGGTTTTGCTTTAAATATTGAGCCAAGTACAAAGCTTTTTCGTAGGGAGAATCGATCGGTCTATCTGATTTAGCTACTCTAGTTTTCGCCAGCAATATTTCCTCAGTTTTTTTCCGCACTTTCTCGGCTATTTTTGGCGGAACGTCTAAATAAAACTTGCGAATGTTTTTCGGGTAATTAGTACCTGTTTTATCCAACAGAGATTGATCGCGAACAGGAACATTTGAAATCACCGTATAAGTCAAACCTTCCGCCAATTCCACAGGCGATCGCAAACCCCCCTCCGCATCGATAGCCACCTCAGGTGTTGGAAAATAAAGTTCTTTCGGTTTCGCCAAAGCCGGAATCAAATTCGGCAACTGAGCAACTATAGTATAACTCTGAATCACCTCTTGAGTGCGGGGCGCATTGGGATAGGGATTGAGATAAAATTGATAAGACCAGCGAGGTCTAGTGACCTTTTCAGCTTTTTCGTTGCGAGAAATTTCCCAACCCTGACCGGTGTATTTGTCAAATCCCAACACCCGCCAAAAACCCGCAGCTTGCGATCGAACCCGCATCACAATTTGAGGTTTCATGTCCCCCCGCAAATTTTGATTAATCCGCTGGTTGAAACCGTAATAAAAAGTAGAGTCTACCTCTCCTGGCCCTTTGTCGGGGTTTCGCCCCTTACCTCCGCCAGTTCCTTTTTGGTTTCCGCCTCTGACATACCCCGGATTCAGAATGCTGCGGGTGTCAAACTCGCCTTGATATTGAATTGGAGCACTCACCGGAAAAGTCCGCAACTGGTAGCCGGGGAAGCGCGGCAAAAGCGCAAAAATAGTCAGCCCCAACCCAACAACGATCGATAGCAACAAAGCAAAATATTTTGGCGATAAGGTAGCAGCAAATAGCGACCAGTTGCTATTGTTTTCTCTATTTTCTGCCTTCTGACGAATGCCTTCTACTCTCTGGAGTCCCAAGCGCGATCGATAATCCAGTACCAACGTCGGAAGCGCTAAAGCCAAAAACAACAACAACAGCGGCCCAAAAGTCAGTGTTTGGCTGAGAGTCCCCGCTACGCCCAACAGAATCAGCCCGATTACCATCGAATAGCCTAAATCTTTGCGCCGGGGTAAATCGAAGCTGTGTAGCACTTGAAGTTGAATTAACAGTTGCGCTAAAACTAACCGCGTATCGTTCAATTCTTGGACTAAGCGGGTAAAAAAAGCGAACATCGCCACCAGCATTCCAATAGCTATGCAGAACTTAACAGCTACATTGCGATCGCGGCGGCGATACCAACTCCAAGTTGCTCCCACAATACTAACAGGAATAGCCCAAAGGTTTAGGGCTTCTTCAACAGCAACATCAGTAGCTACAATTCCCACAATCACCAACAACTGCACCAGGATTCGCAGCAGTAAAGAATCCTCGGACACCGGCGGAGGCATTGCCTCTATCTGCTCCCACAGTTTACCTAAAACAGGTATATTTCGCAGGTTATCAGTTGTCATGTGCACCCACCCAACGATTTTAGATTTTAGATTTTAGATTTTAGATTTTAGATTAAATTCACAGAACAATCTGGTGAATTCAACTAAGATCTCAATCTTGTTTCTCTGTCATTCGATTTTAGATTTTAGATTTTAGATTGACTCTACAGATAAATCTGAGGGCTTGAACTAATATCTAAAATTTGTTTTTCTCCACGACTTGAGTCGGGGGATGGTATCGACCTTTGTGTGAGGTGGTAAAAATACCATTCAAAAGCGAAATTATTTACTTGATTCTTGCCTTTTTTGTTGCTAATTTAGTCGGCCATTGTAGGACGAATAGCAAACATCAGAGGTCTGGCGTCGAAGTTTTGGAACCTAACTTCTAGCGAATAAGTTTCGTCAGGTTGCGGGTCGAATAATTCCACACTTAAATGACCAGAGTTTGGACGCTGTGCAGTTGCTTCGACATCCTCTCCCTTCAGATCCAAACTTCCTCCCCCTGGAAATTGGCACTCAACTCTTAAAGACGGAATTGGCTGTTCTCTGTCGGAATTCGACAGATATTGAGCTTCCAGAGTTAGGGAACCCAAACCAGTCAGCCATTCTCGCGAAACCGCTGGCTGATTTACAGCGCAATTCAATGTTAGAGAATCAATAATTTCCCGCGCGGCCATCAGTGACAGTACCATTTGTTGGTCGGGTGTCGCTACCTCGTAATTCGGAAAATCCTCTAAATCTAAAACTCCTTGTGAAGCATCTCCTCGCAAAGCACCTCTCAACACTAAACCAGCTAATTCGTTGAGTTCCTGAGACTGGCCTGGAAACAAGCCATCTACAGCGCGAACTAACTTCGATCCTTCCCGTAGCGACGACATTACCAGTTCCTGACAAGGTTCTAGCAGTTGAGCAAAAACCCCTTGGGCGATCGGAATTGGCAGGCGACCCCATCTCAGATTTTGGAGTTGGGGGGTCCAGAGGTGCAGGGGGGGAACCCATTGCGGGGTTGCATCGTCTGGGTAGTCGTGGTCGTAGCTTTGCACTTCTGTTTCCCAAGGAAACAGTGGCGGGTTGGATTCAATTTCGGCTCTAAGCCTATCTTTTAACAAAGTCTGAAAACGATCTTGCACGGTCGGTATTTCTCCAAATATCAGCGGTTGTGCGGGTGCATTGCTGTGCGCCCCCACCGGATTCTCAAAAGGGTCTGGTTCGTCCCATTCCCAATATTCCACCCCGGAATTATCTTCTGTATCGCCCCACTCTGCTGAGGGAGGCAGTCGGCTGAGGTTTTCCTCATCCTCGATCGAGGTATTCGCAGGTGTCTGCAATATCCAATCTAAAAAATGACGCTCGAAAGCCTCTGCATCCCTGTTCGTTTCGTTATTCATCACTAGATGCCCCTTCTCCGGAATCTGAACGATTACGTAATTCCCAGGCCAGTTCCAGTAACTTAAACCACCGTTTCTGTACCTGGGCGACCGTGCTGCTGAGGGTTTGTGCGATCGCTGAATCTGACAGACCCTGTTGCTTCAACTTTAACAAACGCTGTCCCTCTGGACCAATTTGCTCACCAAAAGCTTGCCACTCAGAAGGCAGCAAACCCAAATTTCGATCCAAGTCTGCTTCCAGCCATTGGTGAACCAATTCCCAGCGGTGCGACATCGCAAATCTGAGCAATGGTACTTAAATCGCTGTTGCAAATAGTCTCTTTGGCGAGGAGTGATGCCCAACAGCGACTCTATTTCATTAGTTGGCAAATCTTGCAAGCGCAGCACAAAATAATCGGCACAGTCTTGTTGGTTGCGTTCTTTCAAATAAGCGACTAATTCCTCAATTACGTTCTGCCGCAGGGATTCTGACTCATCGCTGTAAGGGCGAATTCCAGCCGAACCCTGTCCGGCCATCGCTTCCCGCACAGAGTGCATCGAGGTGTCGTTCCAGGTTTGATCGGAATCTGTGGCCCCGCCATCAGCAGCTTGTTCCATATCTACCGAGGTTTCTTTGGGCTGCTGCTGCGAAAAGGTTTGGGCCCGCAAAATAATTAGTTGCTGGCTGCGATTTCGAGGCAAAGGAATGCGCCGCTTGCCAAAGCGCTCTGCAAATGCCATATACTCTGCTAGTTCTAAGCGAGTGCGAGGGCTATAGGTAGCTGGCAGTTGTGTTTCGCGCCGAAATGCCTTTAAAGCTTCAAGGTAAAATCCTTGCAAAAAATCTTTGATCAGCTCGATCCGCGCTTGGTAGCTGGACTGCACCTGGGGAGGAGTGATGTAGCGATAGACGATCGCGCTGAGGCTACTATGCAATTCTACTCGACGGGCCCGGAGCCTAAACTATAATAGTGGAGGCATTGTTGCAAGCGGTGCTGAGCGAGGCTCATTGCCGAACCTTCTATGTCTCCTGAGGCTTGAATCCGGTTACTTTCGGTGCATATCCTGTTGACTTCTGCTGCGAGTCGTCCTGCTACATCCCGGCAGTTCTGCTCAGACGCGCGAGTGGACTTTTTGAGTTCGTCTAACAGCAGTTGAAAAATGGTTTCCACGCTCTGGCAGATTTCCCGCATGATAGTTTACAGCTAACATTGAACGTAGCACACCGATGACTATACTAGACTATATTTTGATTAAAGTGTGTTTATACTTTGGCTTCCACCTGCTACCCTGAAATTCTCAATATTAAATCTCAAAGTAACTGACTGATGGATTTAGACCAACAGATTCAAGCACTGATCGACAAGGCTCCCCCCGATGGTTCGACGCCGCAGATTTTAGAGGCAATTGCTCCGGCCCTGTTGTTGCTGGCTCAACAGCTTAAACACCTCGAATACTCGATTTTGCAAACTGTTGAGCAAAGTTGGGCAGTGACAGTTTTGAGCAATCTCAAGCAACCCGGGCGGGAGAAGAGGGTAATTTATGCTTTCCCCAGTCTTAAAGATGCGTCGAAGGCTGCTCATACGGGCGATCGCGTCCAGCCCGTGTCTTTGCCTGTCACTCACATTTTATTTCAGATGATGGCTCTTGAAAATCTTGACAGCATTGTCTTTTTTGAAACTCCCGGTAATTTGGATGTCGGCACTGAAGTCACTCGCGAGCAAGTGCAAAAATTAATTGGCGTTTACCTGCAACAGTATCGATCGGCTCAACCATCTAATTCTAGCAATCTCCCACCAGATATCGCTTAAACAGTTGACAGTTGACAGTTGTAGGGTGCGTCGCCACCAACCATCCCAAACTAAGATCGACAATCTGGTAGCGACGCACCTGACTGTTGACCTGTGACAGTTGCTAGCTGTTAGCTACTATTAATAACTATGATCTTGTCGATTTTTTGAGGATGTTCGGTGGCGACGCACCCTACGACTAATGACTTCTTCATTCTAATAAAGCCGACTCAAAACGTAATCTGCCAAATCGATCAAAGCTTGGCGGGACTCTGAATGGGGGAGGGCAGCTAAGTAAGTGATGGCTTTCTGTGCATGGTGTGTAGCTAGTTCTCGCGATCGCTCTATGCCTTGAGAATCTTCTACTAGCGCCAGGGCTTGCTCTAGATCTCCTTCTTGAGCAAACTCTCGTTCTACGAGCACTGCCAAGAACGGCTTTTCTTCTAGGGCAAATAGCGCTGGCGCTGTCAGATTGCCACTTTTGAGATCCGATCCGGCTGGTTTACCCAAAGTTTCGGCAGAACTGGTGAAATCTAATATATCATCTACTACTTGAAATGCCAAACCAATGTGGCGTCCATAGTTGTATAAATCGTCTGCTATTTCCGCAGAAACCTCACTCAAACAACCTGCTGCTTTAGAACTATTGGCAATTAAAGATGCTGTTTTGTAGTAACTTTTTTCCAGGTAAGCTTCGATCGATAAATTGGTATCAAATCCATTAAGTCCCTGTTGAATTTCCCCCTCAGCTAAATCCTTAATCACTTCTGAGAGCAGTTTTACGACTTCGAGGTTATCCAGATTTGCCAAATGCCAGGAAGATTGAGCAAACAGAAAATCTCCAGCCAATACGGCCACTCTGTTGTTAAACCGACTGTGAACCGTCGGCATTCCCCGCCTCAGATCCGATTCATCCACTACGTCGTCGTGAACGAGACTTGCTGTGTGAATCATTTCCGTGATTTCTGCAAGTCGGCGGTGTTTGTCCGTGATTGTCTGATTTGGCGTGGTTGTCCGGGCCACCAGCAGGACTATAGCGGGTCTCACCCGTTTTCCCTTTGTGCCGAATAAGTATTCCGCAGCCGCGTACAAGATGGGATGACGGGCACCCACTAACTGTTTTAAGTTTTCTGTCAACAGTCGCAGGTCTTCTTCAACCGAGGAAAATAGGAGAGTGCTAGAGATCATGGATACGCCGACTCGAGCCGTAAAGTAACAAAATTTTACATATCATATCTTTATTTTAAGGTACTTCTCTGCAATCTGGAAGAAAAATATATTCGATCGACACTTATTTGTCATCTGCTGCCAGCCGGAGTCACCCCACTACCTCCTACGAGAGGCCCGCTGCCAGAGGAGTTGCCCTATTGTAACGAATTGTTACGAACACAGCTCGAAAATCTCTAAATCCCAGAAACCCTGTGCTATTATAAGTATTAAGGATTTAAACAATTCCATACATTAAGTACAGCTAGACTGACAGGTAGCTTTCAGATACCTGTAAGAGCTTCGTATAGCCAGCCTTGTTAGTCCGATCGCAGCCAAAATTTCTGGGAGAGATTTTTTGTTCTTAGGAGCTGAAAATTTCCAGGAGTTAAAAGTAGCGCATCTTATGTGCACGGTAGCTCACAGCAGCTAAAGTGGATTATTTTAGGCTGTTTAAGCATCTGTAAAGCAGTAAATAATTATTGACGCGGAACACCTAGATGTTCCCGACGGCTTGATATGGAAAAGCGCCCTTCAGAACCAAGGCTGAGTCTTGTGTGCTGACTTAATGTAGTAGGTCTTGAACTTGTCCTTCTCCTTCTCCTGCTCCTCTTCCTCCTTGACTTTTGGTTCTAATTATGATTTACCGTGATATTCCACTAATTATTCCCATCCTGGCCGCGGGCTATGTAATGACTATTTATCTGTTGCTGATGTTGGCCGAGCGTAGCGCTAAAATCACTCGATTGGGTGAGTAGCGCCTGCTGTCAGCCGAATCTGGAAGTAGCGTGGGCTAACTCAAAACTGATGATACTCCGAATAATCAATTTTAACCCTGCCTTTAATGCTTGCGCAAAAAGGCAGGGTTAAGATTTATGAGTGCGGGCAAGGCGAAATGCTCAGTTGAGAGGCGAAACACTTGCAGAAATTTTTTTTCCTTCCTTCTTCCTCTTCCCCTTCACTCAATAGTAGTGGCTACACTTGTAGAAACACTACTCCTGCACAATTTCCTCAACCTGCCCCCTACGACGTTCCGGCTATGCTCGATCTTCCCGGCTACAAAATTTTCAGGAAAATCTATGAGAGCGATCGATCTTTAGTGTATCGCGGGGTGCGATCGGCAGACGGCCAGCGCGCAATTTTCAAGGTACTCAAGCAAGACTATCCTACTCCAGCAGCAGTTACCCGCTATCAGCAAGAATATGAAATCATCCACAGCTTAAACATCACAGGAGTTGTCACAGCTTACAGCATAGAAAACTATCAGCGAACTTTGGCGATCGTTTTAGAAGATTTCGGTGGCGAATCTTTAAAAATGTTGATGCAAGAGCGCCATTTTACCCTCAGGGAATCTCTCGCGATCGCCATTCAAATAGCAGATATTTTAGGCGAAATTCACGCTGCAAACATTATACACAAAGATATCAACCCTGCCAACATAGTTTGCAATCGCAGCACCAACCAAATAAAAATCATTGATTTTGGCATTGCTAGTATATTAACACCAGAAAAATTCACGCAGGAAAAACCCACCGTCAAAAATCCCAATGTTTTAGAAGGTACTCTCGCCTACATATCTCCAGAACAAACTGGAAGAATGAACCGCTCTCTAGATTATCGCACCGATTTTTACTCTCTAGGTGCAACTCTGTATGAAATGCTAACTTGCAAGTTGCCCTTTGAAAACGCCAGCGGCATAGAATTAGTACACTGCCACATTGCCAAACAACCAATACATCCCTCCGAAGTCAATCCAGAAATTCCGATCGCAGTTTCTAGCATCATACTGAAGTTGTTAGCCAAAAATGCAGAGGAACGCTACCAAAGTGCTTGGGGCATCAAAGCTGATTTAGAAGAATGTTTAACCCAATTACAAAGATTGGAAACCATATCGGAATTTTCCCTGGCAAGTCAAGATATTTCCGACCACTTTCAAATTCCCCAAAAACTGTACGGACGCCAGCAAGAAGTTGAAACTTTAATCGCGACATTTGAGCGAGTTGCGGGGAACTCCACCCAAATTGTTGTGGGGCAAGGGAGGTGTGAAATGATGCTGATAGCAGGTGACTCTGGCAGCGGCAAGTCGTCGCTGGTACAAGAAATTTACAAGCCAATTATTGAAAAGCGGGGCTATTTCATTGCTGGAAAATTCGATCGAGTACAGCGAAAGGTTCCTGAAAGTGCTGTGGTGAGAGCCTTCCAGGAATTGATGCAACAACTACTAACAGAGAGTGAAGAGCAATTTCAAAAGTGGCGAGTCAAATTATTAGCTGCTCTTAATACTAATGCTCAAGTAATTATTGATGTGATTCCCGAAGTGGAATTAATTATAGGCAAACAACCTGCTGTGCCGGATTTAGGAAAATATGAATCTCAAAATCGTTTTAATTTCGTATTTCAGAAATTCGTTCGAGTATTTTGTGCCGAAGAACATCCGTTAGTTATTTTTTTGGACGATTTGCAGTGGGCAGACCCAGCTACACTCAAATTAATTCAACTGATGGTGACAGAGCCAATGCAAAGTCCTGCTGGCGGATTTTTTGAGGATTCAGAACCACCAATGGCGGTTAGCAAATCATCTATAGCACCCCCAGAATATCTATTTATAATAGGAGCATATCGCGACAAAGATGTCGATTCCGATCATCCTTTGATGGTGGCGACTAAAGAATTGCAAAAAGAAGGAGTAACAGTCAATCAAATCAGATTACTTCCTTTAGAAATAGAAGACATGACTAATTTGATTGCGGAAACGTTACGCAGCGACCAAAACTCGGTAAAACCCCTGGCAGAACTGGTCAAAATAAAAACCGGGGGCAATCCTTTCTTTGTGAACGAATTTCTGAAAACGCTATACGCAGAAAACTTGATAACTTTTAGTTTTCCTTGTTGTCCCCAGTCTAATTTTGATGCTAAATCATGCCCAATTGTTGCTGCCGAATATACCGAGAATTGTGTGGAAGCTCAAGCGGGTTGGCAGTGGGATATCGCTCAAATTGAGGAGATGGAAATTACTAATAATGTGGTGGAGTTGATGATTGGCAAATTGAAAAAACTACCGGAGTCAACGCAGCAGATTTTACGCTTGGCAGCTTGTGTGGGAACGGATTTTGACTTAAACTCGCTTTCTATAATTTGCGAAAAGTCTCCGCAGCTAGTTTTTGCTGACCTCAAGACAGCTCTTGATTTGGGTTTGATTTTGCCTGCTTGTGAGTTAAATGTTGAACTATCAAGTGTGAATTTTAAGTTTTTGCACGATCGAGTACAGCAAGCTGCTTACGGCTTAATCGATCAAAAAGACAAAAAAATACTTCACTTACAAATAGGCTGCCTATTGTGGGATAAGTGCGAGCCAAATTTGTTGGTCGATCGCATATTTACAATTGTCGCTCATATTAATGTCGGTATCGAATATTCGGTAATTTCAACCTCTATAATTGTTGAACAAGAAGAACGAGATAAAATAGCTAATTTGAATCTGATTGCGGGTAAAAAAGCTAAGGAGGCGGTGGCCTATGATGCTGCGATCGGGTATTTAAATATAGGCAGGGGATTGCTGGCAGATTCTAGCTGGGAAAATCAGTATGAATTAACTTTAAATCTTTATGTAGAATCAGTGGAGGTGGCGTACTTCAGCGGCGAGTTTGAGCTGATGGAAAAATTAGCTGGAACTGTGTTTCTACAAGGGAGAACTCTGCTGGATAAAGTCAAAGTTTATGAGGTAAAAATTCAAGCTTATACAGTGCAGAAGAAACAGCTAGAAGCGATCGCGATCGCCCTAGAAGTGCTCTCACAATTGGGAGTTAACTTTTCCAAAGATCCAAGTCCATTGGACATTCAGCGAGAAATGGAACAAACAGCCGCAAATTTAGCAGGGAAAAATATCGAAGACTTAATTAATTTGCCTTTGATGACATCTCCCGAACAACTGGCAGCAATGCGGATCGCAGCGAGTATAGTTCCAGCAGCATTGCACTGCGCGCCTCAACTATTTGCCCCGCTGGTTTTGTCGCAGATTAATTCATCTATTCGTTACGGCAATTCACCTGTATCTGCCTTTTTTTATGCTACTTGGGGCGTGCTTGTGAGCGGCGTGTTTCAAGATATTGAAACTGCCAATAAATTAGGCTACCTAGCTTTAGAATTAAGAGATAAATTAAATATCAAAAATTTAAAATGTCGCGCTTTGTATGTAGTAGCTGCATATATTATTCATACTAAAAATCATGTTAGAGATAGTTTGTCAATGCTCCGAGAATGCTATCACATAGCAATGAAAAAAGGAGACTTAGAAATAGTTGGCTATTGTGCCAAAGAACAATCTCAATATTCCTATTTTGTTGGACAAGAACTGACAACTCTGAAACATAAAATTGCCGACTACAGCAACGTGCTAGCTGAACTCAAGCAATCCACAAACTTGCAGTGCAATCAAATATTTCATCAGTCAGTTCTTAACTTGCTCAGTCAGGCAGAAAATCCTTGCAAGTTATCTGGCAAAGCTTGCGAAGAAGAGCAACTGCTGCCACTGCTGGCAGCAGCAAACGATCGCACGGGACTTTACTGCTTCTATTTACACAAACTTATACTATGTTATTTATTTGGCAATGTGCCAGAAGCACTGAAAAATGCTGGCAAATTTAGAACATATTTAACGGGAGTAACAGTTTTTTTAACAGTACCATTGTTCCATTTTTATGATTCTCTAATTGCACTGGCTGCGTATCCAGATGCCGATATATTGGAGCAAAATACTCTGCTAACAAGAGTTGATGAAAATCAGGAAAAAATGCAGAAATGGGCGGAACACGCCCCCATGAACTACTTGCACAAATTTTATCTGGTTGAGGCAGAGAAACATCGGGTGTTAGGCGAGAATTTTGAGGCAATGGAAGAGTACGATCGCGCGATTAATTTAGCTAAAGAAAACGAATATATTAACGAAGAAGCCCTCGCCAACGAACTCGCAGCTAAATTATATCTCGGTTGGGGTAAAGAGAAGATTGCGCGAGTTTATCTGGCCGAAGCTCACTACTGTTACACTCATTGGGGAGCTAAAGCTAAAGTTGAGGATTTGGAAAAAAACTATCCCGCATTTTTGATCCAAATTCCTGTAACAACTAGCATTACCAGTAACTGTACTACAATTACTAATATTTCAAATAGTAGTGATTCCAGCAAAATTTTTGATTTTGCAGCAGTTATGAAAGCATCTCAAGCGATCGCTAGTGAAATTGTGCTGGACAAGTTACTGGCGAAGTTGATGACAATTATGCTGCAAAATGCGGGAGCAGAAAAGGGATTTTTGATTTTAGAAAACAAAGGTAAATTATTGGTAGAAGCATCGGGGAAAGTAGATGTCGATCGCATTGATGTTTTGCAGTCAATACCTGTCGAAAAATGCCTGCCAATTTCCATTATTAACTATGTTGCCCGTACCAAACAAACTATTCTCAAAAGTCACGCAGCTAAAAAAGGAAATTTTACCCGCGACCCGTACATTAAAAAGCATCAATCTAAATCTATATTATGCGCACCGTTGTTGAATCAAGGGAAATTAATTGGGATGATATATTTAGAAAATAATCTCACAACTAGAGCTTTTACTGACGACAGGGTAGAGGTTTTGCAACTGTTATCGACGCAGGCGGCGGTTTCTATTGCTAATGCTAAACTCTACGCAAAAATGCGGGAAAGTGAAAGCAAATTAACCCAATTTTTAGAAGCAGTCCCAGTGGGAATAACTGTACACAACCCCAACGGCAAAGTCTCATACATCAATCAAACCGGACAGCGGTTACTAGGTCAAACTGCTGCACCTAAAGCTACTGGTAAAAAGTTACTATCAATAGATCAAATTTATATGGCAGGAAGCGATCGCCCATGTTCTGAGGAACAACTGCCAGCTTGGCGAGCACTCAAAGGTGAAAATACGATCGCCGATCATTTAGAAGTCCGCCGAGACGGAAAAATTATTCCTTTTGAAATGCACTCGCAACCGATTTTCGACGACAAAAATAATATTATCTATTCCATTACCGCTTTCACCGATATCACCGATCGCAAACAAGCTGAGAAAGTGCTAGCAGAGTACAATAGAACCTTAGAAACTCAAGTAGCCGATCGCACTCAAGAACTCTCGCAAGCCCTCCACAATCTGCAAGCCACTCAACAAGAACTAATTCAATCAGAAAAAATGGCAGCATTGGGACAACTAGTTGCCGGCGTTGCTCACGAAGTAAATACTCCCCTCGGTGCGATTCGATCGTCCGTCGAAAATTTAGCCGATTTCTTCAATCAAAATCTCTCGGAAACAGTCGATTTTTTACACAAACTGTCCCCAGAACGTTACTCAGATTTATTAATGTTGCTGGCCAAATCCGATCGACAATCGATCGGCTTCTCCAACAGAGAAAAACGCCAACTTAAAAAAGCTTTAGTTCGGCAGTTGTCAAACAACTCGGTACAAAATGCTGAGACCGTTGCCGACACTTTAGTTGACATCGGCATTTACGACAATATCGAATCAATGTTGCCCCTACTGCAAGACCCCAACAGCTATGATCTTTTACACCAAGCCTATCAACTCACTACCTTGGAAAAAAGTACCAATACTATTATCACAGCTACAGATAAAGCAGCAAAAGTAGTTTTTGCTTTGAAACGATATTCTCGTTACAATTGTACTGGTGAAAAGGTACTCGCTCATCTTACAGAAGGAATTGAAACTATTTTAACTCTTTATCACAATCAGCTCAAACACGGAGTCGAAGTTATCAGAAATTATCAAGTTCAAGTGCCTGAATTGCTGTGCTATCCCGACGAACTCAACCAAGTGTGGACAAATTTGATCCACAATGCGATTCAGGCAATGGACAATTGCGGAGTTTTAACAGTAGATGTGAGGCTAGAAAATGAGAGCGTACTCGTCAGCGTTACGGACAGTGGTAAGGGCATTCCCCCGGAAATTATGCCACGAATCTTTGAGCCGTTCTTTACCACAAAACCCCCCGGAGAAGGCAGCGGCTTGGGATTGGATATAGTGAGAAAAATCGTCGAAAAACATTCGGGTAAAATAGAGGTACGATCGATTCCCGGTCAAACAACCTTTACCCTGTCAATTCCGATCGCAACTTAGCACTAGAGCAACAAAAATAAGCTGCGAACCTTTGCATCTGCACCTAATAGGCAATTGAAAGTTTTAATTGTTAATAACTAATTGTAGATCCCGCCTGCATCTATCCCAACCGTCAAGACGATCGGCGCGTTCTCAATCGCTGAACTTATTGCCCCTAATTCCTAATTCCTAATTCCTTCTTCCGCCTGTATCTACCCCCTGATTGCCTATGTCAGCAAGAGTCTTCGATACCCAAAGTTTACTCCAACAGGCTCTCGACCCCAAACCACCGGTGCTGCCTCCAGACACTTCCTTAAAGGTCGCGATCGCAGCCATGAGTCAGGCCCGTGCCAGTTGCATTTTAATCGCTCAGCAGCAGCAACTGCTCGGCATTTTTACAGAGCGCGATGTTGTGAAAATAACTGCTAGCGAAATACCTTTAGAAGGCCTAGCAATTTCTGAGGTAATGACTCTAAATCCGATCACCCTTTCCCTCGCTCAAGCGGGCGATATTTTCAGTGTATTAACCGTATTGCGATCGGCCAAAATTCGCCACTTGCCCATCACAGACGAACCCGGAAACTTGCTCGGCACTATCACCGGCGAAAGCATCCGTCAAATCCTCAAACCGCGCGACTTGCTACACATGAGGCGCGCTGAGGAAATTATGACCGCAGAAGTCATAGTTGCCTCAACTAGTACCTCAGTTTTAGAAGTCGCCAAAAAGATGCAAAACTACCGCAAAAGCTGCATTGTAATTTGCGGTAACAGCCATCACAAACTTCACCAACCAGTTGGCATAATTACGGAAAGAGACATTGTTAAATTCAAAGCTGCGGAACTCGATTTCGCCAGCACCAAGGCCGTCGCGGCGATGAGTTGCCCTCTGCTGCGGCTGCCACTCAAAGCTACGCTGTGGGAGGCTCATGAGTTCATGCAGCAGCACCGCATCCGACGATTGGTGGTGGTGGATGAGGGAGGATATTTAGCCGGAATCGTGACGCAAAGTACGCTGCTGCACGCCTTAGATCCGGTAGAAATGCACGCGAATGTCCAGTTTTTAGAGCAAACAGTTACCGAAACAACCCAGGAGTTGATCAAAGTGAACGAACAATTGCAAAAAGAAGCGCTCCGGAGAACGGAAGTAGAGGAAAAGTTGCGAATTTTAAATGAAAATTTAGAAGAACAAATTAAACAACGAACTTTAGAATTAATTCGCGCCAACAGCCAGTTAAAACAGGAAATACAAGAGCGAGCAACCGCTGAAGCTGAAGTCCGGCGCCTTAATGCCGAACTCGAACAGCGAGTCGCAGAACGCACCGCTCAACTAGCAGCCAGCAACGAAGAATTGCAGCAAGAAATTAGCGATCGCAGACTGCTAGAAGAAAAACTACACTTTTCTGAAAGTAAAGTGCGCGCAGTTTTTGAAGCCATGACTGATATTGTACTCGTGCTCGATCGCAGAGGAAATATCGAAGTTTTGCCCACAAATACGGCTGCTTTTTACGAACCCGATCGCGATGTCGTCAGCCACACAATAGAACATTTATTTGACGACGAGAACCCGGATAACTGGTGGCTGCTAATTCAGCAAGTTTTGGATACACAACAAACCCTCAATTTCGATTATAGCTTAACAGTTGGCGACCAAAAAGTTTGGTTTGCAGCCTGCATTTCTGTGTTTTCAAAAGATGCAGTTATTTGGGTTGCTCGCAATATCAGCGCTCGTAAATTAGCAGAGTCAGCCCTGTGCCAAAAAAATGAAGAATTAGCTCACACCCTTCAAGAATTAAAGCGCACACAAAAAGAACTCGTTCAGTCCGAAAAAATGGCAGCTCTCGGACAGCTAATTGCCGGAGTTGCTCACGAAATCAATTCTCCCTTGGGGGCGATTCGATCGTCCGTGCAGAACATCGCCGATTTCTGGACAGAAAACTTGCAGAAGTTGCCAATATTCTTCCAGCAGCTTTCGCCAGAACACCAGCACAATTTCTTTGCCATCCTGCACAAATCTAGCCAAGAAATAGACACCTTATCTAGCAAAGAAAAACGTCAATTGAGAAAAGCATTACAGCTCCAATTAGAAGCCGAAGGAATTGATGAGGCTGACAGCCTTGCTTGTACCTTATTAGATATCGGCATCTGCAATGACGTAGAACTTTTTTTAGATTTATTGAAAGACAGCAACAGTTCAACTATTTTACAAACCGCGTACCAATTCGCTACCGTACAGAAAAGCACTAAAAATATCGCTACTGCTACAGATAGGGCTGCTAAAATCGTTTTTGCATTGAAAAGCTACGCTCGCTATGACCAGTCCGGCTCAAAGGTACTCGCTAATATTACCGACGGCATTGAAACTGTTTTAACACTTTACAACTACCAAATCAAACACGGCGTTGAAGTAGTCAGAAACTATGGCACTGATTTACCGTCTGTGCTATGCTATCCTGACGAACTAAATCAAGTTTGGACAAATTTGCTTCACAATGCTTTACAAGCGATGGGTAACAAAGGAGTGTTAAAAATAGATGTCAAGCACCAAGAAAGTGCTGTCTCAGTCAGTATTACCGATAGTGGCAAAGGCATACCTCCAGAAATTATGCCGAGAATCTTCGAGCCATTTTTCACCACTAAACCTCCTGGAGAAGGTAGCGGTCTGGGATTGGATATAGTTCAAAAGATCGTTGAAAAACATCAAGGAAAACTGCTAGTAGAAAGCGTACCTAGTCAAACCACATTTACTGTATTCTTGCCATTCTCAAGCACTAACGACAATTAAAAGTATTTTGCAATATTCGCGTAATTTAAATAAAAAGGAGTAAAAATTAATGCCCAAACCAGTAATCTTATGCGTTGACGATGAAGTCGTAGTTTTAAACAGTCTCAAAATTCAACTTAAAAAAGAGTTTGGTGACGATTACCTCTATGAAGTAGCAGAAAATGCCGATGAAGCTATGGAAATAATAGAAGAAATAAAAGAAGATGATAACGATATTTTAGTCATAGTATCTGACTGGTTAATGCCCGGTATTAAAGGAGATGAATTTCTGATTCGCGTTCACCAGAAATATCCAAGAATTGTGAAAGTCATGCTGACGGGGCAAGCAGACGAGTTAGCCATAGAACGGGTGAAAGAGCAAGCAAATTTGCACCGCTGCTTGTACAAGCCTTGGGATGGACAAGAATTAGTAGAAACAATAAAATCTGGTTTAGCAAAAATATGAGCAACAAACCTGTAATTATCTGCGTGGATGACGAACCAATAATTCTTGAAAGTTTAAAAATTGAGTTAAAAAAAGCTCTAGGAGAAGAACATTTAGTAGAAACTGCTGAAGGTGGCGAAGATGCCTTGGAGTTGGTGGAGGAATTGTTGGAAGAGGGCAGCGAAATAGTAGCAGTGATTTCCGACTATTTAATGCCCAATATCAAAGGAGACGAACTGCTCAAGCAGATTCACCTCATCTCGCCAAAAACTGTCAACATCATGCTGACCGGACAAGCAGATTTGGAAGCAGTGGCAAATACTATTAAACACGCTAAATTGTACCGCTATATCTCTAAACCTTGGCATTCAGAAGACTTGAAGTTGACTGTCAAAGAGGCGGTAAACAGCTATTTCATGGAGAAGCAATTAGCGGAACAAAACGCGAAACTTCAAAAGCTGAATCAAGAATTAGAAACTTTAGTAGAAGAACGGACAGCTCAATTACGGTTGTCTCAGGAAAAGTTTGCGAAAGCTTTTCGTTCTTCTCCCAACCCGATTACTATTACCAGACTTAAAGATGGCCGCCACCTAGAAATAAATGAGGCATTTTGCCAAACAATAGGTTATTCGGCATCAGAAATTATCGATCGCACTGCACTTGAGTTGAATATTTGGGTAAGTAAACAAGCCCGCAAAAAACTATTTGAAATGTTAAAGGAAGATGGAATAGTTCGCAACTACGAATTTGACTTTCGCACCAAAGCTGGCGAACTCAGAACCGGGCTATTGTCAGCAGAAATCATTGACATTCACGGTGAAACCTGCGTGATTTCTGTCAGTCAGGATTTTAGCGATCGCAAAATAGCAGAAGAAAAACTCCGGGCCTCTGAAGCCTCTCTAGCGGCAGCCCAAAGAATTGCTCATGTCGGCAATTGGGAATGCGATTTGTCCGCCAACACGACTACTTGGTCGGAAGAATTATTCCGCATTTTTGGTCTCTATTCAACCCAGACGCCACCAACATTAACTGAATTCCCCCAATACCTTCATCCTGACGATGTAGAGCAGTGGCAAACCACAACAAATGCTGCTATTGCTAACGGGGAATCCTACACATTGGAATATCGAATAGTGAGACCAAAATCTACAAATTCTGACGAGAATTGCCCATCAGAAATAAGTGAAGTTGGCTTTATCCGCTACATAGAAGCCAGAGCCGAACCAGTGGTAAACGAACAAGGAAAAGTCATAAAGTTATTCACAACCTTGATGGATATTACCCCTCGTAAACTGGCAGAAATAGCCTTAGCAGACAGCGAAGAAAAATACCGCCATTTAGTAGAAACATCCCAAGATATTATCTGGTCTTGTGACACTGAAGGACACATTACCTTCGTCAACCAAGCTGTAAAACAAATCTACGGTTACGAGCCAGAAGAAATGATGGGCTGTTGTTTCAGCGATTTTTTAGCGACAGCAGCAGAAATAGATCGCAATTCCGAAGTTCAGCGGCGCTTGCTGACAGGAGATTCTGTCTTGCAATACGAAAGTATAGTATTAGCAAAAGACGGTCGATCGATTGACGTAAATACGAAGGCGATCGCGCGCTTGGACGCAGAGGGAAACATCACAGGTACAACGGGCACGGCCAGCGACATTACTGAGCGCAAACAAGCAGAAATAGCCCTGTTGCAAGCAAAAGAAGAAGCCGATCGAGCTAACAAAGCCAAAAGCGAATTTCTCTCGAACATGAGTCACGAATTGCGAACCCCCCTCAATGCAATTCTCGGTTTCAGCCAACTGCTCGCCCGAGACCCAGCCCTAAGTTCGCAGCAACAGCAACACCTAGGAATCATCACCCGCAGCGGCGAACATTTGCTCGATCTGATCAACAACATTCTGCAAATGTCCAAAATCGAAGTCGGGCTAGTGACAGTTAATAACAGCACCTTCGACCTTTCCAAAATGTTGGAAAACACAGAACAAATGCTGCGGTTGCAAGCCGAAAAAAAAGGGTTACAGTTAATATTTGACTGCGCGAATAACCTGCCTCAATATGTAGAAACAGATGAAAGTAAATTGCGCCAAATTTTAATTAATATTATCGGCAACGCGATCAAATTTACATCCGAAGGCGGAGTCAATTTAAGACTAAAAAAGGAGCCGTTAAGAAGTCAGGCTGAAGTCGATAGCCAGCCCATGAATGCTTGCTATTTGCTGTTTGAAGTAGAAGACACGGGGCCGGGAATTTGCCCAGAAGAAATGGACAGCTTATTTCAACCTTTCGCGCAAACAGAAAGCGGGCGAAAAGCTCAAGAAGGAACGGGTTTGGGCTTGCCGATCAGCCAGCAGTTCGTACAGTTAATGGGAGGAGAAATGACTGTAACTAGCAGCATCGCTCATGGCAGCATTTTTAGATTTGATGTTAAAGTTTGCATCCCCGATGCAGTTGAAATTCAGGTAGCTAAAACAGCTGGCCGCGTCGTCGGTATCGCACCGGGACAGCCAGAATACCGCATTTTAGCGGTTGACGATCGCCTGGAAAGTCGCCTACTCTTAGTCAGAATGCTATCATCCCTCGGCTTTGCAGTTCGCGATGCCGAAAATGGTTCCGAAGCTGTTGAATTGTGGTCGAGTTGGGAACCTCACTTGATTTGGATGGATATGCGGATGCCGGTGATGGATGGCTACGAAGCGACGAAACGCATTAAAGAACATTTAAAAGGTCAAGCAACGGTAATTATTGCTCTAACAGCAAGTGCTTTTGACGAGGAAAGATCGCTGATTTTGTCGGCAGGTTGCGATGACTTTGTAGCGAAGCCTTTTCGAGAAAAAGTGATTCTCGAAAAGATGGAAAAACATCTGGGAGTTCGCTATATTTACGATCGGGAAGCTTCGCCAATTGCCGAAAATAGCTGGGTTTCTGCTTCTGCTTCTGCTTCGCTTACCGACGACATGGCAACAGAAATTGTCACCGCCGATTTACCTTTTGTGCTAAATGCTGCATCTTTTAAAGCTATGCCCGCTGAATGGATCGATCGATTGTACGAAGCGGCGGACTCGGTTGACAACGAGTTGATTTTCCAGTTGATCTCGTCTATTCTTCCTGTTCATGCTAATTTTGGAAGTGCGATCGCCGATTTGGCAACCAATTTTCGGTGCGATCGTATTATTGATTTAATTGAAGAGTTTAGAATTAGTTATTAGTCATTAGTCACCAGTGGACGGGGAGGACGGCCTCTCTTGGCACCGCCCCTACAAAACGATGATTTACCTGAGAATGAAACAGCCCTGCGCCCTGGGGGGTAGGGGCATTGGGGGGATCTGGATTTAATAGTCAAACCGCAGTCTCTGACTACATTTGACGTTAAGTTGACACCAATGAGCTCTTGGAGTGTCCCTACGGATATCGCGTGCTAATTAATCATTTATTATTTATTAATTAGAACAGTATTGAGGAGTCAACAAGTGCTATAATAGCGAGTTAACAAGTTTTTTCATTTCAGCAATTTCCAATTCAATAAAAATTAACAAGCGATGAGTAGCAATCAAATAGAAGAGTATAAAGGCAACATATTAATTGTTGATGACACCCCAGAAAATTTACAAGTTTTATCAGCTACACTCTCCGATCGAGGATACAAAGTTCGCGGGGTAATTAACGGTAAAATGGCAATCCGAGCTGCCAAATCTGGCTCTCCCGACCTGATTTTACTCGACATCCAAATGCCGGAGATGAACGGCTACGCAGTCTGCGAACAACTCAAAGCCGCACCGGAAACATCAAAAATTCCAGTCATTTTTATCAGCGCTTTAGATGAAGTTTTGGATAAAGTAAAATCTTTTCAAGTTGGGGGAGTAGATTATATAACAAAACCATTTCAGGTAGAAGAGGTTTTAGCAAGAGTCGAACACCAACTGACTATCCAAAGACTACAAAAACAACTGACCGATCGCAATACCGAACTCCAACAAGAAATAATAGAACGCAAAAAAGCCGAAGAAGCCGCCGCTGCTGCTTCCCAAGCAAAAAGTCAATTTGTTGCCAACATGAGCCACGAATTGCGTACTCCCCTGAACGCCATCCTGGGTTTTACCCAAGTCATGAGCCGTGACCCTTTACTCAGCCACGAGCAAATCGAAAACCTCAGAATTATTAACCGCAGCGGTCAACATTTACTAGAATTAATTAACGATGTTTTAGACTTGTCCAAAATAGAAGCAGGCATAATTGCCTTAGATGAAAGTAGCTTTGACCTCTATCAACTCCTCGACACTCTCGAGGAGATGTTTCAAATCAAAGCAGAAACCCAAAATTTGCAACTGAAATTTTCCGTGCAATCGCAGGTTCCTCAGTATATCAGAACCGACGAAAAAAAGCTGCGCGTCTGCTTAATTAATCTCCTGGGAAATGCCATAAAATTTACTGCCAGTGGCGGTAGTATCTGGTTGCGGGCGAGCCTGAAAAAGGTGCCGCAGCACCGAGCAGAAACAGAAACTTATTCTCAGGATAAATCGACAGAGCAATCTATCCTTTGCTTGGAAGTGGAAGATACTGGAGTTGGCATAGCACCAGCAGAAATGGATACTTTATTTGAGGCATTTGTGCAAACAGAATCTGGCAGAAAAGCTGCTGAAGGCACAGGTTTGGGTTTGACAATTACCAAAAAATACGTGCAGATCATGGGTGGAGATATTGGGGTCAGTAGTATTTTAGATGAGGGAACAATTTTTAAATTTAATATCAAAATATCGACCGCTGTTGCGTCGGAAGTCATGGTTATGAAATTGCAGCGGGTGATCGAGCTAGAACCAGACCAACCAGTTTATCGAATTTTAGCAGTTGATGACAATAAAGAAAATCGGCTGCTGCTAGTTAAAATGTTGCAACCAATTGGCTTTGAAGTCCGAGAAGCTGAAAACGGCCTCCTTGCATTTGAACTCTGGGAAAGTTGGCAGCCCCACTTAATTTGGCTAGATACGCGAATGCCAGTAATGGACGGTTTTGAAGCAGTAAGACAAATTAGAGCTAAGGAAAAATCAACTCAGCCACGAACCGTAATTATTGCTCTAACTGCCAGCACTTTTGAGGAAAGGAGAGGTGAAATTATTGCAGCAGGCTGCGATGATTTTGTGCGGAAACCTTTTCAAGAAGAGCTCCTCTTTGAAAAGATGGCTTCCTACTTGGGAGTACGCTTTGTTTATGAAGAGTTGCCTACACCTTCTGCGGGGTCTAGCAGGCGTTATTTTATTAGCGAAAAACCGGATTCGTTTTTCTTGTCGCTGCTGGCAGAGATGCCTCAAAATTGGGTACAGGAACTCGACGAGGCTGCTAACGATGTCAATGAAGAATTGGCGATTAAACTGGTCGATCGCATTTCCGAAAGTCATCCAACTTTAGCTGATGCTTTAAAAGATTTGCTCGCCGATTACCGACTCGATAGGATAGTGCATTTAACTAAAGCGATTTTAAAATAAATGGATAACAGCGAAATTCAAATATTGGTGGTTGACGACCAACCGAGCAATTTGCGGCTTTTATCTGAGTTGTTAACGCGTCGGGGGTATCAAGTTTACAGAGCTATTTCCGGTCAACTGGCGTTGAATGCTGCGATCGCCCATTCTCCCGATTTAATTTTGCTAGACATCAGAATGCCAGAAATGGACGGTTATGAAGTTTGTCAGAGGCTGAAAGCCACACCAGAAACCGCACAAATTCCGGTAATTTTTTTAAGTGTATTAGATGATGTTAACGATAAATTACAAGCTTTTCAAGTTGGCTGCGCTGACTATATTGCCAAACCATTTCAAGTAGAAGAAGTTTTAGCTCGCATCGACAAGCAAGTTTCTCTGAAAAAACTACAACACCAACTAAAAGAGCAAAACTTCCAACTGCAACAGTCGCAATCGCTGCTAGCTAGTGTATTAAATAATTCCCTAGACGGGGTGATCGCTTTTGCTGCGGTTCGCGACAGTCAAGAAAATATTGTTGATTTCAAGTGGCTTTTGCTCAACCCTGCGGCTGAAAAAATGTCGTGTCTGGCATCAAATGATTTAGTCGGGAAGTATTTGTTAGAAGAAATTTACCAAGTACGCCACAATGGGTTGTTTGATTTGTACGTTTCTGTAGTAGAAACAGGAGAAACTGTAGACCAAGAATTTTATTGCGAATATGACAAACACACAAGTGTTTGGCTGCACATTGTTGCTGTCAAATTAAACGATGGGCTGGCAGTAACATTTCGCAATATCACCGATCGCAAACGGGCAGAAGCAGCCCTCCGCGCCAGCGAAGCCCGTTTCCGAGCCCTCACCCAAGCATCTTCCGACATCATTACCCTCTCCGATGCCCAGTGCAATGTCATCTATCAAAGTTCAGCTATAGAAAGAGTCTTGGGCTATTCTCCAGCAGAATTTGTTGGGGAAATTCCCCTGCAAGTGCTTCACCCCGACGATGCAGCTTCCCATCAAATAGCTGTCACTTGGATGCTAGAAAATCCAGGCATTCCCAAACTTTTGGAATATCGGTTGCGACACAAAAACGGTAACTGGGTGTGGCTGGAGGGAGTTGCTACGAATTGGCTTAACGATCCGGACATCACGGCTTTTGTGATGCTTACTCGCGATATTAGCGATCGCAAACGGGCAGAAATTGCCCTCAATCACTACACTGAAGAATTAACTCGTTCCAATGCCGAACTCGAACAGTTTGCCTATGTCGCTTCTCACGATTTGCAAGCGCCCTTGAGCACCATTGCCGGCTATGCTCAACTATTAGAAAGTCGCTACCAAAACCTACTTGACGCCCAAGCTCATAAATTTATTCGCAATATTATTAATTCTTGCGTGCGGATGCAGACTTTGATTGACGACTTGCTGGAGTATTCGGGAGTTGGCAGAAGTCAGAAACCTTTTTTGCTGACAGATTGCAATCGAGTTTTTGAGGAGGCTTGCGCTAATTTGCAGTTGGCTATCGGTAAGAAGCAAGCGACTGTTACTAGCGGTGATTTGCCCGTGGTTGTTGCCGATCGTTCTCAACTGGTGCAACTGTTTCAAAATTTAATCGGTAATGCGATTAAATACGGTGGGGTCGATCGGCCGATCATCGTGCGTGTCAGCGTTGCGCTTCAGGGGAATAGCTGGCTGTTTTCCGTAGAGGACAATGGAATTGGCATTGCCGAACAGTACCAGAAGCAAATTTTTCAAATTTTTCAGCGCTTGCACACCCAAAGAGAATATTCGGGAACGGGTATCGGTTTAGCAATTTGTCAAAAAATTGTCGAGCGCCACGGCGGCCGCATTTGGGTAGAATCAGAACCCGATCGAGGAGCAACTTTTTATTTTTCTCTTCCCGTGCCTCCCGAAGGCAGTAAGTAATACCAAATCCGGGTTTCCCATCCCCGTTATAATTGGTATGGTGCGTCGCTATGAGATCTGCCAATAGCAACGAGAGTTGTTCGTAGCGACGCACCCTACATTTACTACATTTACGAGATTAT
>JAAUPI010000155.1 GCA_012035135.1 Microcoleus sp. CSU_2_2
ATAGCTGCTTGTGCAGACAGAATTTCCAAAATCTCTAGCCTGTCGCTGGTAAAAGCGCCCTTTGTTAAATTATTTTCTAAGTAAATAACTCCCGTAAGGTTGCCTTGATGGATAATTGGCCATACCAGGATAGATAGCGGTTGATTGGTCACAATATAAGGGTCAAATTGGAATTGCTCGGATTGGGTAGCATCGTCTATAACCAAGTATTTTCGGGTTCTTTCTACATAGTCGATCGGGGAAATTGGTAGCATCCCGGATTCAGCAATTGGGATAGATTGCAACATGGTAACATCATTTAAATCACCTGCGATCGCAGCTTCTATTAAGAATTGGTTGCCTGTATTGGCAAGAAATAATACTTTTTGAGCGCCTGCATTTTCCTTGACAAGGTGTAGGAGTTTATCTAGCAAGCGACTGAGGATAATTTCGCTCGAAACAGCTTGAGATGCTTTGACAACCGTTGAAAAATCCAGAATACGACTATTGTTGGTAGTAGTGGTAACAGTCGTGATATTAACGTTTTTAGATATTCTTTCTTGCGGGCGATCGACTAAATAATGATAACGAGATTCTAAATCTTGAACTTTGGCCATAGCTCCCCAACAGATATAGGCATAATAAGCTTTAGTCACATAAGCACGAGCAATTATCTCTTTATCTAAAGATTGATAAAACTCTCCAGCTAATTCATAAGCTAATGCTTCTTCTTGGATGTAACCGTTAGCAGCAGCTCCTTTAATGGCTAAGTCATAATAATCCATTGCTGCAAGTCGATCTCTGAAAACTCGTGCTTTTTCAGCTTCGACTAACTCGTACTTGTGCTGATAATTCATGGGTGCGTAGTATGCCCACTTTTTCATAATTTGCTGATTTGAGTTAACAATAGCTAAGTATGCTTCTCGATCGTCACTGTCAGGATAGTGAGCGAGGAGAGCCAGCGAATAGTAGAAATTGTGTATCCCAACAGTGATTAAGCCGATCGCCCCATCTGTATATTCTGCCGCTAATTGAGCGCTAGCAACAGCCGCAGCACGATCTTTCAATAAATAAAGCAACATCAATCGAGCAACATAAGCTGCAAACAGCGACATTCGATTATTTTCTTGCTGCCAACGCGAAATCACAGCAGGTTCATCCAACCCGCTGCTAACTAACTTTACTTGCTCTGCTGTTTTGCTTCTTAAGCTTGAAGCCATTACTTGCCAAATTTTAGCATAACCTATGGCAAAATCGTGTTTATTTTTGAGTAAAAATTCCATATAAATGGCTTGTTTATTTTCGACATATTCTAGCGGTTCTCCCACTAAAAACAGATTGGTAATATAGTGCTTAGAATTATAAATTGCCCATTCTATATCGCCAGTTTCCACACCAGATTTCATTCCCTCTAAAAAGGAAGCAAGTGTGTTCTTAGTAGACTCTTTCCAGATTCTGATATGACCATTAAAAATTACATATACCTTGGCCTTTTGTTGGTTAGCATTGAATTTTTCTAACAGCTTTAAAGCGATGAGTCCAGAGTAGTAGCCAGTTTCGATATCGCCTTGGATTCCACACAGCATCGTGCCATACAGAGTATAGGGAAAAGTCGCCAATGCTGAATGACCGCGATCGATACAAAGATTGACGATTGTCAAGACGAGGGAGGACACAATTTCTGGTTTGGCAATATAAGCAGGAGGATAGAGGGCTGTCAGGATTTCCATAGCTGCCAGTTGATAGGGATCTGTCATCACTGGCAGGTTTTCTAATTCCTCAATTTGCGGCAATTTTGGCGCTGCAATGTTTGGATTATCTAATAGATTTATTCCCAGCATTCCCAGCACTTCTAGACCTGTTTCAACAGCTTTTAGCATCTGGCTTTGAGCCTGATAAAATAGGATTTTTAGCTGATACACTTTCACTATGTCAAGCTGGTTTGTCGCCGATCGCAAAACTACTTCCGCCAAAATTTCTGCTTGCTCGAAATTAGTGTTTAAATATTCTGATTCCAGCGTCTCTACATACAGCCGCAGCGTCAGGTTATAGTTGCGCACCCAGCTATCAGGTGCTAATAACGATATTCCCGCATTCAAATACTTAACGGCTGGTTCGTAAGCATTAGCTGCTTTTGCCTTATGTCCTGCAATTAAATTTAATCCTGCTAATTCATCTTTTTCTGATTGCAAGCTGAGACAATCGATTCCTACATTCAACTGGTTGACGAGATCGAATATTTTATCTTCTACTTTATCGGCTGGCGTATTTTCAAGTAGTAATTTACCGATGCTGAGATGAGTGGCTTTCTTTGCATCATCAGGAATCAGCGAATAGGCAGCTTGCTGGACGCGATCGTGCAAAAATTTATAGCCGATTCGCGAATAATCGAAAGTTACATCAACTGCTGCTTCTCGCTCTAAAAATAAAGGAATCAGGTAACTCTCATTCAATGGAAGTATTAACCCGGCTTGCAAAGCATCCCAGAGTTCCGTTGCCGTGACGGATGGAGGTTTTGCGTTGATAGTACAAAGAACATCTAGAGTGAATTTGTCCCCAAAACAAGCGGCCAATTTCAAAACTTGTTGTGTAGCCTCTGGCAGTTGTTGAATCCGACTGGCTATCAGTTCCACTACACTCCAATCTGTGATGCCAATACCCTGAATCTCCTCAATGTTCCACTTCCACTCCCCTTTTATTCCGGAATACGGGAGGTGGGGGAAGTAAAATTTTAACAATTTTTCTCGATCGAGAGCGTTGAGTAATTGCATTACAAAAAAAGGATTTCCACCAGTTTTACTCCAAATTAACTCCGCTAAAGGTTGAATTGTTTCTGAGTTATTTAATGTGTCAGAAATTAACTCTGTTACCTCTGCTAAAGAAAGAGGATCTAGCACTAGATTAGTGACACGTATTCCGGATTTTTGAATATTTTCTACTGTTTGGATTAAGGGATGCGTCGAGCTAACTTCATTATCTCGATAGGCTCCAATTAATAGTAAATATTGGCTGTCGGGGTCAGTAGCCAGTAGTTGTATTAATTTCAAGGTCGCTGAATCTGACCACTGCAAGTCATCGAGAAATATGACTAATGGATGCTCTTTTTGCGCGAATACGTTGATAAATTTTTTGAATAGTCTGTGAAAGCGGTTTTGTGCTTCTGTTGGAGCAAGTTGCGCAACGGCAGGCTGTTTACCAATTACTAATTCTATTTCGGGAATCACGTCAATAATTACTTGTCCTAAATCGCCTAGGGCGGCTAAAAGTCGATCTTGCCAATCTTGTAATTTTTTTCTAGTTTCCGTAAGTAATTGCTGGATCAAAGATTGAAAAGCTTGAATTAAAGATGCGTAAGGTATATTTCGTTTGAATTGGTCAAATTTACCTGAAATAAAATAGCCCCGCTGTCTGGCGATCGGTTTTTTAATTTCGCTGACTATGGCCGATTTGCCTATACCTGAATAACCAGAAACTAAAATCAGTTCAATTTGGGAAGGGAAAGAGGAATAAATTTCCTTGCAGGGATTAGCTACACGTTCAAATGCTGCTAATAGTTCGTTGACTTGTGTTTCCCGACCGTACAATTTTTGAGGAATCAACAACTGACTCAATACATCTAAGTTTCCGGGCGTAAAATCGACGATCTGACCTGTAGTTTCTAACCGATCTAAGCAAATTTCTAAATCTGCTAACAATCCGCCTGCGCTTTGATATCTCTGTTCGGCATTTTTTGCCATCAATTTCATCAGAATTTGTGAAATAGTCGGCGGAATTTCTGGATTTAAATGATGTGGTAAAATTGCTTGAGAGGCAATGTGACTGTAAACTATTTTTAATGGATCGTTACTCGGAAATGGCAAACGACCTGTCAGCATTTCATATAAGGTAATTCCCAGAGAATAAAAGTCGGTGCGGTAGTCGAGGGTACGGTTCATTCTCCCGGTTTGTTCGGGAGACATATAAGCAAAAGTACCCGCTTGAGAGTTCAGGTTAATTTGAGGATTTTCTGTAGATAATTGCGAAGCAATACCAAAATCTGTCAGTTTTACAGTTCCTGTTTGTCTGTTGACGATTATATTGCTAGGCTTAATATCTTTGTGAATTATTTGCCGAAGGTGCAGATATTCTAAGACTTTTATGAGTTGGATGCCAAACTTTAAACAAGTGATGACATCGAGCTTTTCTCTCAGCATCATTTGCTCGATCGATTCGCCATTAAAGTCTTCTAACAACAAGCCGAGACGGTTGTCAAAGGTTTCTAGGCTAATGACTTTGACCAGACCCGGATTCTCTAAATGTTGGCGAATTCGATACTCGTGCTTGATGCGGGTCATTGCATCGAGGGTGGGATATTCAGCTTTCAGGAGTTTGAGTATGCTTGTCTCCTGATGGGTGGGCATTTTGACTCGATAAATAATTGTTTCGATACCTTCGTGGACAGTGGAGTGGATTTGGTATTGCGACAGAAATTGCATAGAGTTATCCTCTTAGTTGAAAAAAGATTCGATTCGCGCTTGACAGGGCAACCGTTATATGATTAATTAAACGCGCTTAGGTAAAAAAATAAGGCTTTATTTACTCGTACCAAAATCTATTTTATATAAAATGATAGTGTTTAATGCTATGCTTTATAGAAGCAAGCCATTTGGCTACTATTATTCTTAATTAATATTCGATCGAGAGCGGACGGCAACCACACCTGTACTATTCGGCTCTCCCCCCTGTTCGCACCATTTGTGTAGCGATACATTATATTAAAGAAGGAAATACACAAAAATTTACATCAATTATTTGTGTAAGTTACCAAATCGCTCCTCACCAGCAGCGATACAGCCCTCGCCAAGACAGTAGGATGAGAACAAAATATGTTTGAACGCTTTACAGAACAAGCCATTAAAGCAATAATGCTAGCTCAAGAGGAAGCGCGCCGCCTCGGCCACAATTTTGTAGGTACCGAGCAAATCCTCCTGGGCCTCGTAGGCGAAGGCACTGGCATCGCTGCAAGAGTCTTACTGGAAATGGGTCTCAACCTCAAGGAGGCGCGGAATGAAATTGAAAAAATCATCGGTCGAGGTTCCGGCTTCCTACCGCCTGAAATTCCCTTTACACCTCGCGTCAAGCGCATTTTTGAGACGGCGCTGAATGAAGCGCGACAGTTGGGCCACAATTACATCGGCACCGAACACATTCTGTTGGGTCTGATTCAGGACGATGAAGGGGTGGCTGCAAAAGTGTTGCAAAATTTGGGGATCGATCGATCCAGAGTCCGCACCCAGGTAATTCGTGCTGTGGGAGAAGTGGCGGCCGTAGCTGGAGGCAGGGAAAGTGGCGATCGCAAAATCCCAACTTTAGAAGAGTTCGGTACAAATCTCACAAAGTTAGCCGCCGAAGGTAAACTCGACCCCGTTGTCGGCCGCGAAAATGAAATTGAGCGCGTCATTCAAGTGCTCGGCCGTCGCACGAAGAATAATCCAGTGTTGGTGGGCGAACCGGGAGTCGGCAAAACAGCCCTCGCCGAAGGTTTAGCCCAGCGGATTATTAACAGAAACGTCCCGGAAATTTTGGAAGATAAACAAGTAATCAGCCTCGATATGGGTTCGCTGATTGCAGGGACAAAATTCCGCGGCGAATTTGAAGAACGCCTTACCAAAATCATGGCGGAAATTCGCGCTGCTGGCAACATCATTCTGGTAATTGATGAAATTCATACCTTAGTCGGTGCAGGCGCAATTCAAGGTAGCATGGATGCCTCCAATATGCTCAAACCCGCTCTTGCTAGGGGCGAATTGCAGTGTGTGGGAGCCACTACGCTGGACGAATACCGCAAGCATATCGAGCGCGACGCTGCCTTAGAACGGCGATTCCAACCGATCAAAGTCGGCGAACCGAGCGTTTCTGAAACAATAGAAATATTGTATGGGTTGCGATCGGCCTACGAGCAGCACCACCGACTGACAATCTCCGACGCAGCTTTAGAAGCGGCCGCTACACTGTCTGATCGATACATTAACGATCGATTCTTGCCCGACAAGGCGATAGACTTAATTGATGAAGCAGGTTCCCGCGTGCGCGTGTTGCATTCGCAAACCCCACCGGAAGTTAAAGAACTCAAAAAACAATTGCCGGCAGTCACCAAAGAAAAAGATATTGCTGTCCGCGAGCAAGACTTCGACAAAGCTGCAAAATTGCGCGATCGTGAATTAGAAATCGAAGCCGAAATCACCGCAGCTACGATCGACAAAAGCGAGATCAAAACCTCTCCTGTCGTTACCGAAGAAGATATCGCTCACATCGTGGCTACTTGGACGGGAGTACCGGTTAGCAAACTGACTGAATCGGAATCGGAATTGCTGTTGCACATGGAAGACACTTTGCACCAGCGCTTAATCGGTCAAGAAGAAGCTGTCAGCGCAGTTTCTCGCGCCATCCGTCGCGCCCGTGTCGGCTTGAAAAATCCCAATAGGCCGATTGCTAGTTTCATCTTTTCCGGCCCCACAGGCGTCGGCAAAACCGAACTGACAAAAGCCCTCGCTGCCTATTTCTTCGGTTCCGAAGAAGCGATGATTCGGTTAGATATGTCCGAATTCATGGAACGGCACACTGTTTCCAAACTCATCGGTTCGCCTCCGGGTTACGTCGGCTACGATGAAGGCGGTCAACTAACAGAAGCAGTCCGTCGCCGTCCTTACACAGTCATCTTGTTCGACGAAATCGAAAAAGCTCACCCCGATGTCTTCAACATGATGCTGCAAATTTTGGAAGACGGCCGTTTGACTGATGCTAAAGGTCGGACAGTAGACTTCAAGAATACGCTACTAATTATGACTTCTAACATCGGTTCCAAGGTAATCGAAAAAGGCGGTGGCGGTCTCGGTTTCGAGTTTGCTGAAAATTCATCAGACGCTCAATACAACCGGATTCGCAGTTTGGTAAACGAAGAACTGAAACAGTTTTTCCGTCCCGAATTTATCAACCGCTTGGATGAAATTATCGTCTTCCGCCAGTTGAATAAAGAAGAAGTGACGAAGATTGCTGACATCCTGTTGCAGGAAGTTTTCAATCGCTTAACGGAACAGGGCATTACTTTGTCTGTGACAGAAGCGTTCAAGGAACTGTTAGTCAAAGAAGGCTACAATCCTAGCTACGGTGCTCGACCATTACGGCGCGCAATTATGCGGTTGTTGGAAGACGTGCTGGCTGAGGAAATGTTGTCTGGTAAGCTGAAAGACGGTCAAAGTGCGATCGTAGATGTGGATGAAAACGGTCAGGTTAAGGTATTGCCAGGTGGTTCATCTGAGCCGAAATTGCCTGAATTCGCTTTGAGCCATTAATTCAATTGTAGGGTGCGTGGCAGCGATAAATATTGACTCACTAGTAAAAATCGATCGTCACGCATCTGGGATATTTTTTAACATAGCGGTTCTATGTTGATGGAAATACAGATGTTTTGTTGGGGGACAGGCCGAAAAGCCTGTCTCTATTTTTTATCTAAATTTCGCTCGAAATCGTCAGACTAAATTCTTCTGCGCTCTTTCTTTTTCCCTCTTCCTTCTTCCCCCCTTGGGGCAGTAGGGGGGGTTCTTCTTCCTTCTTCCTTCTGCCTTATGTCTGGTCAAAAATACCCCAAAAAATAAAGAGGTCGGAAGATTGCAGGCAATGCCAACACGCTCCCGACCTTGCTGAATAACAGGGTATGCATATGTTTTTAAAGTATGGCAGGTAGGCTTTCGATTACTCAAGAGGGCTATTGCAATCACCCACTTTTGTTTTGAGAGTGTGTTGTCAGGCTTACAATATTTTAAACTGGAAATTTTAAATTTGAGAGTCGGCGAGGGTTACAGGTTAAGGATTCTAGCTCTCGATCGGTAGCGAATATTACTAAACAAGCTGTTGAGACTCACACCATGCTGGGAATAGGTTCAGATCTCTGCTGTCGCATCCGCCGCCCCCTCATTACCATCCGCACGCCGCCGGCTGGCCCTAAAGTCACCCCTCGACGCTTCGCTTGCACGGGTTTGTTCTCGGCTAGTGCGAGATCGAAATCTCGCAAAATGCTTGCCAAAACCAGTTTCATCTCCAACTGCGCTAGAGCCATCCCGATGCAGCGGCGGCTTCCCCCTCCAAATGGCAAATACTCGTAAGGTGAAAATTGTCTTTCCAAAAATCGTTCCGGTTTAAATTGCAGCGGTTCGGGATACAAATCCTCCCGCCGATGGATTAAATAAATCGAGCCGACGACAACCGTACCGGGTGAGAGTTGATATCCCATCACTTCCACGGGCGAGTTGACTTCTCGCGGAAACGTCAGCATCCCCACCGGGTAAATTCGCAGCGTCTCCTGACAAACTGCACTCAGGTATGGCAAGCGGAAAATCGCCATCGGGTCGGGATTTTTCCCCAAACTGTCCAATTCTTGCAATAGCTTTTCGCGCACCGATGGCAAGCTGTGAATCCAGTAAAATGCCCATGCTAGGGCTGTGGCTGTGGTTTCGTGGCCTGCGAATAACAGCGTCATCAATTCGTCGCGCAATTCTTGATTCGTCATCGGTTGCCCGTTTTCGTCGCGGGCAGCCATCATTAAACTGAGAATATCGGTGCGGTTGGCATCTGGTTGCGCTCTGCGTTCTTCTATTTCGGCGTAGATCAGTTCGTCAACTTTCCGCTGTCGCTGTCTCATTCGTCCCCAAGGACTCCAGGAACCCCAATCTTGCTGCATCCAGTTGAAAAATAGGATACTCGATCGCACGGGGGAATCTGTCATATTGACAACAGAGGCAAGTAGGGGTCTGAGTTCCTGCAATCGTGGCCCTTCATCCAAGCCGAAGACAGCCTGCAAGATTACCCGCATCGTAACTTCCTGCATGGCGCTGCGGGCAACAAAAGGTCGATCGACTGACCATTGGCTGGCAACATCTAAGGCAATATCGCAAATTGAGGAACCGTAGTTCCGCATCCGTTCCCCGTGAAAGGGCGGCATCAATAATTGACGCTCGCGTTTGTGCCTCTGGCCGGAGAGGATAATTATCGATTGTTCTCCCAGCATGGGTTTTAGGATGCTGTTCAGGTGGCCAGGAGCTTCAAAAGCGCTGCTGTTGAACATTTCCTGAATCGCTTGCGGGTGGGAAAGCATCACGAATGGTTCAAGTTTGCCCCATTGAGTTTGGAAAATGTCTCCGTACTGTTTGACACACCTATCCATGTATGTCAGCGGGTCTGCAATCCATTGAATTAGCTGTAATAAGGGCAGGGTTTTTGGGCCGTCTGGTAGTTTCATAAAAAAATGATGATGTGTAACTTCCTTCAGTAATTGGTAATTGGTAATTGGTAATTAGTAATTAGTAATTAGTAATTGGGCATTAGACAGTTGTTAGTTATTAATAAAACTACTAACTACTAACTCTTACCCATTCCCCATGCCGATTACAAGCGTCGATATCACCTAACTGAGAGAGGCTATAATTATTATATAGCGCTTCTCAAGTAAGTGAGGTAGATCCCAATAGATTCCCCCATTACCCAATTCCCCCTTGGGTGAGGGGGGGTTCCCATTACCCATTACCAGCGGGCATCTCATCTATCTGAGAAAGATCGAGGGTGGCGATCCCAAGGCTGCGATCGATCCTGAGTCGATGACATTCTGAGGATAACTAATCGACTGCTTGCCATGCTTCGATTTTAGATTTTGGATTTTGGATTTTCTAACCGAAGGAATAAGGAATAAGGAAGAAGAACCCCCCATTCCCCATTCCCCATTCCCCATTCCCCCATTACCCATTACCAGCGCGCACCTCATCTATCTGAGAAAGGCTATATTTCACTTATTTATCATTGATATAACATAACTCATGATTTTTTGGTAACACGAAAGCTATAAAATTACTGTTACATTAATCCAATTCAAATTTTTCAGGTATCAAGCATGACAGCAACTACGCCGAAGGCAACGTCAGCCATCCCTAGTTTTTGCGAAGGAATCCAGTATTTCTCCGAGACAGTGCCTGGTTTTGAGGCTTATGGGAAAGCACCTGCGATCGCACAAGGGAGTTCGGCAATTACCGATCCAGCCGATCCAATCGCCGTCTTTCAAACTATGCTCGCAGCAGACGCCCTGCGCTACCTAACGCTGCAAATTACAGCCAGCAAGGCGTCGGGACACCCAGGGGGATTTGCTAGTCAAGCCGAGGCTTACGCAGCTTTGGTAATGCTGGGACACAAGAATATTGTCACCGAAGTCGGGCATCACGCCCCCGGCTTTTATAGTGCCATGTTTCTCGATCGATCTTTGGAAAATATGGAAATTGAGAACGTGCAACAAGCGCGCGATCGTTTCCGAGAAAAAGACGGTTTATTAGGACATCTTTCCGGTTTTATTCCTGGTCTTTTAGCACCGGCCGGCCCCCTCGGACAAGGGCAGCATTTTGCCATGTCAGGAGCACTTTTGCACCGCGACAAACTGTTTGCTTTCACAATGGGCGACGGCGGCATGGGCGAACCTTATCCGATGAGCAGCATCGGACATTTTCATACTGCTTATCCGAGCGTTACTAACTTTTTACCCGTGTTAGTTTGGAACGGATATTCCCAGGAACATCATAGCATGGTTTCCACTAAAACCAATGCGGAAATGATTGCTTATTGGCAAGGCAATGGTTTTGAAGAAATCATCTTAATTGACGCTAAGGAATTTGACGATAAAAATCAACCGGGAGATTATATTGACAGCACTGCTTTTTCACTAGAACAGCGGATGGCATTCACCAAAGCTGTTTTACAAGGAGTTGACAAAGCAGCAAAATCTGCACTTGGTGGCAAATTAACTGTATTTATCATCAAACAGTTAAAAGGTGCTGGCGTCCACGCGCGGGGAGCCAAATCGCACAACCTTTATCCCAAAGATACGCTGGATGCACCACACATTGTCAGCGCTTTAAAAGAACGCGCTTTGACTGCGGAAGCTTGGCAGTTGGTGCGGACAAATGCCGAACGCGCGGGTGGCGGGCCAGCAGCAAAAACAGTTGTGACTGAGTTTGAATTACCTCTAGCAGATTTAGGCGAATTGCCTTTAGAAGAATTTGCGGTTGGTGGAGAAGCGAAGGTTTCGACAACAGCAATGGGACGTTTGGTAGGAAAAGTCGGCGAGCGCGATCGAACTTTTATTGTCACCAATGCAGACGGTAACGAAGCATCAGGAATTGCCAACATCAACCAAGCCCTAAAAATCATTCACCCTACCACAGATGACCTGTACAATCAAGGGCCAAACGGTCAAGTTTACGAACCTTTGAGCGAAGATGCTTGTGCGGGTTTAGCAGTAGGTTTGTCGCTATTCGGCGCGCGGACTTTGTGGTGTTCCTATGAATCTTTTGCCATCAACGGTTTACCAATTTGGCAAACAGTCACCCAAGCAATGGCAGAATTGCGTCGCCCTACTCCAGCAACTGTCACCTTATTTACAGCAGGTGCTTTAGAGCAAGGTCGTAATGGTTGGACGCACCAACGCCCGGAAATTGAGGCTTATTTTGCGGCGATGATGCGGAACGGCAATGTATTTCCTTTGTTTCCACCCGATGCTAACAGCATTCAAGCTTGTTACGATTGGGCTTTGACTGCAAAAAATAAGGGAATTGTGATTACTGCGAGCAAGTCGCTGCTACCAATTCGGACTACTTTTGCACAGACTCGCCAAGGCTTGGAAGACGGTGCGATCGTGTTGCAAGAAATAGCTGGAAGTAAGAAAGTCGTGTTTGCTGTAATTGGTGATATGAGTTTGATTCCAGTGTTTGAAGCAGCGGCAGCTTTGGAAAAATCTGGGATTGGTTCGCGGATTGTTTCTATTATCAATCCTCGGCGTTTGTACCGCCCAACAGATGTTGCTTGGGATACTTGTTCGGCTCCTGACGGCGGCTTTTTGAGCAATGACAAATTTGCCGAAATCTTTGATGGAGATGCCTTGATTGGCGTAATAGGAGGCGCTTCTGGGATGTTGGAACCTGTGATGCTGCGGAGCAATTGTCCGCGCGATACTTTCGCTTGGAAGCGCGGAGAAACTACTGCTAGTGCTGGTGAATTGATGGCGTTTAATGGGTTAACTGCTGAGGCGTTGACTAAAAGGGCGATCGAGCTAGTTCATTAACTTATAATTTGAGAATGTCCCGGTCAAAAACCGGGATAATTTCTACTTGTTCCTAACTTGCTACTCTCGGGGTATTAATAAATTCGCCTAGGGATAGGGGCGATCGCCATCCGTGGTTGCGGGTGACAACGGTAGCACCAACGGACAACGCAATGGCTGCAATTCGCATATCTTTTTGCAGGCGATTTTTCCGCAGAGGCGGGCGATCTTTTAACAGTTTTTTGAGACAACTATCAGCTTCTACTGTAAAGTCCAGTACCTCAATAGTTTGGAGATATTTTACAGTTGTCCAAAGTTTTGAATAGAGTGCAGGTAGGTTATGCAGCAGGGATGGATCGTTAATCCTGCCAATCCAGCCATTAAAGAGTTATTGAACCGTGACAATAGTGACGGCAACTTGATGCTTTGCTGCGTTAGGGGTGACTTGGGGATAATTGTAGAGAATCAGCGAAACGCAATCGGTATCCAGAATATATCGACACACTTTGAGCCGCCTCTACAGGTAATAGGAAGGATCGACTTCCGAGTCATCATCTGAGGTTCGTTCGGCGCGAATTGATTCCATAATTGCCGCAAAATCGGCATCGTCTTTAAAGACACCTGCAAATTTTATCCAGGTTGGTTCTGAAGCCTGAATTGGCACGTTCCAGGAAATCGCTTCTATATTTTTGAGCCGTTCTAAAAAGGTAGCTTGAATTTGGGCGATCGCCGTTTCTCGTGTTTCTGCTTTCACTCGACAGTC
>JAAUPI010000156.1 GCA_012035135.1 Microcoleus sp. CSU_2_2
CGATAAGTCAGGGAAACGCGGTGGTAGACCGAAGTTTAAAAAAGCTGGTGAATTGCGGTCATTTGTTTACCCGCGAGTTAATTGTCCTAAAGCCGGAGCGCACCTCAATAATGGTGTGTTGAAACTGTCAAAGATCGGGGCGATGCCAGTCATCTTGTCTGCGCGTGGAGGCTTAGTCGATGGACAGCCACGCGCGGCGCGAAACTTCCGCTGGTTTTTCCGCTGGAAGCCCCCGTCATACTGCTTGCAGTTGACGGGGGAGAACGTCACAATTATCTTGGTGGGCGTCGGTTGCGGAGAAACTCAGGAATATCCAATCCCAAATCCTGCGGTTTCGGTTGCGCATCCTGTGCTGGGGACGGAGAAGCCGGAGGCTGGGGCGCAGTTGCAGCCCGCCAAGGGGCATTCAGATTTTGCGTGCGCGATGTCGCAGGAGGAGACGGAATTTCACCCGAAAAACCCGTAGCGATCACAGTAATCTTAATTTCACCCTGAAGCCGCTCGTCAATCACCGCCCCAAAAATAATATTGGCATTCGGATCGACCACCTCGTAAATCGTCTCAGCCGCTGCATTCACTTCATGCAGCGTCATGTCAGTACCGCCAGTAATGTTAAAGACAACACCTCTAGCGCCCTCGATCGAAGAAGCTTCCAGCAGAGGCGAAGAAATCGCCTGCATTGCAGCTTCCCTAGCCCGCGACTTCCCAGAACCCACACCGATACCCATCAAAGCCGATCCCGCATCCGCCATTACAGCACGCACGTCAGCAAAGTCAACATTCACCAAACCGGGAATCGTAATAATGTCAGAAATACCCTGAACCCCTTGGCGCAGGATATCGTCAGCAACTCGGAAAGCTTCTTGGACCGGCATTTGTTCGGAAATTACCGATAGTAGCTTGTCATTAGGAATCACGATCAGCGTGTCCACCCGACTCTGCAAAGCCGCGATACCTTCCTCAGCTTGACTGGTACGGCGTCGCCCTTCAAAAGTAAAAGGCCGCGTCACTATGCCCACAGTCAAGGCGCCCATTTCCTTGGCCACCTCAGCGACGATCGGAGCCGCACCCGTGCCAGTGCCGCCGCCCATGCCAGCCGTGATAAACACCAAATCTGCGTGATTCAAAGCATTAGCAACTTCGTCGCGAGATTCCTCAGCAGCCTTTTGACCGATTGCCGGATTGCCTCCGGCGCCCAAACCGCGCGTCAATTTCTGTCCGACTTGCAGGCGTTTGGGAGCATTTGACAGAACTAAGGCTTGGGAATCCGTATTCACGCACCAAAATTCTACGCCAGAAACCTCGCTAGCGATCATGCGGTTAACGGCGTTGCCCCCACCCCCGCCAACGCCAATTACTTTGATTTTGGCTGCGCTGCTGGGCATGATGTCTTTTGGATTCACCATAGGATCGATATCAATACTATCTACATTTACATAATCAGACTTGCGTCTAAAGGGATTGGCGGAATCGAGTGCCACTGGAAAATTTATTGGTTCTTCCGAATGGGGACTGTCTTGGCCAGACCCCTGTCTATTATTAAGCGTCATTAGAGTCGGGGATGGTAGATTACAGCTTGTTAACGTATCGCCAATTCACACTCAACTATAGGCTAAGTTGCGCGAAAAACTAACAGGAGCGAGGCTCAATGTTAGCAATCTTGGATCTTCCCTAGCAACTAGCTGAGAGCTAGTTTGACACAGGCTCAATTTTGGACCTGAGTTGGTGCGGGATTTGAGATCTCGGAACTACCGGGGAGTTTAGGCAGATGGACGATCGGGGAAGCAGGATTTTTCAAGTCAATGTATGCAATTTTGCTTGAATCTAGCTGTTTTGGCAATTGTCGCATCCGATCTAAAACCTTAAGTTGTTCGGCTGTGCGAGCATTGTACGGCCCTAGGTGTACAGTACCGATTTCTGTTTTCAGGATCAAGTTGTTCGGATCTTGCCAATCTATCTCAAACACCTTCATAGTCAGGCCACTCAGTCCTCTGTAAAACTCAGGCCAGGAGGTGCGATAGAGTTCCAAGGCCCCGATGACTTTTAAAGTTGGCAAAGAACGCTGAGGCTGAACTCCCTGACTGCCGCTGACCCCGATCGAGCTATTTTCCGATCGCTTCTGGGCAGTATAACTCTCAGATGGCATCCAACCTCCCCGAGCGTCCAGCCATCCGACTTTTTGCTGGTCACTGTTTCGGCCTGGCACCGCAGTAGGCTGCGCCATCGCTACTGGCAGCCGTTCTGCCACTTCTACCGTCAAACTCGGTGGAAATAGGTTGCGAGTCACCTTCGCTTTGGCAATGGGGCCCGTTGACTCCAGCTTTTTGGCAAGCACTTGCGGTTGAATCCCCCACAGCGACTGCGGGTAAGATATAGGCACCAAAGACCGCACCGCCTTGTCTGACAGCCACTGATTGCCCTCTACCTTTACTTGTTCCGATCGAGCAATCAACCAAGCAGGCTGAGAAATCCACCATAGCAAGCCCCCAGCCATTGCGCTCGCTGCCAGCGTCTGCCACACCACTGTCGCTATTTTCAAGCGTCTCTGTCGTCGCAACTGTTGGCGTCTGCGTCCTAAATCTGTTTGAGAAACCGATCCAAAATCAACCATAATCACCCCTTGATACGTTTGGAATAAATCGACACGTTGAAATACCTACCGCCCTATAAGGACGGGGTTTTAGACTCAATTTTCTGATAACTAATCAATTGGTACATTAAACGCGACGTTAGCAAGATTCATGGACTGTGCCGCACAGCTATATATTAGACATCTCCTAAAAAGCCAGTCTCGAACAGGCCCAAAAGCCTGTTCCACAAGAATTATGCCAGATGTCTATTGGGTGGGTAATCAATCTTGATGCTACATGAAAAGAATCAGATCGAGCGATCCACAACAAAATGGCAAGCGTTTGGCAGGCTTATCCACCTGCTTGACAGGGCTGCCCAACTTCAGCTTGCACTCAGTAAGATCACTGACCGAGCTTCAGCGAATACACACCTAAGTTTACGGCATACGGAGAGAGGGAGAGAGGTGGAGGGGGAGAAGGGCACAAGAGGATAAGGGGAGAGAGGGAGAGGGTTTGAAGCTTTTGCATAACATCCGTTAAAGATGCTGTATTCCATGCGCGATACCTTCAGAAACTAAAAAAATATTAGTTAAAAATTAAAAACTTCACCCTAGAGAACCTGATGAGCGGGTAGAGGTTGTTTGGGTATTTAGGGTATTACCCCACAGGGCAAAATGCTACAAGTTAAATTAAACTCAAGGCAAGAAAGTTTAGACTTTCTATTAACTTTTTTAAATTTTGGTCGGCTTAAATTGTGATCGCACTGGAATTAGACAGATTCTATAAAGCCTGCAACCCCAGCAAGACCCTCGTCGCGGGCGACCCAGGAGATTATCAATACTATATTGATTTTGCTTCAGTACGTGGTGGCAAAATCATTGAATCTTTGCAGCGAACAATTACCCGGATATCACCCGACGAACCAACCTGTCAGCTATTTACAGGACATATCGGCTGTGGTAAATCTACAGAATTGTTTCGACTAAAAGCTGAGCTAGAGCAACAGGGTTTTTATGTCGTCTACTTCGAGTCTTCTCAAGACTTAGACATGGGAGATGTAGACATTAGTGATATTTTGCTGAGCATTGCCCGCCAAGTCAGCGAAACTATGGAATCAGCCAAAATCAAACTCAGACCAACCTATTTCACTAATCTGTTTGCAGAAGTGGCAGAATTTTTGCAGACTCCCATAGATTTGTCAGCGGAAGCGGAGTTATCCGTAGGCATTGCTAGAGTTACTGCTAAAACCAAAGACTCTCCCAAACTGCGATCGCAGCTTAGGCAATATCTCGAACCCCGTACTAACAGCATCTTACAGTCAATTAACGAAGAACTCCTCGATAAAGCTACCATCGAACTCAAACGCCAAGGCAAAAAAGGACTCGCAGTCATTGTTGATAATCTCGATCGCCTTGATGCCGTTCTCAAACCCAGCGGACGCACCCAGCCGGAATACCTGTTTTTAGACCGTGGCGAACAGTTGAAAAAACTTAATTGCCACGTCGTCTACACTATTCCCCTGACTTTGATTTTTTCCAATGACTTCGGTAGGCTTGCCAGTCGATTTGGAGTCAAACCCAAGGTGATGCCGATGGTACCAGTATTAAGGCGATCGGGCGACGATCATTCCGAAGGAATGGCTCTATTGCGACAACTCGTATTGGCTAGAGCTTTCCCAACAGTTGCTCCTCTCCAACGCATAGAGTTGATTTCCAAAGTCTTTGACTCTCCCGAAACTTTAGACAGACTCTGCCGCATCAGCGGTGGTCATGTCCGAAATCTACTCATGCTTTTATATAGCTGTTTACAGCACGAAGACCCACCTTTCTCTCGCGAATGTTTGGAAAATGTCATTCAAGAATACCGCGACGATCTATTAGGAGCTATCAATGAGACGGAGTGGGACTTACTTTTTCAAGTTGTAAACCGACAAAGCGTGACCGGCGAAGAAGAATCGCAAATTTTATTACGAAGTATGTTCGTATTTGAATATCGCGATCAAGAAGGTCGCTGGTTTGGCATCAATCCAGCCCTAGCAGAAACGATCAAATATAAGGAGTGGCAGCAGCGCGTTAAAAGTGCTGCTTAAAGTTGTGAGTTCTCACAACCACACTTTTTTCTCAAAAGTGTTGGTCAAAAAATTGAGACTTTTATAACCCAATGTAGTATGCAGCTAGCGGTTTTTCCGGTGGCTGCTTCCTATTAAACACTGACTGTAATCCACGAGTATTCTTATCTGCATAAAAGTTCACAATACGCCATCTTGCCAAATGCCTGCTACAAATAAATTGTTTTTTTTTACAAATAGCTGGCTTGGAGTATTAATTCTAGGTTCAGCAATTACCTATTTATTAGATATAGCAATAAATTTATCTGTAACTGAGTAAAGAATATATAAGTTTGTCTTTGATTTTTACAATAAACTCTGGCTTTCTATCAACTTGAGAGCTATGATGTGTCTAGATTAAACCTAATGACTGTGTAAGTATTGATAGAATAAGTATGAAAAACTACGTATTTCTACATATAGAAGCGATTGACTGAGACGAGCCTACCTAAGTAGATACAATTTTAGTCATTCTCCGCAAGCGTTAGGTTGTTGATTTCTGTAACAGGGGTATACGTATGACTGATCAGCTTAAACTACAACAAGAAACTGCGAGCTACAACGAACGATCGCTCAAAACACTGGTACGCTCGATAGCTATGTCTCAAAAGCAGTTCTCGCTAATTTTGGTGCGCTGCAACTACGAGCAGTTGCGACAGCAAATAGTCAAGCGACTGCGAGAAATGTCCCCACTTCCAATTCAAGATCTAGTCCTGCCAGCAGGAGTCAAAACCCTCTACACTACTTTGCTGGCACACAGGCAAAACAGCGGGCTGCCACCGGGCGCTGCCGTTTCTGCTTTGATGGTATTTGGTTTAGAGGCAGTGGTAGCGATCGACGAACTGATGGCATCTACCAATCAAGTGCGAGACGAGTTTCGCAAAAATTTTTCCTGTCCGGTGGTTTTATGGGTAACAGACGACATCGTGACAAAAATGATTCGTCTAGCCCCGGATTTCAAAAGTTGGGCCGCCGCCACAATTAAATTTGAAATGGCCACTGACGAATTGATTAATTTTCTGGCTGGGCGGGCCGATACAATATTTAACGTAGGTGAACTCAACAGAGAACACAGAAGCGACATCGCCGGAACGCGATCGGGTTTTGTAACCTACGAAACCGACTTGGAAAAACGCGCTCTGGAGTACGAAATTAGCCCTGGAGCAAGCTTTCTCACCTTTAACTTTCCAGCCCAAAACTCCAGACCATCTGATGTTCACTCTTATTCGCTCTTAAACCCCGGCAATACCCTTGATTTGGCGATCGGTTCTTTGTCACGCCGAGAACTAGAATTAGCTTTAAGAGATTTGGAAACTCGCTCTCAAGAATTAGAACCGGCCCTCAAAGCTAGCCTGCAATTTGTTCTGGGTCGAGATTACTACGTCAGCGATCGCAGCGAAACAGCTTTGATTCACTACCAGGAAAGCCTAGTATTTTGGCAGCAACAAACCGGTAACTGGGAACTAGAAAACTGGCAAAAGTCCGACGAATACAGACACGCCCTCTGCTTCTCTGGGTCGAATCCTGTCCCCAACATCCTATTTTTAGAGAGAGAGGGCATAGTGCTGTTTCACATAGCCCTGTGTCACCGCTTGCAAGCAGCCAGAAATCCCGTCGCCAACCGCCAACACTGGGAACAAGCCTGGATCGCTTTGGAACAGTCTAGAAAAGCCTTTTCCCTAGCCGATCGCCCCGAATTAGTCGCTGAAGTGACGGCACACCTGGGAGAAGTGCTGCAACGCTTGGAAGCTTGGGGAGAATTGCAAGCATTAGCAGAAAATTCATTGCAGTTGCACTTCACCTACGGCACTCCCAGCCAGCTAGCTCAAGATTACGGCTTTTTGGCTGAGGTTGCCTTGCAACAATCGAGGTGGAGTCAAGCCCGCCAGCTAGCCGAGTTGGCTTTAGCGATACTCGATCAAACGCCTAACGATTTGAGATTGCTGATCGAAGATTTGAGATTGGGGTTTGCCGGGAATTATCCAGAATTTGTTGGTACTAATAACGAGTCAAGTAACCATCCTAAATCTCAAATCCAGCATCCTAAATCCGACAGGAGTTCCTATCTGTTACTATTAGCCCAAAGTTTGCGGCAACTGGGGCAGTGGGAAGCAGCCCTTCATTCTTTGGAGTTGGCTCAAACTCAAAGCGAGCCTAAGTACGACCCTCGCCTTTATATTGATATTTTGACGGAATTACAAGCGGTTTATTTCGAGCAGGGAGAGTATCTTAAAGCTTTTCGGATTAAGAAAACCCAGCGTTCGATCGAGTATCAATACGGGTTTAGAGCTTTTATCGGAGCTAGTCAATTGCAGCAACAGCGACAAGCCGTGAATCCTTCGAGTCCTTCCGCCCAAAATCAAGCGGCAATCGCGGCGGACATGACAGCCTACTCTCGCCAGAAAGATATCAATAGATTGCTGGAAAGAATTAGCAGGGACGACCATAAATTAACTATTATTCATGGGCCCAGCGGAGTCGGTAAAAGTTCTTTAGTCGAGGCTGGGTTAGTACCGGCTTTGAAAAATATTACTCCGGGTGCGCGCGATACCTTGCCCGTATTGGTCAACGTTTACACCGACTGGCTGGTAGAATTAGAAAATTCTTTGAACGGCGCTCTGGCCGAAAAACAAGCCGAAGAGGAGAGCAAGTTAAGAGCAAAAGGGGTAAAGGAAATTCACAGAACCACTTGCCCTGTTATACCAGCTTGCAGCTCGGAACTTTCTTCTTTTATTATAGAGCAATTGCGAGAAAATGCCACAAATAATTTATTGACTGTGCTGATCTTCGATCAATTTGAAGAATTTTTCTTTGTTTCGACATCAGTTAGTCAAAGACAACTTTTTTATAATTTTTTGCGCTTGTTTTTGAATTTGCCTTTTGTCAAGGTGATTCTGTGTTTGCGCGAAGATTATTTGCACTATTTGCTGGACTGCGATCGCTTTCCCAATCTCGACGCTATTAACAATAATATTCTCGACAAAAGCATTCGCTACCAACTGCGCAGTTTTTCTATCAAAGACGCGCGGGCTGTCATCGGACACTTAACAGAAAGAGCGGAATTTTATTTAGAACCGGAACTAATCGAGGCCTTCGTTCAAGATTTAGCAGACGATCTCCAAGAAGTGCGACCGATCGAATTGCAGGTAGTGGGAGCGCAACTGCAAGAAGAAAATATTACCAGCCTAGCACAGTATCAGCAACTGGGCGACAATCCCAAAGCCGAATTAGTTAAGAGATCGCTCGAACGAGTAATTTCTGACTGCGGCCCGGTTAACGAAGATGCAGCTTGGAAAATTTTATTTTCCCTAACAGATGAAAGAGGCGTCAGGCTGATTAAAACTCAACACGAACTATCATTAGTCACTGGCCAGCAGCCAGCAGACGAGGACGAAGCAGATTTGTCGGCGATCGGCAGCTACAGTAGAATTTTACTGCACCGACAATCCGCAAAGAAATCAGCAGAAAAAGAACCTAAAAAAACCGACAGCCTCGACTTAATTTTAGACATTTTAGTCGGTCACGGTTTGTTATTTCTGCTGCGAGAATCGCCCGAAGACCGCTATCAATTGGTTCACGACTATCTAGTGCGGCCGATTCGCCAAAGATTCGGTCTAGAAGCCAGACTGCACAAAGCAGAAGCCGACAAAAACATGAGTCAAGCACAACTCTACCGAGCCAATACTTTTCTCAAACAACTACTAGGATTAGCAGTAATTGGCGTACTGCTACTAACTAGTTCCACCATCGCAGCCGTAAATTTTTGGTGGCGGGCAGTCGGTCAAAAACAGCTAGCTGTCGCTCAAACTCAGCGAGCCGAAATCAGTACCCTAACAGCAGCTTCAGAAGCACTTTATTTCTCAAACAATAAATTTGACGCGATGATGGAAAGTTTGAGAGCAGGAAAACAGTGGAGACAGATCGAACACTCCCAACAAATGCACAGTCTCAAAGACACTGAAATACTGATTTCTGCCGCCCTCCAGCAGGCAGTTTACGGTGTTAAAGAACGCAACAGATTGGAGGGGCACGGCGACGTAGTTTGGGGTGTGACTTTCAGTCCAGACGGCCAAACAATAGCATCTTCCAGCGTAGATAAAACAGTCAAACTTTGGCGACGCGACGGCAGTTTGCTGACAGCGTTCAAAGGCCACACTAACAGTGTCGCCTGCATCACTTTCAGTCCAGACAGCAAAACTGTCGCCTCGGCAAGTTTAGATAAAACAGTCAAACTTTGGAAAACCGACGGCAGTTTGCTGACCACCTTAGAAGGCCACACTAACAGCGTTACCAGCGTTACTTTTAGTCCTGATGGTCAAACGATCGCTAGTGGATCTAGAGACAAAACAGTCAAACTTTGGAAAACCGACGGAACGCTGCTACAAACGATCGAACAACTAGCTCCTGTAAATTGGGTCAGCTTCAGCCGGAACGGCAAAATTTTGGCTGTGGCGAGCGATGACGGTACTGTGAAACTGTGGAGTTCTGACGGTAAGTTAATCGCTAATTTGTGGCACAGCGAAAACAGAACGCCCTCTAAAGTTTATACCGTTAGTTTCTCCCCCAACGATGAAACCCTCGCCACTGCCGGCGAGGACAAAACGGTGAAAGTCTGGAACGTAGCCGCACTCAAAGATCGGGCCAAACTAAATTCAACAGAGGCGGCAAATGGCTTGCTACTGACAACTTTGCGGGGACACAGCAAATGGGTATTTGGCGTCAGTTTCTCTCCCGACGGTCAAACCCTTGCTTCTGGAGGCGCAGACGGGACTGTCAAACTCTGGAGTCTTAGCGGTATTGGGGAGAAAAGCCTGCCAGATGCCAGCGATCTCAAATCGGAGGATCGCCTGCTGAGAACCTTTGAGGGCCATGCCGATCGAGTTACTCAGGTAAGTTTTAGCCCGGACGGTAAAACTCTCGCTTCCGCAAGTTTTGACAAAACAGTCAGGCTTTGGCGAATCGACGACGTGCTGCTTAAGACCCTCGACGGTCATCAACACCGGGTTAAAAGTGTTACTTTCAGCCCCGATGGTCAGAGATTGGCTTCTGCTTCTATGGACAAAACTATCAAACTCTGGAGCCGCACGGGGGTTTTGCTGGAAACGTTGGAGGGACACACTCAGAGAGTCGCCAGCGTCAGTTTTAGCCCCGACAGTCAGCTACTTGCTTCTGGCAGTTACGACAAAACCGTCAAAGTCTGGAGTCTGAAAGAAGATGGCATCAATCATATTCTCCCTTGTCCTTCAGCTCCACTGTTCCCGTGTTCCCCTACGATGCTGTTCACTCTTAATGGTCACGCAGACAGCGTGATGAGTGTGAGTTTTAGCCCCGACAGCCAGATTATTGCTTCGGCTAGCAAGGACAAGACTATTAAACTTTGGACTAGAAACGGTAGGTTGATTAAGACTTTGACGGGACACAAAGGTTGGGTGACTGGCGTTAATTTCAGTCCTGACGGGTCGATGCTGGCTTCTTCTAGCGATGACGGTACTATCAAACTCTGGAATCGGGATGGCAGGTTGCTGAGAACTTTTGAAGGTGCTCACAATAGTTTTGTTTTGGGGGTTGCTTTCAGCCCTGATGGCCAAATGCTGGCTTCTGCGGGCTATGACAATTCGGTGAAGTTGTGGAAGGTGGACGGAACTTTGGTGGCGACGTTGTTGAAGGGTTCTAGTGACAGCGTGACTAGCGTGAGTTTTAGCCCGGACGGTTTGTTAATTGCGTCGGGGAGTTACGACAATAAGGTGAAGCTGTGGAGTCGCAGCGGGACTTTGCTAAAAACTTTGACGGGACACAATGATAGCGTGATGAGCGTGAATTTTAGCCCGGATGGCAAGGTTCTGGCTTCTGCGGGTAGGGACAACCGAGTTATTTTGTGGAATTTGGATCTTGACGATTTGTTGGTGAGAGGCTGCGATTGGGTGGGGGATTATCTCAGGACTAATCCTAATGTCAGCGATCGCGATCGGCGCCTCTGCGACGGGGTAGTTGCAACACCAAATCGATTTTAGATTTGCGATTTGCGATTTGCGATTTGCGATTTGCGATCGGGGGATGGGGAATTGGTAATTCTCCCCTCACCACTCTCGCCCACTCCCCCTCTCAAAAACTATTCCCCCCTTCCCCTTCCCCTTCGCTTCCTGTAAAGTAAACTATTGTAAAGAAATATGAGTTTTCTCTTATCCCTCGGTTAAGACGATCGCCTACCATTGATACCTGAATTAGAAGTTCCTATGTCACAGTTTTTTTCGCGAAGAAGATTTCTAGCATCTATTGCTACATTTTTCCTGGCTTTGTCGGTGTGGACGATGATCGCCCAACCGGTACTCGCTTACAACAATCCCGATTTGTTGCCTAAAACTCAAACGCCAATCATTGACTTAGCTAAAGCCCTGACTGATATTGAAGAAGAGGGGCTGGCAAAAAATTTAAACACCTTTGAAGCGGAAACTGGCTGGAAACTACGAGTGTTGACTCAGTACGATCGCACTCCGGGTTTAGCTGTCAAAAGCTATTGGGGGCTAGATCAAAAGAGCGTACTGCTAGTTGCAGATCCGCGTGGTGGTAATCTGTTAAATTTTAATGTCGGCGATTCGCTGTATCCGCTGCTGCCACGCACTTTTTGGGTGGAACTGCAAACCCGCTACGGCAATCAGTTTTTTGTGCGGGACAATGGGGAAGATAGAGCGATTATTGAATCTTTGGAGTCGATCGAAGGTTGTTTGCGTCAGGGCGGATGTCGTGTAGTTCCCGGTTTGCCTAGAGAACAGTGGATTCTAACGTTAATTACATCTGTACTCGGCGGAGTAATCTGCGGGTTTGCGGCTCAGCCGCGGAAACCTGGACAGATTGTGGCTTGGCAGTGGGCGCTAATTTTTTCGCCACTGTGGGGCATTCTGTTTTTGGCTTTCGGAATTGGGCCTGTGGTGACTCGAACTTCCGAATGGCTACCTTTGCTGCGAAATGTGTCTGGTTTTGCGATCGGAGCTCTAGTGGCATTCCTGACTCCGGTACTGGGCAAGTCTTCTTCGTCAGAAACTTAGTTTGTCAGATACATTTAACCCGGTAATTCCCGGACATCCGAGATTACAGTTGTTAGTTGTCAGTCATCAGTCAACTGTCAACTGTCAACTCTCAACTCTCAACTAATCACAAAAAGCTGATAAGCTGATACCTGACAACTAACAGGCGACAGCTATTCAAAATGGAATGGCACGTAAGCGATGCCCAGAGTCTGGGATTAATCGATAGTGAAATTGGCGAGCATGGTTTTTCAGCGGCGGAGTACGAAATAGTCCGCCGTGTGATTTATGCGACTGCTGATTTTGAGTACAAGTCTTTAATTAGTTTTTCCGATCAAGCGTTGCAGGCTGGGGCGGCTGCTTTGGCTGCTCGAACGACGATCGTGGTAGATGTACCGATGGTGCAGGTTGGCATTACACCGCAGATCCAAAATACTTTTGCAAATCCGGTTTACTGTTCGATGGAGGCTTTGACGCGCCCCCAAAAGGAAAGGACGCGGGCTGCTTGGGGGATTGAAACTTTGGCAAGACGCTATCCTGAGGGGATTTTTGTGGTGGGTCAGGCTCAAACTTCTTTGTCGGCGATCGTCGATTTGATTGAGGCTGAGGAAATTCGCCCTGCTTTGGTAATTGGCACTCCTTCTGGGTTTATAGGGGTGGATGTGGCTAAGTCGCGGCTGCACGATTCGATGATTCCTCATATTCGGATTGAGGGGCGAAAGGGATCGGCGGTGGTGGCTGTGGCGATTGTCAACGGGCTGGTAGATTTGGCTTGGCAGGCTTATGGGCAAGAGGGGAATAGTTGAGTAAGCTGCAAAATTCTCTAGCAAATTAAGTAGATGAGTCGATTGCAAATTCGCGAAGATGACTTGACGCACCTACTAATTATACCAAATCCGGGTGATTCACTCCCGTTATAAATTGTAGGGTGCGTCGCTCGTTTAATCTCAGTCTGTACCGAGAGTTGTAGGTAGCGACGCACCCTACGAACGTTAAGTAAACCGTATTGGGTTATAAATTGTATGGTGCGTCGCTCGTTTAATCTCAGTCTGTAGCGAGAGTTGTAGGTAGCGACGCACCCTACGAACGTTAAGTGAACCGTATTGGG